>CAZXEV010000038.1:0-8571 GCA_964639735.1 uncultured Gammaproteobacteria bacterium
TATTTTAAAATTTCTCGACCGATTTCGGCAATTGGTTCGATGGTTCCAACTTCATTGTTGGCATACATCACAGAAACCAAAATCGTATCGGGACGAATTGCTTTTGCTAAATCATCAACATTTACAAAGCCTTTGTCATCTACTTTTAAATATGTAACTTCATAACCTTGTTTTTGTAAGTCTTCGAGTGGGTGCAAAATAGCATGGTGTTCTATCGCGGTAGTAATAATGTGCTTGCCGCGAGTTTCATGGGCACGGGCAATACCGTAGACTGCCATGTTATCGGATTCACTGCCACCACCGGTAAAAATAATATTTTCAGGTAGTGCGTTGATAAGTTTGGAAATAGTGCGGCGGCTGTCGTTTAAAATACCGTTGGCTTCGCGTCCTTTGTGATATAAAGAAGAAGGATTGCCATAAATATCAGTAAAATAAGGCATCATCGCTTTGACTACTTCTGGATCGCAATAAGTCGTGGCCGCATGGTCAAGATAAATTTCACGCTTAATTTTTGGTTTTATAAACATAATTACATGTCTGACAATTTAACATCGTCAAGAATTTTTACAATTTTTTTGTTGAGCTTACCCATCTTTGTTTTTAATTCGCAATTTTGGGCTGGACTACAACATTCAATTTTTTTAGTCTCATCTAAACAATTTAAAATACAGCATTTTCCTTCCATTACTTCAACTATTTTTTTCAAAGTTATTTTCTTTGGATCGATCATGAGCTGATATCCACCTGCGACACCCTGGTGAGCATCGATAATTTTGGCGATTCGTAATTTTCTAGCGATCTTTTGCAAAAATAAAAACGATACCTTAGTTTTTTTGGCGATGTCGTTTAGTGACATTACTTTACCTTTGGCTTTGCTTAAAACTTTTAACATTTGTAGTGCGTAGTCGGTTTCACGACGAAGTGTAAGCATATTAAAAAGGTAAGGTAAAATTAATATTTTTATTGGCTGGATTGCCGCTGGCAGTGACCGGTTTTTCGGTCGGATCAAAGTTTACTGCAAATGGTAAAATTTCACCAGATAAATTTTTGTAAAATAATTGTTTGTGTTGGCGGCCAAAATCGTAAATATCTTTGGTTACTTTTACATCCTGTTCACAATACTTTTTGATTTCGTCGATTTTACCTTCGCGCCACCAGCGTACGGCCTGTAAGCCATCGGCACTTTTGGTGACATTGTCCAATGTGGCTTCGGCGATAGAAGCAAGTTTCAAGCGAATACCTAGACTTTCTTTTACTTTTATAATGAGGTCTAGATGTGGAAGAAGTAGTAAATCACCCAAATAGTAATTATTTAAAACTGGTAAATCAAAGTGTTCACTATTGAAACCAATGATGCGGTCGGCCTTTTCTAGGATTGGCCAAAGCTGGCTTAATTCACTCTCGGTAAAACTTTGGTACGAATCAGTGTCCGAACGGTAAAGAGAAACAACGGATACTTTTAATTTTTTAAAATCATTATCAACCTCAGCAAATGTGTTCTGGGTTTCAATATCAAAGACTACTTCGTAGGACATATGTATTAGGTATGAATTATGTCCACATTATATCAAAAATCAGATTTCAATTCAACTACATTTATACCATACCTATATGGTATGAAATATATGGTGTTTTGTCAATAGCATCCATATCTAGTCTGTTTTCCAGCATCAAGACGTCTTCCAACTTGGCTTTGGTTTGAGGGTGTTTGGAAACAAACAGACTGCAACAATCTTCATATGGTCGATTGGATATTTCTAGAGTTCCAAGTTTTCGAGCAATTGAAATTATCTCACTTTTATTATTGCCGATCAGTGGACTTAATTTTAACATTTCAACTGATTGATAGACGGCGGTAAGATTTTCTAAAGTTTGTGAGGCTACTTGTCCAAGCGAGTCTCCAGTTATCAATGCTTGGCAATTTTGTTTTTTGGCAATATTTTGAGCGATTTTAAACATGATACGTCTAGTCATGAGCATGCGATAGTCGGCGGGCACGTTTATCACGATTTGTTTTTGCCACTCTGCAAACGGTACTATATGTAAATTAATTTTTCCATGATAACGTGATAGCACTGCGGTCAGATCCATTATTTTTTGTGAAACTTCTTGAGTCACCTGAGTTTGGTTTTGAAAATGAACCATTTCTATTTCAGCACCACGACACAACATTTTGTATGCGGCTACTGGGCTGTCTATTCCACCTGAAAGCAGACACATTACCTTGCCCGCTGTTCCAACTGGAAGACCACCTGCCCCATTGATCTGATTGCCATAAATTATTGCTTTGTCACTACTGATATCTACATTAATCGTGAGTTCTGGGTTTTCTAATTTTACTTTATAATCAAATTTTTTATTTATCACTGCACCTAGTTGCTTTTCTATTTGGACAGAATTTAGAGGGTAGCGTTTATCGGAGCGCTCAGCTTTGATACGAAAATTATTTATCCCCTCTCCCCAATTATATTCAGAAGTAGCTTCGCCGATTTTTTCAATATCTAGTTCGCTAGTAAAAGCAATTGCAAAATTGGCAACGCCCGGCACAAGGGCCAGGCGCGCGATTTCAGACTGCTCGAAGTTCTCAATCCAAAGTCCACTTTCTATTCTAGTGATTTTGGTATTCGCAAATAGATCACGAATATTTTTCTTCAAACAATCAATAAATATTTTTTGATTGTCGCCCTTGAGAAAGATCTCATCGAAATGGGCAATGATATTCATAGATTATAAATAGTTTTCAATCGGTTCCAAAGCGGATTCGGCACTGTTGCGTTTTTTGATTTCTACGGATTGTTTTTCAATGGTTTTTTTACTAACAATCATACGGACTGGCAAACCTAGCAAATCGGCATCGGCAAACTTAGCGCCAGCGGTGAGGTCACGACGATCATCAAACAACACTTCCACTCCGCGAGCGGTCATTTTGTCATATATATTTTTGGCCATTTCAAAACTTTCTTCTTCTTTACCAAGTACAATCAAATGATATTGAAATGGTGCAACTGATTCTGGCCAAATAATACCTTTTTCATCGTGAAAGACTTCAACGATTGTTCCCATCACACGACTTGGTCCAATACCATAACAACCCATTTCAACAAGTTGTTCTTGTCCGGCAGTATCTGAATAATTGAAATTAAACGCACTTGAAAATTTGGTTCTTAGTTTGAAAATATTTCCTACTTCGATCCCATTTTTCTCTACCAAGTCCACGTTGCCACATTCTGGACAGCTAGTTTGTTCGGCGATAATTTCTTTATTAATACCAACTTTACATTTTTCACAAGTATAAATAGTGTCTTCCCCTACTGAACACAAAGTTTGAAATTCGTGGGAGTAGCGAGAGAAAGCGCCACCTGAGGCGTAAGTCAAAACAGTAAGATCACCTAGTCCTAGGCGTGCATAAATTTTGTGATATGCTTTTTTAATCATTTCATAATACTCATTCAAACTAGCTTCGTCAGTATGAAATGAATATAAGTCTTTCATATTAAATTCACGTCCGCGTAGTATGCCGGATTTGGCACGGGCTTCATTGCGATATTTATTTTGAATTTGAAATACGCCTAGTGGTAAATCCTGGTAAGAAAAAACAAATTTTTGTACGAGTGGAGTGACTACTTCTTCGTGGGTTGGGTTCAAAACATATTTAGTACCGCCATGTCCTTCACTGCGGAATAAGACGTCCATATTGTCACGGCCGGTGGTTTTGTAGCTTTCTTCTTGGGTTAGTGATGGCATGAGGATTTCATTGGCTCCAACTGCCAACATTTCTTCACGAATTACGTTTTGAATTTTTGATAAAACACGCAAGCCTAAAGGCAAATAATTGTATACGCCAGCCATTTGTTTGCTAATAAAGCCACCGCGAATGAGGTATTGGGCGTTGATACTTTCCTCGTCTGCCGAGACAGTTTTGCTGGTTTTTCCGAATAATTTTGAATATAACATAATTATTATTTAAATTATGGCAATATTATAGTTAAAAAGTGGATAAATGTCAAAAAAAACCCTTGCCAAATCGAAAAAATGTGCTTATACTTATGCATTGTTCTTTTAAAACGCATTGTGGTGGGTAAGATATTGTCAATTCGATAGAGTCGACAGTTTTTATCCATGCACGGTGCAAGGGTAAATGAAGAATTTCATTCGAGCTAGCTAGACGCTGGGAGGTTACATGGGAAAGATTTCCTTGTTTGACAGTACTGTTCTCGAGCGTGCCGTCGCTGATGGTGCGCTGGAGAAAGTTGACCGCGAAAAGATCCAGACGGAGGCCAACGGCGAGGGGTTGCTGGTCGGCTGCGCTGATGGCGACCAACGCCGTGACACGGAAGATCACCTTCAGAGCAAGGGGCTCCACCGACGGCACGAAGTGCTGTCGAATGGCGGTCCATTGTCGCTGGGGCCAGGGTCTCCGGCGCGGTCACTGAACAGCATGTTGAAGGAATTTGCCGTCGACATTACCAGGGAGACTTGGTACGGTTGGGCGGTGCGTCTCTTCGGTGCTGTTTTCACGATGATCGGTTGTCTGATTCGGTTGGACCTGGTCCAGCTGGTGCAGATTTACACTGGTCTCAAGCTCAAGCGCATGGGTGTGATAATCCTAATGCCGCACGTGCCGTGCGGTGTGGCTGGCTACTACAATCTCGATGTCGTAGACCAATTTCGTCTCATCATCGGGGCAAAGCGCCGCCTCAAAAGGATCTTTCCGGACAAGCGCATCATGTTGCTCGTCCATGTTGATTGGTCCAACGGCGACCGTCGCACTTACCGCTTCTCTGCGGATGCGATGGAAAACTGGATTGCCAGCAACCAAGATTTCTTCGCCGCCCTCAAAGACCCGCCTCAATAGCGCTACGGCACAGCGCAATCTCCACACAAAACTGAATAGGTTTCACGAGTGGGATCTGTTTAGGCGGGCCTCATTCCATTATCAAAAACACCGGCAAAGCGCCGGTGTTTTAATTTACTTTTATATTTTTTTTAAAAACTTACGAGTCAAAAAAACGACTACTATCACTATTGATATACTACCAAAGATATCTATATAATGGTGTACTCCAGCCGTCACTCTCGCCACACCAACAAAAACCGCCAATAGTCCAAGTAAAATACCAATTTTTTTATTAAAAATGAATATTATGCTGGCAACTGCAGCAGAAAGTAAAGTATGATCGGATGGAAAACCGTTGTCAGCGGCGTGTGAAATTAATGGTAGAAAATTTTCAACCACAAATGGTCTTGGATTGAAATAGAGTTTGCTTGCAAGACGAGAAATAATAAAAATTATCGGTAACGTTATCAAAGAAAAAATAACCATTTCTCTTTTTTGTTGTTTGGAAATGCTAAAAAAATATCCTCCCGCTATTAAAACAATAAGAGCAACTAAATATTTCGCACCAAAAATAATAATATAGTTCATAATTAAACTTGATTGATTATATATTCTTTTAATTTGGTGCGCTTAATGACCGTATAAATTATTAAAAAAATTGGTACGGTAATCCAGGTGGATTTAGTTTGTGGATACATTACCCAAAGGGTTAGATCAATCACAATCCAATGCCATAGATAAATAGACAGTGTAGAATCTCCCCAATAACGAATGGTTGCTAATACTTTTTTAACAATTGAATTTTGGATTTTTTCTAAGAAATAGAATTTATAAAATAATACAGTCATGAATAGTAGCGATGCTGAGAGATAATAAGCTTTCAATGGGTACATGGAGTGGGATGGTTTAATTGAAAGGCCGTTTTTTGTTTGGTAATAATAAAGAATAGCGGTGAGAGGTAAAAATATTGCCAACCACCAATTTTTCTTTTCTTCAAATCCAAGCGCGGCGATCAAATAGCCAGCCAAAAATGGTATTGACCAAAGAGCGAGTGGAAAAGAAATATTATTTCGCGAAAATAAAAAGTCGCTAATTTGGCCACTGGTATCTAGAAAATATGCATTGAAAATAGTTGCCGCCAAAATCAAAGAGATAACAATATTTGGGTATTTTATTTTCTTAGTAATGGCCAAAAGTATCGGTGATAATATGATAAGCGCACCTATGGTCAAAAGAATGCCTATTGGGGAAGAAAAAGATTGTAAAGTTAATATGTTTTGCCAAGTCATCTTGCCATGTTCGGTATACTGCCAGTAAAAAGGTTCTTTGGCGAAATCGTAAATAAATAATTTAATTAGATTGTAAATGTAAAATGCCGCAATCAGTTGCCAGCCACGTTTGAAAAGTTTCCAAGCAGGTTTTGCCCAGGTTTCGGATTTTCCGTAAGCAATATAGACGACACTGCCGGCGGTAGACATGAAAAAGAAAACACCAGGATAAAGTAATTCTTTGAGCCAGTTTCCCGTTGGGCTGACCATGATATTGGACCAATCAATCAAATGAATCAAAAGAACGCTGATAATAGAATATCCTTTGATGTATGAAATAAAATGGTTGCGTTTTTTTGGCGGAGTCGTTGGGGTTATGGTTTGCTGCATATTAAATAATGTTGATAATCTTTTTTATTAAATTTTTCAATCGAATAACGCAACATGGTGCGTGGCATCTGTTTGCAATGTTTGTCCAAAAATTGTTTTAACTTTTTTTCATCGCGCTTTCCAGCTTCGCGCAACATCCAGCCAACGGCTTTGTGTATCAGGTCGTGTTCATCATTCAAAAGTATTTCTGCGATTGCAAACGTGTCGTCCAGTTGTTTCTCTCGAATAAATGATAAAGTAGAAATGATAGAAATTCTTTTCTGCCAAAGATTGTTGGAATTTGCCAGTTTGTATAAAATATCTTTTGGATTTTTTAATAACCACTGCCCTACTATATTTGGCGCAGACACATCTACTAGATCCCAATTATTTATATTTTTATAATTTTTTAAATAAAAATTGTATATCTTTTCTTTGTTTTGTGTGTCGCTATTTTTGTATTTGTTGTCTAATATTACCAGTGCTACCAAACGATATTCGTGGATTTTACTTTCGAGCAATTCGGCTATTTCAGTAAGCGAGAGATCAAAATAATTTTTAGCAATTTTTCTTTGGACCGGAACTTTTATTCCCAAAAAAAGATCACCGTATCCGTACTGGCCTTTTTCGGTTTTAAAAAATCGTGACAAATTTTGAGCCTGTTTGTGGTTGCTGGCGGATTTCAATTCATTTAGCAATTTTTGTAGCTTTTCAGACATATTTCGATCTTTAACTTTCTCACTAAGTATACAAAAAAAATTACTTTTTTACAAATAAAAAAATAAAGCCGGTTAATACTTTATTTTTAAAAAATTTATTTAGCGAGCCCTACGGAAACCTGGGCGAGCTTTGCGAGATGGCTTGAAACCACGATCAGGGGCACGGTTGCCACCAAAACTTGGTTTGAATCCTCCACGTCCACCTGGGCGTGAGTTATTTCCATAGCGATCATCATCTGATCCGGCAGACAATGCGCGTCTTGGAGGTAATTCAGGTAAGATTGTCTTGATAGGCAAAACTTTGCGAATTAATCTTTCAATACTGCGAATGTCGTTGCGTTGGTCTGGAGTAGCAAAAGAAATTGCACGACCAGTATAACCAGCACGACCAGTACGGCCAATACGGTGAACATAATCTTCGGAGTTTTCTGGTAAATCAAAATTGACTACAACTTCGATACCGTTTACGTCGATACCGCGAGCAGCAATATCAGTCGCCACAAGCACACGATATTTTCCAGACTTGAAACCATCCAAAGCTTCACGGCGTTGAGCTAGTGAGCGATTGGAGTGGATTTCAGCGGATTTGTGTCCCATCTGACGAATTGTAGCAGCCACTTTTTTGGCACTGTGTTTAGTACGAGTGAAAACTAATACGATACCTTTGTAATCAGCCAACACTTTTTCAAGTAATTGAATTTTAACATCGCGATTAACGATGAAAATTTCTTGTTCTACCATAGTAGCCGCTGTTCCAGCTGGAGCAACTTCGATACGTAGTGGCATTTTCATGTGACCAGCAGCTAAGCGTACAATTTCTTGAGGCATAGTAGCGGAAAATAACATGATTTGGCGTTCTTTGGAAATTAACCCAAGGATTTGTTGGATTTGAGCAGCAAAGCCGATATCCAACATGCGATCAGCTTCATCAAGTACACAGATGCGAACTTGATTTAATCTGACATTGCCTTGTTTTAAGTGATCAGCCAAACGACCTGGAGTTGCTACTATGATATGTGGTCCGCGGCGAATAGCCTGAACCTGCATAAACATCGAAGCACCACCGATAAGTACAGCAGTTTTAAGACCGCTACTGCGGCCGATTTTTTGTAGAGTCTCAGCAACTTGCAAAGCAAGTTCACGAGTTGGTAATAAGATTAAACCTTGTCCATGAGAATTTCCAAGATTTTGAATCATTGGGATACCAAAAGCTAGGGTTTTTCCAGTACCTGTTTGTGCGATCCCGATAATATCTTTACCTTCTAAACCAGCTGGGATGGATTGGTGTTGAATTGGAGTTGGTTGAGTGAATTTTAGTTGTTCTAAAACTTCAAGAATTCTAGGTGAGATACCTAAACTCTGGAAACCAGACCGAACC
>CAZXEV010000038.1:8581-8861 GCA_964639735.1 uncultured Gammaproteobacteria bacterium
TTTAATCTGTTCGGTGGTAGTAAATATACTATAACAGGCCAAAGATTGGGGTTTGAATTTTTCAAACAAAATCCCTCTTATAAAATAATAAGAGGGATTTTATTATCGAGTTGGGTATTAAGCCAATACAACATTGATAGCACGAGGGCCTTTGTCAGACTGCTCTACATCAAATGATGTTTTGTCGCCGATGTGTAATTGACTGAAAGTTAAACCATCAGAAAGGCCAGAAGCGTGAAAAAACACGTCTTTGCCACCTTCTTCAGGAGTAATAAAGCCA
>CAZXEV010000039.1:0-8505 GCA_964639735.1 uncultured Gammaproteobacteria bacterium
AACTTTCTTTGACTGACTATGGCGATGAAATTCAAGCCATCATGCGTTTTGGACAAGTACTCATGATGCGTGCATTGAAAGCCGACGATGTTATCAAAGCAGCTTCATACAACCGCATTCCAGTGATTGATGCTTGTAGCGAAAAATATCATCCTGCACAAGCATTGAGTGATTTGCTCACTATGGCAGAAAAAAGCAACGGTATTGAAAATGTAAAAAAAATTACTTGGCTTGGTGTAGAAAACAATGTCTCCAACACACTCGTGTTGGCTTGTGCAAAACTTGGCATCAAAGTATCAATCGCTGCCCCAGAAGCCAACACTCAAAGTATTGACCCTGAATTAAATGCAATGGCTGATACGACAGGCAACGTCACTCGAACAACTGATTTAGCTGAAGCTTTGAAGGATACTGATTATGTTCACACCGACACTTGGATGGACATGGAATTTTTTGAAAATGGACAAGTCAAATCATCTTTTCAAGCAGAATATGATCGTCGCAAAAGCACTTTCATGCCATTTCAACTAAATGCCAATCTAATAAACACTTACGCTCCGCAAGCCAAAATTATGCATTGCATGCCATGCCATATTGGCTACGAAATTTCTCGTGATGCCGTTGATCATCCAAATGCAGTTATTTTTGATCAGGCCGAGAATCGTCTTCATATGCAAAAGGCAATGATTATGTGGTTGCTAGAAAAGGAAATTTAATAAATAAGATGAAAACCGACTTACCTTGTTGACAAAAAACAAATAATTTTATAAAATCGACACAGTTCCTTTCACTAGACCCGTTGGCAAATGCCTCGGGTTTTTTCGTACAACTTCTACACGAGGTTTCTAGATGCGTGAAGTAAAACACCTCTACGGCCCCAGCGTCCACATCCTGGACGGCTTGTGGGCGGCATCGTTGCTCACCCAGCTGTGCAACGAGCAGACCGCCCTCCCCGATGTCCGCAAGTTGGCAGCTCGGCTCTACCGAGAGGCTCTCCTGCGGGAAGTCATCGACAACTTCTTTCCAACCACTCCGACTGCCGTCATGACTCCGATGCGTGGTCTTGTGAGTAGCCGCGCCATGCTGACGACCAGCACGTTCGATCCGGCCACACAGGTGGCAATCGCCAATCTGCTGCGTGCTGGCGACGTTCCTTCGGCCGCCTGCATGGACGAACTGGCCCCGATGTTGCTTCCGGGCAAGATCGAGATGAATTATTTCGGTGCCGGTCGCACGACCAACAAGAACCACCAGGTCACCGGCACGGAAGTCAGCTACAAGAAGGACGGCTACCTGCATGATCGCATTCTCCTCATTCCCGACCCCATGGGTGCCACCGGTGGCACCATCGTCAAGACGCTGTCTGAGTACGGCGAGGAGCAGCTCAAGCTCGTCCGGGCGATCATCGCCTTGCACCTCATCATCACGCCCGAATACGTTCGGCGCGTGACTACGACCTGTCCGCAAGTGCAAATCTATGCCTTGCGAATGGATCGCGGCATGAGCGACAAGGACGTCATCAATTCCGTTCCGGGAACCTACCCGGATCGCGAATACGGTCTCAACGATACCCAATATATCGTCCCGGGTGCGGGCGATCTGGGTTTTCGTCTGACCGGCATTCCGTGAAGAAGAAGTACAACCTACACAAGGAGGTAAAAAACACAGCGTTCCGCCCAGGCACATCAGCCCGGGCGGACGCACATACAAAATTATTAAAAAAAGACCACTAAGTATTAGTAGTCTTTTTATTTTTTCCATTATCTAATTTTTTGCAACGCCTCACGCAACAACTGTTCACTAGTCTTATTTTTCACATCCAATTGTTTAACCACATCGCGCGCCTGCATTGCTGAATATCCAAGAGTAATAAGACCTTCGGTTGCGTCCGTCACTGCCTGATTATCACCACCAACAATCACTTCACCAAAACTCTTTTGTTCTTTGGACATTTTCTCACGCAACTCTACCACAATCCGCTCAGCTGTCTTTTTTCCAATTCCACTTACCTTAGTTAAATATTCCAAATCCCCTCGCCCAATCGCCAAAGCAATTTCCGCCACACTTCCAAGTGACAATAAATGCAAAGCCGTTTTTGGACCGACTCCTGAAACCGAAACAAAGTTTTTAAATAATTTCTTTTCCAAATCATTGGCAAATCCAAACAAATCCAACACGTCTTCCCGCACGACCAAATATGTTTCCAAACTAACTTCACTCCCAACCGTACACAGATTCATCGCCGAAGGACTTACCATCACACGATAGCCAACACCACCAGCAGTCAAAATAACTGCCTCAAAACCATTATTACTTACTACTTTTCCATTTATTAGAGCAATCATAAAATTTATATAACAAGCCTATTCTAACACAGTTTTTAAATAAAAAAAACCCCGGCAAAACCAGGGTTTTTAAATATATTTTTAAACTTTGTTTACGCGGCTTACACGAATCAAACCACCACAAGCCACCACCTCGATCCCTTGTTTTTCCAATTCATCCAAGAACAAATTCATACCGAGTGAATCCGAAGACATATGACCAGCAGTTACGATATTCATATGACATTCACTAGCATTTTTCATGGCATCATCGCGCATGTGCATACCAACGATAGTACTGACTCCATATTGTGAAAATTGTTCATACACTTTTGGTGATGGATTTGTACCACCAGTCATTTCGAGCATCATTTTGCCAACACGGTTATTGGCTGCACCAGCAATAATTTTTGGACCGGCCCCTTGTTTTTGAGCGATTTGATATTCTGGAATTTCCAGTAATGCTTTCACAATGTCACCGATAGTTTCTGGAGCTTTCTTTTCCAAAAATTCTCGCACAAATTTATCTACCAAATTATCCGTAATAGTATGAGTATTAATAAAATTAATTCCCAAATTACTAGCGATATCGACAGTTTGGAAATGGTTGATAGGATGAACACCACGACCGATTTCGCGAATACGATCTTCGGTCAATTTTTCGGCGATGTGGACTGGTACACCGTGTTGAGAATATACATCAGTATACATCTCCATCACTTCTTGCAAATTAGAAAGTCCTTTACCTTCAGGATGGTGAGCAATTACTAAATCAATTTTTTTACCTCTCTCATTAAGTTGTGAAGCCAACAAAATTTCTCCTTGATTAATATCAATACCAGCCATCACTCTTTTTACTTCAGTCATGCCATCATCAAAATGAATACCACCATCTGGATATGGATTGGTAAGCTTCTCAGTATCAAAAAACTTTTGATCTTCTGGTTTTAAACTTTCGTACTGTTTGTTTACACGTTCCAAATATTTAGCAACAGTTTTTTCTCCGCGAGGATCGGCTGACACACCTAATTTGGTGGCAAAATCGAAAAGTTCTTTGACTTTCATAATAGGACAATTTTATTGAATTACTTGATAATTTTAAAACAAAAAATCTGTGGCGTCAACCCACAGACTTGAAAGCAACTAGAATTACGATTTTTTGATTTGTTTACTAAAATAAGGTAATACAAGATTCAATCTTTGATCTAACACCAGTAATTTCTATAATATCCGTTGAAGTAATCGCTTGCAATTCAGGCAAACGCTCTGATTCCATATAGGCCACATAATAAAAATCTGGCATCATCATATCCAACGCTTCTTCCAAATTAATCTTTTTTGTTAAAGATATCAAAAGTGGCCAAATATTATCATTGCCATAGATGACCAAATCAAGACCACTTGCTAACAAAAGTTTGTTTTCTTTATCAGTTAAAAATGCAATTGTTAAGCTCTCTCCTAGTTCTTTAGTTTGTCTATCGACACTATCCTCAGCTTCAGAAATTTCATTCATATTCTGAAGCATTTTGATATATGCCAATTTGCTTTCTGTTAAATAATTCACTTGGCTAAAACCACCTAAACATTTTAAGCCGTAATACAAAGACAATATAAATAAAGACATCTGACTAGTTGGAATCAATTCGTGTCTTTTGATTGCAGCTTCAATCTCACTCGGCTTTAACTCTATTTTATAACTCCCATCTTCTGACTCTAAAAAATTGCCTTTTATCCATAGTTGTTGACAGTATTTGCTTCCTGCTGGCAAAGCCCAAAAAAACATACTGCCAGATTTTTTTTCTATATCAAAACCACCAAATATGCCATTGAAATTTTTAACAAACTCACTTCTCCACTTTGGATCAAACATTACTTTGGAGACTATATTATCATTTGATAAATGATTTGCAATAATTAGTGAATTTACAACTCTCTCTAATTCAATATACAACAAATTACTAGTTTTTTCTTCAGTTTTATGAAACATTTTTTTCCATAAAGAAAAATTAGTTTTGGTGATCTGGTCTGAATAACTTTTGCATGCTAAAATTTCTGGTTTTGCGTAAATTTCATCTAAAATTCCAAAAATTTTGTCTGCTACCAATTGACTGGTCTCGTTAGTTCTAACCAGCTCAATCACTTTTTGCTTTACTTTAGAAATTGCATCTAACGCATATGGACCAAAACCATATACTCTAGACCCTCGCACTTCACTTGAATTTGAAAAAAATCCTAACTGCCAACTTTTAGTTTTTCCTTGATTTGCACCGGTGAACATTAAACCGCGCGGAAATGAAGAGTTGGACATGGAAACATTCGCACATGACAAAACCACAACGTTTTTTAAAACAGGATCTGGGTGTTCGTCAAAAGTTGCCGCTGTAACCAAATTTGAACTCAAAAAAAATGGATGACAAATCGGGCCATGGTGATCTGCTGTTGAAACAAAATAATATTTTTTTAATTGTTTTACGACAGATTCGGCCACCTCACTACCTAACAAATCATCAACCTCTTTGCCAAAAACTTTCAAAAAAGCGTCTTGACGAGACAAAACAATTTCACTTAGATTTACATCTAAATAATCATACGCATAATCACACAAACTTTTTTGTCCGTGTTTTTTTACAATTTCCGCCAAAACTGGTTTTTTGTCTAAAACTAACTTTTTTAGAAGTTCAAAATTTTTTAGACTCTTGTTTTTATCAGATATATCCATATAACAAAAAACCCTATGAAAAATAAATCTCAGAGGGTTGTGTATTTCAATTAAATTTTAAAACTAACAACAAAACGATTGGTAAAAAATCTGTATATTTAGGACGGCCGACAGACAGCTGAGTTGTTAAGTGTTTCATATTAAGCTAATATGATACCGCAAACAACGTCTTTTGTCAATGATCACTACGGATAAGTAGCTAAAATTAGCCAAATCTGTCTGTGGATATCGATAATTACACTTTTTCTAATGCTAGTCTAATTTTACCATCACCTACATTTAATTCTTCTGAGGCTAAATCATTCACCAAATCTACTTCCGAAGCCAAAACTGAGTTTTTGATCTCTTTTTCATAATCCGAAAATACCGAGACCAGATCTTTGTCGTCAGTTTGATATTTTATTTTGATGCGATCGTTGATGGTCAAACCTTGTTCTTTGCGCATCTGATTGACAGTTCGAACAATCTCACGCACCACACCTTCTTTTCTAAGCTCGTCTGTTACCACCACGTTTAACCAAACCTTCACAGCACCTTCTTCTTTGGAAACCCAATCTTTTTGGTCCTCGACATATTCAGAAAAAGAAACTTTTTTCACATTCAATTCTTCGGCCATGATTTCGAGCAACTCGCGAGACAAGTGTTCAGCATTCATCTTGAATTCAGCCAGCGGCTGGCGAGTCTTTAATTTATTTTCACTACGCAAAGCCAAACCGTATTCCACCATCTTGCGGACCAATTCCATATGCTCAAGCACACTTTGAGCGTGTGGCATATCTGAAGGTTCTGGCCACATTTCCAAATGCACACTTTCCGATTTACCTCCCAATTCTAAATATATTTTTTCCGCAATAAACGGAGTGAACGGCGCCATCACTTTGGACAATGTCAAAAGCACTTCACGCAAAGTGGCAATTGCGAATTGTTTATCCTGCTCATCTTCACCTTTGAAACGATCACGAGAACGGCGCACATACCATTGTGAAAGCTCCGTAATAAATTCCACTATCGGTCTACTGGCTTCGGTTAATTTATATTCTTCCATTCCTTTAGACGTGTCTTTGATCAATTGGTTCAATTTCACCAAGATCCATTTATCAAGTGCGTGCTTACTTTCGCCTACCACTTCGGCAGAATCGGTCGCGAACATTTTGTAAAATTCAACTACATTCCAAAGAGTGTTTACTACTTTATTATACATTTCACGCACACCGGCTTCAGAAAAATTCAAAGCTTCCGCCGACATCACTGGCGAGGTAATCAGATAATAACGCATCGCATCCGCACCGTATTTTTCAATCAAAATATCTGGCTCTGGATAATTTTTCAGACGTTTACTCATTTTTTTACCATCTTCGGCCAGCACGATACCGTTTACGATTACATTTCTAAAGGCCGGTACACTTTGTTTCATCGGAATCGATGGTTTATCTCCCATCGTCAAAGCGGTAGCCAACACATGTAAAGTATAAAACCAACCACGAGTCTGGTCTTGACCTTCAGCAATAAATTCAGCAGGAAAACCAGCTTCGAATTTATTTTTATTTTCAAATGGATAATGCATCTGACCATATGGCATACTGCCAGATTCAAACCAACAATCCAAAACTTCTGGCACACGATGATAAACTTTACCGTCTTTTTTAATTTCAATTTTATCGATAATATGTTTGTGTAAATCGGTAACTTTTTGTCCTGATAATTCTTCGAGTTCGGCAACTGATCCAACACAAATAATATCACCGTCTTCACTTTCCCAAACAGGAAGTGGATCACCCCAAAAACGATTTCGTGACACTGCCCAATCACGAGCACCTTCAAGCCACAAACCAAAACGTCCGTCCTTGATATGATCTGGCACCCAATTTATTTCCTGATTATTTTTCAAAAGTTGATCTTTTATTTCGGTTACTTTTACATACCAACTATCCGTAGCGTAATTCAAAAGCGGACTATCACAACGCCAACAATGAGGATAGCTGTGTTCCATTTTTTCTTTGGAGAATAGGCGTCCGTTAGCCGCCAACCATTTTATAATCTCCACATCGGTCACAGTTGGTTCGTCCGCTGGTTTTACTTCATGCCCAGCAAAATCTTCTACCTCTTCGATAAAGCGACCGTCCATTCCGACGTGTTGAACCAAAGGCACGCCTTCACGTTTTCCAAGCTGATAATCGTCATCACCAAAAGCAGGCGCGATATGTACCACACCGGTACCACTTTCAGTAGTGACAAAATCGGCAGCAACCATTCTAAATGCATTTTCAGTATCTTTGAAATATGAAAATAACGGTTCATAAGTGAGACCAACCAAATCAGCACCAACAAATTCTTTTGTAACAATATAACTTTTATCTTTCAATATCTGCTCGCCACGATCTTTGGCCAAAAGATAATTTGCACCTTCGATTTCTACCATCACATACTGAATTTCTTTATTCACCGCGAGCAAAACATTTCCCGGCAAAGTCCAAGGGGTAGTCGTCCAAGCAAGCACAAAAACTTCGCCGTCAACTCCCAATTTTTCTTTAGCATTTTTTAATTTAAATTTTGCAGTGACGGTAATATCTTTTACATCCTTGTACCCTTGATTCACTTCAAAATTTGCCAAAGGCGTAACACAGCGTGGGCAAACATGCATGGCTTTGTGCCCTTTATAGATTAAATCTTTTTTATAAAGCTCTTTAAAAACCCACCAGACGCTTTCCATGTAAGAAAGATCCATGGTCTTGTAGTCATTTTCCATATCCACCCAACGACCCATGCGACGAATGGTTTTTTTCCATTCATTAGCATATTTCAAAACGGTCGCACTACAAGCATCGTTGAATTTGTCGATACCAAAAACCTCAATATCTTTCTTACTATTAAGACCGAGTTCTTTTTCAATAATATTTTCAACTGGCAATCCGTGACAATCCCAACCCCATTTGCGATCCACGCGAAATCCGCGCATTGTCCAATAGCGAGGCACAGTGTCCTTCATGAGTGAAGCCACGATATGACCGTAGTGTGGCAAACCAGTAGCAAAAGGAGGACCGTCATAGAAATGATATGGCTTTTCTTCTGGACGCTGTGACATGGATTTTTCAAAACATTGATGTTCGTCCCAATATTTCAAAATATCATTTTCGTTTTGTGAGCTATTATACATATATAGGTTTTAAAAAATAAAAAAACACGAATAATTCGTGCCAAGAGTCTCACTTTGAGACGGTACCATCTTGCGCTTTTACTTAATTAGGCGATTACGGGCCATCCGGAAAGGTCTACTCTTTGCCAATTTGCAAATTTCTACTTTCAGCTCCCCGCTGATAACGGGTCGACGCTTTTATGTATTAATTATAACAAAACCAGCTTAAATGTCAATTAAAAACACAACGACCGGGGTCCTAACCCGGTCGTGCTGAAAAGCCTCCGCATCAAACTGAATTGATTTGGAAGACAGGTAAAAATAAAGAA
>CAZXEV010000040.1:0-8445 GCA_964639735.1 uncultured Gammaproteobacteria bacterium
TTTTGGTTTTTGCGAGGGCCTGTAGCTCATTTGGTAGAGCGCAGCATTCGCATTGCAGAGGTAAGGGGTTCGATTCCCCTCAGGTCCACCAGAAATAAAGTTTGTAGTGGTAAAAACAGGTTCATAGCCTGTTTTTTGTTTATAAAAATGTGGATAACTTTGGGTATAAGTGCATGCAAATGTGTATATTTGTATAGACTAGTCTATACAAACTAATTTCTAAATGGCTAATATTAGCAATTTTGACAATTAATCGCTTCCCATGTAAATCACTTCCGTCCAAAACACATAATTCATGCCAAATACTAAAAATGTTTCACGTGAAACATTTTGGCAGTTATTAAAAACATCTTAATAATGTTAATTTACAATTTTATGATAATTAAACGAATGATCAGAATTAATTTTGTATAAGCTGTTTGAACGTATTTGGTGAGTAGTAGTTTTCATACAACCTGTGAGTTTGTGTGATCAAGAATTGATTAAATATTTACAAGATTCGAATATGTGGTAGTTAATTTTAAATCACAAAAAATGTTTCACGTGAAACAAATGAGAACATTTTTAAGATTGTTGTGAATAACTTTTTGTGATATAATAATCACATCAGAAATATTTTTAAAAGTATATTTTTTTATGTTTAGTCAATTGAAGATAAGCAGGTGGTTAGATATATTTTCATATACATTTTTAATTTTAAACATACTTATTATTCCGCTATTTATAGATAAAAATTTAAGTAATTTTTATATCATACCAAAACAGTATGTGTTTGGTGGCTTAATACTTTTAAATATTTTACTTTGGATAACAAAATTTATATTTACTAAAAAAATACAGTACACCAAATCAATGATTGATTTGCCTATTTTTGTGATAGGTTTAACAGGGTTGTTGTCCACATTTTTTTCAGCAAATATGTATGATAGTTTTTTTGGAAGAGCTGAATATTTTTCAATAAATTTTGTATTACTAGTATTATTTTTTGGTCTTTATTATGTGGTAATAAATTTTGTTAAAACCGAAAAGCTTTGGAGGGGTGTTTTGGATTCATTGTTGGCGGTAGGGGCAACATCTTTGTTGTTATTTATTTTAAAAAATGGTTTTAAATTAAACATCCTAGACAAAATTTATGGTCAAGCCTTAAATACAGTCGACTCAATAAATAGTGTTTTTGGCGTATGGGCAATCATTATATTAATTCTTTCCTTTGGACAACTTATTAAAAAAAATCTAAGTTTTGGCAGAACAATCTGGTCATTTGTAATTGGACTATTGTCGATGGCGGTTTTGTTGATGTTGAGTTTTAAAATTCTGTGGGTTGTGCTTTTGGTAGCGATTGTTTTAGTTTTGATGTTGAGTTTTTCGTTTATTAGAGAAGTGAATTTAGGATGGGTTTCAGCAATGTTTGCATTGCTTGTGTTTACAACAATATTTATAATTTTTGGTACTCCAAAATTTGTTCAGATGCCTGTACCTACAGAAGTAGCACTAGGTATGAAGCCTTCGTGGTCTATTGCGTATTCTACTGTGTTGTCTGGAGTAAAACATTTTTTTGTTGGTAGTGGTTTAGGGTCGTTTGGTGTTGATTTTTCACAGTTTAGAAATATATCATTCAATACTGATCCGGCCGCTTGGTCATTACGCTTTAGTCAGCCTTTTAGTTCAGTGATCAGTTTGGTTGCTGAAGGTGGTGTGTTATTTGTCTGTGCTTTTGTATTTCTAATTCTTTTGACGCTTGGACATGTCTATGAGGTATGGAATAAAATACGTTCATCAATATCATTTTCTTCAGAATTAAATTTCAACAAAGAAAATATCTTATTTGAAGCGTTTTTGTCTACAATCGCTTTTGTTGTTTTGACTTTCGCCATGTTTATGGTATTTTTTGGACAAGTATTGTGGTTGGTATGGTGGTTGTTGTTGGCGTTGATTGTGGTAGGCTTTTCATTTCACAACAGAAATTTTGTTCACGAAAAGGAGTGGACTCTAGAAGACACTCCTCAATATAGTTTGTCATTCTCCTTTGGTTTAATTGTGGTTATGACTGGATTAATAATGATTAGTGTCTGGGGTGTAAGATTGTATTTTGGTGAAATTGCCTATGCCAAGGCATTGTCTGCTGGCGACAATAAAGTTGCTGAAACTTATATAATCGAAGCTTTAGAAAAAAGACCAAATTCAGATGTTTATCATTCCGCATTAGCACAAATTTATTTGAATCAAGCTGTCGAGATGAGCAAACAATCAAGTCCAGATGTACAAGCTATTAGTTCAATAATGGCAAAGGCTGTAAATGAAGCTAAATATGCTACTGATTTATCTCCTAAGTCGGTGTCTCTGTGGGAAAATCTCGCTTCAATGTATGAGAATGCGTCTGCTTTGGTGCCAGAGGCTCGTGATTGGGCTTTGAAATCATTGCAACAAGCTAGAGATTTAGAACCAACCAATCCATCACATTGGTGGAGGCTTGGAAATAATTATGGAGCCATGGCTAAGTGGGATGACGCTATAAAAAACTACGAAAAAGCCATTGAGTTAAAAGCTGATTATTTTGGGGCGTATGTAGGCTTATCCAATGCCTATGAACAAACTCAAAAAAGTGACAAAGCTATAGAGGTGTACGAGAAAATAGTTGGACAAAAGCAGGCTGACCCAGAAACTTTATATAATTATGGTCGTTTGTTGTACAATCGTAATGGCCAAGGAGATAGAAATACAGCAGAAAAAATTTGGGACAAAGTTGTTGATATGCAACCAAATTACTCAAACGCACTTTACAGTTTGGGATTGTTATATGAAGTAAGAGGTGATCGTGCTACAGCTTTACAATATTTTTATAAAGTAAAAGATCTAAATCCAAACAATAAAAATATTGCTGATAAAATAAAAAGTATGGTTGGAGCATCTGTCAGCACTCCTTCCGACCAAGTTCAGATTAAAAAATAATTATGATCAATCGTAAATGGATAGTCATAATATCTAGCATCGCTTTGGTTGTGCCAAGTTTGGTTTTGGCAGCAATGTCTTCGACCAATTATTATATATATGCCGATAGTGTAGATTTTGGTGGAGGCGCTGGAACAAGTACTAGCTTTACCTTACAAGAAACACTGGGTGGTTATGCTACCGGAATTAGTACTAGTACAAGTTATCAAATAAAAGCAGGTTATCAAGCGGACACTATTGGTACATTGAGTTTTGAGTTGGACGGAAATAGTTTGGATTTTGGTAGTTTGGCTACTGTTGGATCAGTAGTTACTGGAAATGTTCAGGCCACAATAAATACTGACTCGGAATCGGGATATGTTCTTTCAGTATCCAGTGTAAGTGGAACTTCTCTAACGGCAGTAGCTGATGGTGTTGTAAACGGTGCGGGCGGGTCCGAGGAGTATGGGTTGGCGGTAAGTGGTGTTTCAGCTGCATATGCTGGCGATGTTGCAGTAGTAAATAGTTTAGTGCTTTCCTCTTCTGTCTCACCGGCAATTTCAGAAGTTACCACGCTCACTTTTAAAGCAGTAAGAGGGTCTAATAGTACAGCAGGTACATATTCTCAAAATATCACTTTAACAGCGGCTGCTAACATATAGTTATGTTAATAAGAAATAGAAATATATTTGGTATTGTTTTTCTACTGTCTTTTTTAATTGTATCCTCCGTTAAAGCTTTTACAGTAAGTCCTTTAAAATATACTGTTAGTCTCGCGCCTAATGATAGTCATGATTTTGTAGTGTCGGTTAAAAACGATTCAAACATTAATAAAGAATATCAAGCTGTTGTAGTAGGCTTGCAGCAAGACCAACTTGGCCGATCTATTTTTAAAAATGATAGTGATATAGCTGAAAACTGGATCAAATTTAATAGCGAAAAAATTACTTTAAAAAATGATGAGAAAAAAGATTTTGTATTTACCATTAATATTCCAAAAAATACTCCTCCTGGTGCACACTATTTAGGAATTGGTGCGCAAGAAGTTAATGAAAAAAATATCAGTGGACGATTGATGACTATTGTGGTTTTGCAGGTAGCCGGGACAGCCAACGAATCTTTGCTATTAGAAAAATTTAATCCAATTAATAGATATTTTTTTAATAAAAATTTAGTTTATTATTTACAATTTAAAAATGTTGGAAATATTGATTTGGCACTAAAGTCACAAATCCAAATTTATGATTTTAAAAATAAATTAATTAGTACAGTACCGGTAGATTTGGGAAATAAATTATTTGCACAATCCGTGCGTGCTGCTGATATCCGTCCCGATGTTAGTAAAGAGATTTTTTGGCCAGGCAAATATCGCTCAATGATTATAATAAATTTTGGTCTTACAAAACAACAAGTTATTAGCAGTGCAAATTTTTATTATTTGCCAACCTGGTTTTTATATTTGATCGGCATCGTTATTTTCTTAGTTATATCGCTTGTTATATATAGAAAGAAAAAACATGAAAGGATGGTCTAAAAAATTAATATTAATTTTAGCTGTTTTAATTTTAAACGGATTGTTTTTTTATTCTGTTAAAGCAGCAACGGACAGCAACAATATAAATGTGCAGATGGTAATACCATCAACTGGCGGTAGCTGTACAAACTGTAACCCTCCCGACACTACTTTGCCAACTATCAATGATGTGTTGGTAGTACCGAGTTATAATACTGCTGCAGTAACTTGGGTGGCGGGCGACAATATCGGTATATCATCTGTAAATTTTGAGTACGGCACAACTCAAGCATATGGATTGGTGTCTACGCCAGGCGGTAGTTATAGTGTAAATTTATCTGCACTTACAACCAGTACAGTCTATTATTATAAAATTACTGTCGTTGATTCTAGTAGCAACAGTATAAATTATACGGGTAGTTTTCAAACTCTGACAGCTATTTTGCCACCGGACAATATTTCACCAGTGATTTCTAGTGTAGCTTCAAGTACAGATTATACTACTGCTTCGGTTACTTGGTCAGCTGGCGATAACAAAGGTTTGGCCAGTGTTTCTTTTGAATATGGTACTTCCGTTGCATACGGAACCGCTTCGGTGCCAAACGGAAGTTATGTTGTAAATTTATCTGGACTGGCTACTGATACCATATATTTTTTCAAAATTACTGCAGTTGATACAAGCAATAACACTGCGACTTATCTTGGGGCTCTAAAAACCGCTTCCTATATACCGATTGTTAATGTGCCGACAATCTCAAATATACTAGCAACGCCAGCAGTAAATTCGGCTATTATCACTTTTGTAACTGATCAAAATAGTACTGCACAAATTAACTACGGAGAATCAGTTGGATTGGGTAGTAGTGCTACCGAAGGGCTGAATCCAGAAACTAACCATACAATCACTTTGCTTGGTCTTGCTCCAAATAAGACACATTATTTTCAAATCATTGTAACAAACGTTGTCCTAAACAGTACAAGCAGTGCGATCTTGAATTTTAAAACTCTAGCGGATGTTACCCCTCCACCTGATGTTTCAAACCTACAAATCACTACAAATCTAAGTTCGTTTACTCTAAACTGGTCAAATCCTTCACTTTCATTTGTACCAGATTTCGTTGGGGTTAAAATTTTGAGAAAAGTTGGGGTCCAGTCGTCCGGGCCAAACGATACGAGTGCGACAGTTGTTCATTTTGGAAGCGGTAATACACTTACTGACAGTGCGGTAGTGGCTGGTTTTACCTATTTTTATACAGCGTATTCTTATGATTCTTCAGGCAATTATAGTTCTGGAAATTTTGTGCAAGGTAAAATAATTGCGGTGGTAGTAGAAAATTGTACTGATGGTTTAGATAATAATAACAATGGGTTAATAGATTGTGCGGATACTACTTGTTCCAACGACACATATTGTCAGATAGTGCCTAAGATTGTTGAAATTTGTAATAATAATATTGATGATAGTGGCGATGGAAAAATAGATTGTGCCGACACGGCTTGTACTAGTGATCAATATTGTAAAAAAACAGACGCAACATCTACTGTTGATATTGGTGGAGCTTTGGCGGCTTGCAGTGATGGAAAAGATAGCGACGATGATGGTTTAATAGATTTTCCAGCAGATCCGGGCTGTACTAGTGATCAGGATAACGATGAGTATAATCCTCCAAAACCAACGGTGCCAGAATTCGAAAAATTAACTCTAGATAAACTGAAATTTTTTGCGGGTAGTCGTCAGATTGAATTAACGGTTAACAATAATTCTGTTTTCGGATTATCCGGAAGTAATTTAAGTGTTGGTATAAAAAAGAGTTCACTAATTGGTGAACCAAAGAGCTTGATTCTAAGAATTGGTGACAACGATAAACACCAATTCAGTTTTGATGCTTCCAACAATACTTATTACGCTGACGTTTTGTTTTCTCAAAATGGAAAAAGTCAGGCGTTTATAGAAATTAACTATGGCGCTGACCAAATGGATTCTGTAGAAGTGAATTTAATCGCGGTAAGTTTTGGTCAGATAGTTGACGATAGAGATAATAGTTTGGCAGGTGTTGTGCTCACATTGCATAAAGAAAACGGAGACGTCTTTCCAGCACAAATTTATGGACAAAAAAACCCACAAATAACAAATGGAGATGCTCTGGTGGGTTGGATGGTTCCGACTGGAAAATATTACATCACAGCTACAAAAGATAATTTTTATGATTATAGCGGGCAATTCATTTCGGTAGACAACAATATAGTCAATCCTTCATTTGGTCTGGTTACTATTCCTCTAAAAATTAAAGACGTCATAGATCCAAAAGCTTCAATTGCCAAAAACGTTGTGAATGTAGCGGAAAACATTGCTCAAAAAGCCAATGTTGTAACTGCTTATACTGCAAAACAGGTAGAAAATGCTGTTGTAGCCGTTCAAGAAGTGGTATCTGATCCTGAAGTAAAAAGAGTAGCTAATACAGTAGTAGCGCCAACCGCCGTTGGTGTGGCAGCCGTTGGTACGGTCGCTCTAGTATCGTGGGCAGATATTATACCTTTACTACGCTTTTTATTCCTTCAACCATTATTGGTTTTGGGTCGAGGTAAACGTGAAAAATGGGGCACAGTTTACAACTCTTTAAGTAAAATGCCGGTAGATCTAGCTTTGGTTCGCTTGATCAATGTTGAAACAGGCAAGTTGGTTCAAACCAAAGTAACTAGTTCAGATGGGCGATACTTCTTTGGAGTGAATGCCGGTAAATATAGATTAGAAGCTAGAAAAGGTGCTTTTGCGTTTCCATCACTATTGTTAAAAGGCTACCAAACAGATGGAAATCGATTGGATGTATATCATGGTGAAGAAATTCTTGTTTCTGATAAGGGTTCTGTAATTACAGCCAATATTCCACTTGATCCAGCCGGTCAAGTTCTAAAAACACCGCTTCGCATGATAATCGGCAAGATGTTGCATCGCGTACAAGGTGCAGTGTCTTGGATTGGTCTTATTATCACACTTGGATCGCTATATATATCACCAACTTGGTATATGTGGGTCTTGCTTGGTGTGCATTTGGCGATGACCTTTGCCTTCAAACGCTTGGCAAAACCACCAATTACTAAAGGTTGGGGTATTGTTTATGACGAAGAAACCAAAAAACCATTGTCCAAAGTGGTGGCTCGTCTATTTGATTCTAAATTTAACAAATTAGTTGCAACTGAAATCACAGGAGCAGATGGAAAATATTATTTCATGGCGGGTGATAACCAGTATTATGTGGCCTATGATCGCGAGGGTTATGAGTCTCTAAAAACTGACGTAATTGATCTCAAAGGTAAGGAAGCAGAAGCAATTGCCAAAGACGTAAATTTAAAGAAAAAATAAAAAATAGTTATACACAATTTTTGTTCTAATAATATCAAAAAAGGAGTATAATATTAGTAGAATTTTTTTATGGATGTTTCTGTAAAGAAACAATTTAAGGAAAGAAAATTCCGCAATGTTTTGTATTCCGGATTATTTTTGTTTTCTATATTTTTAACAGTAATTTTTGGTTATTTAAATTTTGCTAATGCAGCTACCGCACCAAATATTATTACTTATCAAGGAAAATTATTAAATGGTGGTGTGCCGGTCACGACTACTCAAGATATATCATATGTTTTGTATGATGATCCAACCGCTGGAAATGCTTTGTATTCGGCAGCTGGCACAACTAGTTCTCCATCAACTGTGAGCACTACAGTGACTGATGGATTTTTTACTATTGATTTGGGTGATACCGGAACCAACTCAATCGATCCAGCAATATTTAAAAATAATTCAGCAGTATATTTGAAGGTGACAATTGGTGGCGAGGCTCTCTCTCCAAGAAAAAGAATTACTGCTAGTCCGTTTGCCATAAATTCGAAATATTTGGATGGTGTGAGTGCTACTTCGACTCCACAATCTTCTGTATACATACCAGTTTCAGATGCTAGCGGAAATTTTAATTTTAACAATGTTTCTTCAACAAGAATTTCAGCTA
>CAZXEV010000041.1:0-4888 GCA_964639735.1 uncultured Gammaproteobacteria bacterium
TGCAACATCCATTCTTTTCAGCTATCTGGGAAGGTGTCAAAGCGACTGGTTGGTATCTCAAAGAAATTTTAGTGGCCTTTTATCTATTGATAAAAGGAATGTTTGCCGGCCATGGTGTGGGCGAAGCGGTTTCCGGTCCGGTGGGAGTAGCAGTGATGACTGGTCGCGTTGCACGCATGGGTATTATTTATCTGATTCAATTTATGGCAATGTTGTCACTAAATTTGGCGGTATTTAATATTTTGCCAATCCCAGCACTCGATGGTGGACGACTGTTATTTATTGCTATTTCCAAAATTCGTCGCAAGGATGTTTCAGAAAAAATTGAAAGTGTCTTTCATATGGTCGGATTTGCATTGTTGATGTTGTTGGTAGTCGTTGTGACAGTGCGAGATGTTTCAAATTTTAGAGGAGCAATCTGGTCATTTTTTCAAAGATTGTTTTAAAACGCGATTCAAAATTGTTTTATTATGTCAGAGCAAAAAGGTTACAACCCAGAGCCGGGAGAAAGATATATACCAAAAGCAGTTCGAAGTGGTGAGTCCTTTTTAAATTCAGACGAGCGTAGTGTTAAAATTAATGAATGGCGTGATCGAACATGGATGAATGAAACCGGTCGTCATCAAGGTTTGGGTTATAAATCTGCTTCTAGAGTTGAAGGAGTTGGCGGTCAAGATGATGATATTAGTAGTGTCCATAGAGAATGGTTTGTAAAATCTACTATACCTAAATTTATTGCTGAAAATCCTGGAAGAAAAATAAAAATAATTGATCTGGGTGGTGGAAATGGGTTGTATGCCAAACAAATCAGAAATGCATTTGGAGATAAAGTAGAAGTATTTACTACTGGATTAAAAAAGAGAGCGGCGGAAAAAAGTTTGGAATTAAATGATAAAAATGCAAAACCAAATAAGAATGATTTAAAATGGCGATCGATATTGGAACTCCATGATTTTCCAGAATTTGATCTTATCATTGATACATATGGAGAAGCGCTCTATAGCTTGAAATTAAGAAGGGATGTTTCTGTTGCTGATATCGAAAAATATTTTAATGCAGTTTCAAAAAAACTTTTGCCAGGCGGACATGCTAGTATAGATTTTTATCCAATTTTTGAAATGGACCAATCATTGGTTGAAGATGTTTTTAAAGATTTAGAAAAACAGTGCGGTGTAAAAATTGGTTTCGAAGGTAAAGATAATTTTATTGTTAAAATAGATAGGCCAAAAGTAGAAAATGAACAAAAATAATATGCAATCAAAACTTGAACAATTAAAATCAGAAGCGTTGTTGGCATTAAAGTCTGTAAAAGATAAAGCCCAATTGGAAGAATTGGAGAATAAGTTTTTTGGTAGAAAAAATGGCGAGCTCACCAATGTGATGAAAGGCCTAAAAGATTTAGCCGATGATGCTCGTAAAGTTGTGGGTCAAATTGCTAATGACGTAAAAATAGAAATCGAATCAGCGTTGCAATCCAAAAAAGTAGAATTATCTCAAGCAGATTGGCAAGCAAGCTTGTCCAAAGAAAAATTGGATATTACTCAGCCGGCTTTGCCAAAAAATGAACACGGACATTTTCATCCAAATACAATTGTTCAAAATGATTTGGAAGAACTTTTTTCTTCTATGGGTTTTATGACGCTTGATGGATCAGAGCTCGAAAGTGATTATTATAATTTTACCGCCTTAAATATCCCAGACACTCATCCGGCTCGTGATATGCAAGATACTTTTTATGTAAAAGGTCACAGTGTTGATGCAGATGTTCCATGGGTAATGCGTACTCAAACTTCGGCGATGCAGGTGCGGGCGATGCAAAAATACGGCGCTCCAATTCGCGCGATTGTACCTGGTAAATGTTTTCGCAACGAATCGACCGATGTACGTCACGAACACACCTTCTATCAATTGGAAGGTTTTGTGGTGGGAGAAGATATTACTTTTGCCCATTTAAAAGGCGTGCTCGAAACTGTGGCCAAACATTTATATGGTGAAGATACCAAAGTTCGTTTGCGTCCAAAATATTATCCATTTGTGGAACCGGGAGTAAATGGAGAAGTGAGTTGTTTTTTGTGTAAAGGTAACGGTTGCCGAGTTTGTAAAAATACTGGTTGGCTTGAGATTTTTGGAGCTGGTATGATCCACCCAAATGTTTTGAAACAAGGCAGTATTGATTCTAGTAAATACCAAGGATTTGCTTTTGGTTTTGGTCTGACACGCCTGGTGATGCTTAAATATGGCATTGAAGATATTCGTCATTTGGAAAGCGGCGATCTAAAATTTCTAAAACAGTTTTAATATGTTGATATCCTATAATTGGTTGAAAAAATATACAAATTTGGCAGCCGTAGATGCCAAAGAGGTAGCGGAAAAATTGAAAGCCTCAACTGTGGAAGTAGAAAGCATGCAAGATCAAGGTGAACTTTTACAAAATGTAGTAGTAGGAAAAGTAACAGTGGCTGACAAGCATCCAAATGCCGATAAATTAAAACTTTGTAAAGTAGATGTTGGAAATGAAGAATTACAAATTGTTTGTGGTGGTAGTAATGTGCGTGAAGGAATGTTGGTTGCGGTTGCCAAAGTTGGAGCCAAAGTGCAATGGCATGGTGAAGGCGAATTGATTGAATTAAAACCAACCAAAATTCGTGGTGAAGATTCATTTGGTATGATCTGTGCTTCTACTGAAATTGGTTTGGGAGAATTATTTCCAATCAAAGATGAAAAAGAAATTTTGGATTTAACTGAAAAGAATTTTAAAGTTGGATTACCGCTCGCGCAAGTGCTTGGTCTCAATGATTGGGTTTTTGAAATTGATAATAAATCACTTTCCAATCGCGGCGATCTTTGGGGGCACTATGGAATGGCTCGTGAAGTCGCAGTGCTTTACAATCGTGATTTACAAAAATACGAAACCAAAAAAATATCTCAAGGAAAAGAATTCAAATTGGAGGTAGAAGTGACTGATACCAAATTGTGTCCACGTTATATGGCGGTGGCCATTGCTGGTATAAAAGTAGGTACTTCGCCAGTTTGGTTGCAGGAAAAATTGATGACTCTGGGTCATCACCCAATAAACAATATCGTCGATATAACCAACTATATAATGCTTGATTTGGGTCAGCCGATGCATGCCTTCGACGTTCAAAAAGTTGAAGAAAAAATCGTGGTGCGAAAAGCCAAAGACGGTGAAAAGGTTTTGGCTTTGGATAAAAATGAATACAATCTGACATCTAGCGATCTAGTTATTGCCGATAATAAAAAAGCTTTAGCGATTGCTGGTGTGATGGGCTGTATGAATAGTGCTATTAACAACGATACTACAAGTATTATTTTTGAATCAGCCAATTTCAATGCGGTGAATGTGCGCAGCACTTCGACCCGTCTCAATTTACGTAGTGATTCTTCGGTGCGTTTTGAAAAAAGTTTGGATCCAAATACTTGTGAATTGGCTTTGCAAAAAGCGGTAGAATTGGTTTTGGAATGTTGTCCGGATGCCAAAGTGGTAAGTAAAGTAGTGGATGAAAAGAATTTTTCTGTATCTGTCGGGCCAATTGAGATGCCGTTAAATATTTTTGCGAAAAAATTGTGAGTAGAAATTTCTCAAAAAGATATTGTTAATACTTTAGAACATTTAGGTTTTGAAGTGAAATCCAAAAAAGATAATTTGTTTGTAACGATTCCAACCTGGAGAGCAATAAAAGATGTTACTATTGCCGAAGATATAGTAGAAGAAGTGGCGCGTTTCTACGGATATAACAATATCCCAGCTGAGTTACCAAGTTTAGAAATAAAACCGGCTATTTCCAATCCATTGCGCGATTTAGAAAAAAAGATTGCCAATGTTCTGGTCAAAGAGATGGGATACTGTGAAGTTTATAATTATTCTTTTGTGGGTGAAGCACAGATTACGAAGCTGGGAGATAATTTGGAAAAGTATTTGGAGCTCGACAATCCACTTTCCAAAGAACGTCCATACATGCGTCGCAATTTATTGCCAAATTTATTGGAAAATATTAAAAATAATATTGAAAACTATTCGATCGTAAAAATATTTGAAATCGGAAAGGTTTTTTCAGTTCAGGAAACTGGTGTGCGTGCGGATAACAATGGCGATAGTCTTTTGCCACGACAAGATACATGGTTGGCGGCAATGTACGCGGCCAAAAAAGACGAGACACCATATTGGCAAGCGCGTCGCGCTCTGGAAAGTGTTTGTAACGAAATAAATTTTAAATTTACAATTTTACCAGCCGACAAAATTCAACCTTGGGAACATCCAACACGTTTGGCTTTGGTGTCGGTGATGGGTCAAACTGTGGGTGTGGTTTGTGAAATTAACCCTATAGTTTCTAGCAATCTCGGCATTGAACAAAGGGTATCAGTTTTACAATTAAATTTATCTGCTTTGTCGGAATTGATGAGTAAGCAAAAAAATGGATCAAACTATAAAACAACTTCACAATATCCAGAAGTAGTTCGCGATCTGGCTTTCTTGGTTAAAAAGGAAGTGGAACATTCTCAAATTCTAGCTTCACTTCTAAAACTTAGTCCAATAATTACAAATATAGAATTGTTTGATGTATACGAAGGCACAAAGATTGGCGAAGGTTACAAGAGTATGGGATACAGCATAACATTGTCCGATCCAAAAGCTACATTGATTACAGTAGAAGTAGATGTAATAATGAAAAACGTTCAAAAAGTTTTGGAAGAGAAATTTGGGGCAGAGATGAGATAAAAAATATTTTTAAACACAGCAAAACACTTGCTGTGTTTTTTATTTCTTTATTTTTGTGCTATAATATATTTATTAATATTTAAAAGAGGGAATATGATTACATCATCAAAAGATAATAATTGCGGAATATAAAGTTCTATAATACCATTC
>CAZXEV010000041.1:4898-8375 GCA_964639735.1 uncultured Gammaproteobacteria bacterium
TCAAAAGATATTTTATTTTTGATAATATCGTTCTGTGTATTGTGGGTTACTTTTTTCATGTGCTGGATGTTTTATTATGTGATGAGACTGTTGCGTAATGCTAACGAGATCGTGGAAGAATTTAGAGTGCGCTTGCAAGCGTTGACTGAGGCGATCAACTATATTCGCGGCAAAGTTGAACACATGTCCGGTTTGATGACACTCATCACCGATGGTGCATCCGGACTAGTTCAAAAAGTAATCGCTAAAAAAACGAGTGAATGGATGGATGCTGGTTCGGAAAATTTGAATAAGAGTGCCAAGGATGCGGTGGCCAAAGCAGTATCTGAAACCGCCAAAACAATGAAGAAAGCAACTAAGGCAATAAAAAGATAATAACAAAAAAACAGACTGAAAACAGTCTGTTTTTTATTTTATTTATTTTTCTAAAGTTAGTTCGTTGTCCCATCTGGCCCCAACAAATATCATGAGAGCAAGCAGTAGTCCAAAGTGACACAATATTGAAGGGAATTGCACGTTTAATGCTGGAAATAAAACTGTTAAAATAAATGTTGGAAATGACATGAGGAAAACAGCGGTTGGAAAAGCCAACAACACTTTTTGTTTTCTTTGGTTTTTCTCTCTCATATAAGCTCTTATTCCGATAATACAAGAGATCAAAATAAAACTAAAATAGTAAGCACTATAAATTCCAAATCGAACAGATGAAAAAGGTGAAATCACGTCGGAAAATATATTTCTAGCAGTTACAAAAATATCGTGACATTTTCCTTCGATTATAAATGTTTTTGCCATTGCTGCTCCAATAATATAAATGACTGGAATGATATAGATCCAAAAAAGATTAAATTTAATTTTGAAATAATACAAAGTGGTGTGAAGTCCGATGGCTGGTAATACACTATAGGCCATAAAACCGATACGCATCCAAAGATCGGCTTGGTTTGTTTTGCAAAACATGAACTCGGTGAATTGGTATAGACCAAGGAAGAACATCAGCGCACTAGAGAAATAACGAGTGCGGTTTTTTGGGTATTTTAAAGGGATGATGACTGCTAAAGTCCATTCGATAATGGCAGTGGTGATTGAAACGGTCGGATTATAACACATAGAAAATAATTAATTAAATTCACTAGATTATACACCATGACTGTCTGGTTTTGCTAATTTTGACGGTGGATAGATTTTGAGGTACCATTAATTTATACTATTTTTCTCACTATTAACATAATTTGTATGCAAAACCCTTTTGAAAATGCGCTTATCCAGCTCGAAAAAGCCGCTAAAATAATGAATTTGGATAAAAATATCTATGAAATTTTAAAACAACCAGATCGAGTTTTGATGGTTTCAATACCAGTAAAAATGGACAGTGGCGAAGTAAAAGTTTTTACCGGTTTTAGATCTCAGTATAATAATGCTTTGGGACCATACAAAGGCGGTATTCGTTATCATGAAAACGTATCTCTCGATGAAGTACGCGCCTTGTCATTTTGGATGATGGTAAAATGCGCGACCGTAAATATTCCAATGGGTGGTGGTAAAGGTGGTGTTATTGTTGATTCCAAAAAATTATCAATTGGAGAGCTCGAAAGATTGTCTCGTGGCTATATTCAGAAAATTTGGAGAGAAATCGGTTCAGATAAAGATGTGCCAGCACCGGACATGTATACCACTCCTCAGATCATGGGATGGATGCGTGACGAATTTGAAAAATTATTGGGACATGCTGATCCAGGTGTGATTACCGGTAAAGCCGTGTCCGATGGTGGTAGTGAAGGACGTGAAACCGCAACTGCACAAGGTGGTGTATATGTGGTGCGTGAGTATGCAAAAAAAATGAATCTTCAACCAAGTGAAACAAAGGTTGTAATTCAAGGTATGGGCAATGTCGGTGGCTATATGGCCAAACTGCTAGAAGCCGATGGTTATAAGATCGTGGCTATTAGTGATAGCAAGGGTGGTATTTATAATGAAGCCGGTCTGGATATTTTAGCGGTATTTGAATACAAAAAACAAACCGGATCATTGGCTGGTTTTGCAAATGCTCAAAACATTTCCAACGAACAGTTATTGGAATTACAAACCGATATATTGGTACCGTCTGCTATGGAAAATCAGATTACGGCTTCGAATGCGAATAATATCAAGTCTAAATTTGTGGTAGAAATGGCCAACGGACCGACCACTCCAGAAGCCGATGAAATTTTGGCAACCCGCGGGATCGTGGTTGTACCAGATGTGTTGGCAAATGCCGGCGGTGTGACTGTGAGCTGTTTCGAATGGGAACAGAATATAAAAAATGAACGCTGGAATGAGCAACAAGTTTTTGCCAAATTGGAACCAATAATGGTGCAAGCTTTTAACGAAGTTTGGGAAACAAAAGAAAAATATAGTATCACTATGCGCGCTGCTGCATTTGTAAAAGCGATTGAACGAGTGGCTAGTAAAATTAAAATTTAATATGCCGGAATTGCCAGAAGTAGAGACGATACGTCGCGATTTGGAAAAAAAGATTGCTGGAGAAAAAATAAAAAATATTGAAATATTGGCCGCTAAAAGTGTGCACAATAAATCTTCGGATTTTATGAAAGTTTTGGTTGGAAACAATTTTAAACATATTGAACGTCGCGGTAAATTGCTGATGTTTGCCATAGGTGAAACTGATAAATTTTCATATTTACTAGTACATTTAAAAATGACGGGCCAACTTATTTATCGACATAAAAAACAGTTGTTGGCGGGTGGTCATAGTCAAACCGGGATGAATGCTGAGGTTCCGAACAAATTCACTCGCGTGATTTTTTCTTTTGGCGATGGCGGCCAACTATTTTTTAATGATCTTAGACGGTTTGGGTATTTAAAACTAGTTTCTAAAGAAGAAAAAGAAAAGATAGTAACAAATAGCTTTGGAATCGAACCTTTGACCCCAGATTATACTTTGGAGGCATTTCAGAAATTATTTAAAAAACGCCAGACAAATATAAAGGCTCTGCTATTAAATCAAAAATTAATTTCAGGTATTGGAAATATCTATGCGGACGAAGCTTGTTTCTCTGCTAAAATTTTGCCGACCAGAAAAGTCAGTAGTTTGACTGTTTTGGAAATAAAAAAAATGTATAAATGTATCGAAGACATTTTGAAAGTGGCTATAGCCAATCGCGGTACTACTTTCAATAATTATGTGGATAGTGATGGACACACCGGTAGTCACATAAATTTTTTAAATGTTTACGGACGCGATGGTGAAAAATGTAAGCGATGCAAAAGTGTAATTTTGAAGAAAAAACATGCGGGCAGGGGAACTCACTATTGTCCAAACTGTCAGAAATAATGTATGTTCCAACCCGGATGTACCGTTACCTTATGCACTTATAATCGTCTTGAATCTCTCAAAAGAAGCTTAAAATCTTTGTTAGCTTTGGATTATAGAGAATTTGAAATTGTAATCATCGATGATTGTTCAACCGATGGGAC
>CAZXEV010000042.1:0-4968 GCA_964639735.1 uncultured Gammaproteobacteria bacterium
AAAAGAAATGATTGCTAAGTACTTATAAGAATTTTAAAAACCACCTTTACCGGGTGGTTTTTTGTTATTGCTAAATTGGTAAAATCTGGTAGAATAGACCCGTTATGAAAGAATTTGTTCATCTTCATGTCCATTCTCACTATTCACTTTTAGACGCCTTGCCAAAAGTGAACGATCTTGTTAAAACCGCTAAAGCACGCGGTTTTTCGGCGTTGGCTTTGACTGACTATGGGAATATGTACGGTGCGATTGAGTTTTACCAAGCTTGTGAAAAAGAAGGTATCAAACCGATTATTGGGGCAGAAGTGTATATCACTTTGGGTTCCCGTTTTGACAAAGATCCAAATGATCGTTTTTATCATCTTATTTTATTGGCGCTCAACGACACCGGCTATCGCAATTTGATGAAATTAGTTTCGATTGGAAATACTGAAGGGTACAATGTTAAACCAAGAATAGATAAACAAATATTACGAGAACTCCATGAAGGCCTCGTGGCCTCATCTGCCTGTTTCGAAGGTGAGATCGCGCATATTTTGCGAAAAGAAAATGATTGGGAGAAAGCAAAAAACGTTGCTTTAGATTACCAAGATATTTTTGGCGTTGGAAATTTCTTTTTGGAAATGATGGATATTCCGACATTAGAAGGACAGTCAGAAATGAATGATAATTTGCGCAGAATGTCCAAAGAAACTGGGATACCTTTGATAGTTACTCGTGATAGTCATTATTTAAACCCAGAAGACGCTGAAGCGCAGGATGTTCTGACTTGTATTCGTGATGGAAAAACTTTGGAAGACACAGATCGTAAAAGTTCGGCGGCCATAGACACTTCATTTTGTACTGCAGACGAAGTGTATGAAAGGTTTCCAAATGATATAGAAGCCCTGCAAAATACTGCAAAGATTGCTGATAGAGTAAATTTAAAATTAGAATTAAATAAGTGGTTGTTTCCGCATTTGGATTTACCTCCGAATAAAAATTCTAGTGAAGTTTTGCGCGAGTTGGTTTATGAAAAATTACCACTTTTGATTGAAGTAAATGACGCAGTGCGAGTACGTGTTGATTATGAACTCGGAGTTATTGCACAAAAAGGGTATTCAACCTATTTTATCGTAGTGGCGGATTATGTACATTATGCTCGTACTCATGGAATCGTGGAAACTACTCGTGGATCTGGTGCTGGTTCGATTGTAGCGTATGCGATGGGGATTACCACTGTAAATCCACTTTATTTCAAATTGCCGTTTGAGCGCTTTTTGAATCCTTTCCGTCCAAGTCCACCCGATATTGATGCGGATTTTGCCGACGACAGACGTGATGATATGATCGCTTATGTTACGCAAAAATACGGTGCTGACAAAGTGGCTCAGATTATTACCTTTGGAACAATGCAAGCCAAAGGTTCAATTCGTGATGTTGGTCGCGCATTAGGATATCCATATTCTTTTTGTGATCAGGTTTCTAAATTGATTCCGATGGGGGCGCAAGGTTTTGGTATGACTATTGCCAAGGCCAAAGATTTGGAAAAAGATTTGTTGGATTTATATAATAAAAATCCACAGGTTCACAGATTGCTCGATCTCGCTCAAAAGGTAGAAGGTTGTGCTCGTCATACTTCGATGCATGCGGCGGGCGTGGTGATCGCACCAACGCCACTTGTAGATTTTACACCAATTCAGCATGAAACTGGTGGTGGTAAAATTACTACACAATATGAAATGCATGCGGTGGAATCCGCCGGTCTTTTGAAGTTTGATTTTTTGGGTATTCGCAACTTGTCTATCCTTGGACGTGCTGTTGAAATTATTGAAAAAACAACAGACAAAAAAATCGACATTTTTTCTATTCCTTGGGATGATAAAAAAACATATGAAATGTTGGCGCGAGGTGAAACTAATAGTGTATTTCAACTTTCTGGTTCAGGCATGACTCGATATCTCAAAGAACTTAAACCAAGTACTATCTTTGATATTACCGCGATGGTGGCTTTGTTTCGTCCTGGTCCGATGGAACAAATTCCAGAATATATCAAACGCAAACACCATCCTGAAGCAGTAGAATATCTTGATCCTCGCATGGAAGAATATTTGGATCAATCACTCGGTCTGATCGTATATCAGGACGATGTGCTTTTGACCTCTATTCATTTGGCTGGATACAACTGGGAAGAAGCAGATAAATTCCGTAAAGCCATGGGTAAGAAAATTCCAGAAGAAATGGCAAAGCAGAAAGAGAAATTTATCAAAGGCTGTCGTACATTTGGTAAATTACCAGAAGCAAAAATTCATAAGTTGTGGGAAATGATTGAACCGTTTGCGGCGTATGGTTTTAACAAAGCCCATGCGGCTAGTTATGGCGTAGTGGCTTATCAGACCGCTTATCTCAAGGCAAATTATTCCACGCAGTATATGACCGCCGCTCTGATTGCGGAAAGTGGCGATATGGACAAGGTGCCTGAAATTATTCACGAGTGTGAAAAAATGGGTATCAAAGTTTTGCCGCCAGATGTGAACGAGAGTATGAAAAACTTTGCGATGGTTGGATGGCAAAACGGAGGAACATCACACATTCGTTTTGGTTTGAGTGCGGTGAAAAATCTTGGTGAACATATTGCGGATGCGATTTATCGGGAACGCAAAAATAATGGACCATATAAAAATTTGGAAGATTTGCTTAAACGTGTTCAGGATAGAGATCTGAATAAAAAATCTGTTGAAAGTTTGATCAAATGTGGTGCGATGGATAGTTTTGGATATGACCGAGGAGTATTACTTTCCAATATTGAAAACCTATTATCTTTTTCCAAGAATTTTGGAGAACAAAAAAATTCTACACAAAATTCTCTTTTTGCTGGTACTAAAATTGATTTCATTTCCAAGTTAAATATCGTTTCGGCTCCAAATGCTACGCTGGATGAAAAATTAGTTTGGGAAAAAGAATTGCTCGGCTTGTATATTACTGACCACCCGTTTGCATATTTCCAAGCTGCTCTAAGTGCCTGTCTGACACCGATAAATGAATTGCAGGGAACCGCTCGTAATGAATGGGTGATAGTGGCTGGTATCATGGATAGCGTAAAAAAGAAAATTACCCGTCGTGGCAAACAGATGAGTTTCGTAAATTTGGAGGACACAACTGACAAGCTTGAATTGTTGGTATTTCCAAAAGTTTATGAAACTACCAAAGATATCTGGGTAGAAGGCCAGATGGTGATAGTGGTTGGAAAAACCTCTGAAGAAGAAGGGGACAACAAATTATTTGTAGAAAAAGCTTACGCACTCAATAAAGCTAATTGTCGTGAATTGGCTGCGCAGCTTAATACTGGTCAAAGGAAAAATTCTATTAGCCAATACATGTCTCCAGAAATGGCCGACAGTATGTCATTTGAAATTACTTTGACTGCCGCTCAAGTAAAAGCCAAGGCGGATGCGATAAAAAGTTTACTGGCTCTGTTTCCTGGTGATGCACTAGTGTATCTGTTGGTAGATGGCAAAAGAATTAAAACTTCTTTCAAAGTAGATCCAAATGATAGGTTTAAGGAAAAGCTGAAGGAATTATTAGAGAATTAAAAAACACAGTCGAGTGACTGTGTTTTTTGTTTGTGTTTTATTTTTCTTTTTTATCAAACAAACTTTTGATCCAAGTAATCTTAGAGCTATTTAGTTGAGCTTTGATATGGTTTTTGGCGGCGTGAGTTTTGACAAATTTTAGACAATCCTGACTTGGGCCTTTGCGGTTTTTATCAGTCACGATCTCTACTACATCGCCACTTTTTAGAAATGAATCGAGACTCACCATCTGATCGTTTACTTTGGCGCCATTACATTTATTACCAACCTCAGTATGAATGTGATAAGCAAAATCAACCGGTGTCGCATCTTCAGGTAAATCGATAACATCTCCTTTTGGAGTGAAAACAAAAATGTGATTGTGGAAAAAATCCACTTTCATTTCTTCTAAATCTTTGATGTTGTTCAGAATTTCCTGTTGCATTTTGGCCAATTCTTTTGCCCAGTTCAAATCTTTCTTTGATGGACGCGGACCTTTTTCGTCATATGTCCAATGAGCAGCCGTGATACCAAACTCAGCTTCTTGGTGCATTTCTTTGGTACGAATTTGAAATTCTACAATTTTTCCATCATCACAAAAAACTGTGGTGTGAAGAGATTGATAACCGTTTGGTTTTGGTTGGGCGATATAATCTTTGATACGTCCTTTTAATGGACGCCAGAGCTTGTGGATAATGCCCAGAGCAGCGTAACAATCTCCGACATCTTTTACAATCACGCGTATAGCTACGATGTCATAAATATTGCTAATTTCCCAATTCTTTTTAAGTAGTTTTTGATATAAACTATAAATTTGTTTTTCGCGACCATGAATATTTATAAAATTTATTTCAGCTGCTTTTAATTCCTGTTCGATCTTTTGAATAATTTTATTAAGATAAACATTTTTTTCACTAATATTTTGATCTCGAACGGCTTTTACTTTTTGAAATTCTTTTGGTTTTACATATTTGAAAGAGAGGTCTTCGAGTAACCCTTTGAATTCACCCATGCCTAGACGATTGGCGATAGGGGCATAGATTTCAAGACTTTCCAAAGCGATACGTTCTCGTTTTTTTTCTGGTAATGACTCGAGAGTGCTCAGGTTGTGTACGCGGTCAGCAAATTTGATAATCATTACACGAATATCTTCGGCCATCGCCACGAACAGTTTGCGTAAGTTTTCGATATATCTTTCAACACCACGATATTTTAATTTACCAAGTTTGGTAATACCGCGGATCATGTTGGCGATATCGCTGCCAAAGTTTTTTTCAATTTCCTCGAGTGTGATTTCGGTGTCTTCTGGAACATCGTGCATCAATGATGCAATAATAATATTTGGTTCGGCTTGAATCTGAGATAATATATAAGCAACACATAGTGGGTGCATGATGTATGGTTCGCCAGATTTTCT
>CAZXEV010000042.1:4997-7577 GCA_964639735.1 uncultured Gammaproteobacteria bacterium
CGCTTTGGCGGCAAAATCATAAGCCAGCTGAGCGGTTTCGACGTCAGTAGGTTGGCAATATCTTTTCATATTTTCAACCAATTCTTCGATTGTGACTTTGGTTGGAATATTGACTTGTGAAAATAAGAACCTGTCCATAATTTCTAAGGTTGAGACAAATATGAAAATTTATTTTAATATTTGCGAAACCTGACGAAATTTCAAATTCCGCAGGAATTTATGATTTATTTATATTCTAATTATAACATTTTGTTGGCTAATTGCAAATAAAATTCGACTTTATGATTGACAAAATGGCTAAATTATGCTATAGTTATCGCTGTTTATAGCGGATGATTGCTCTGATTTATTTCAGAGAGGAAAGTCCGAACGTCCTTCTTTGAAAAAAGAAAAAAGACAGTGGGTAACACCCACCAGTTTGATGGAAACATCAAACGAGGGAAAGCGGCACAGAGACAATACTAATTTCGATTCGTCGAAATAAAAGGTGAAAAGAATATGGAGGTTCTGATTCTAGAAACAGAGCTACCATATACCCACCGTTGTGAAACGGTGTGGTGCCAAGCCCTGTCTGGCGCAAGAGCAGCCTTGAGATTGAAAGATTTCTTGGATAAGTTCGCTCGCTCATGATTTTGATAGTAATATCAAAACTAGATAAATGATCATCGTTTGTTCTTGTTCCGCCAAAGGCGGAAAGAACGAATACAGAATTCGGCTTATAGCTATAAACTAAAAACCCGCACTATTAATTTAGCGCGGGTTTTTTTGTTTAATTTATTTTATACTTCAATAATCACTGGTAACACCATCGGACGTTTTTCTGTCTTTGTATACAAAAATTGTCCAACGTAATCACGAATCTTGTTGCGAATGTTATTGGTGTCAGCCCAAGAAAGTGGATCACTGTCGACAACAACTTTTTTCACACGATGACGTAAATCTTCGATGAGTTCCTTGTGCTCTTTCAGGAACACGAAACCACGAGAAATAATATCTGGATTTTGAATCAATTTGCCAGTCTTCGAATCGACAGTAGCGATAATTACCACCATGCCGTCTTCAGCGAGAAGTTGACGGTCGCGCATAACAACATTGGTTTCGTCGGATACTCCTAGACCATCTACGAATACATAGTCGGCTGGTATTTTTTCTTTAGTCAAAACACCTTGGCCGTTTTGGAATTCCATAACTTGACCATTGTCAGCAATAAAAATATTATTTTTATCAAAGCCAGTTGATTCAGCTACTTTAGCATTGTAGTGCAACAAGAAATGATTACCTTCGATCGGTACAAAATATTTTGGATTGATAAGTCGGATCATGAGTTTTACATCATCAGCTTTGGCATGACCACCAGCGTGGACGTCCATCATTTGATAATGAATAACTTCAGCACCTTTTCTAAAGAGTGTGTCTTTGAGACGTTGCACGGTGCGTTCGTTGCCTGGGATTACTGAAGATGAAAACACAACAGTGTCGCCAGCCATTAAACGTACAGAACGGTGTTCGCCACTAGCGATACGCATCAGGGATGCATTCTTTTCACCTTGGGCACCAGTACAAATAATCATTACTTTGTTGGCTGGATAATTCTCTACATGTTTAATATCAATAATTGTTTTTGGATGGAATTTGATATATCCCAATTCTTTGGCAATTTCGATATTACTTTTCATTGAGAAACCATCTACAGCGATAACCTTTCCTGTACGTTCGGCAATTTCTACAATCTGTTTGATACGAGAAAGTAGGGAAGCGAATGTTCCGATAATCAAGCGGCCCTTGGCTTTGCCAATAATTTCATCCAAGTTGGTGCCGATTTCAGATTCAGAAATTTGATGACCGTGTTGTGATGCGTTTGTAGAGTCAGTCAAAAGTGCGAGTACACCTTCAGAACCGATGCGAGCGATTTTTTGTAAGTCGGCTGGTTGATCGCCGGCTACTGGTTGATAATCAAATTTCCAGTCACCAGTATGTACCACCACACCTTCTGGAGTTTTTATTACTACACCCATTGAATCTGGGATGTTGTGGTTCAAGTGGAAAAACTCCAATTCAAACACACCCAATTTCAATTTGTCTTTAAGGTTTAGGTTGTTAATATTGAGTGGAGAAAGATTTTTGTAGTCTTCCTGACGTTTCTTGATGATAGCATTGGTAAGAGGTAGACCGTACATTGGAGGATATCCAAGAGCTGGAATCAAATGTGGGATACCACCAATATGATCATAGTGAGCGTGGGTAATAATTACACCACGAATATTTTTTTCTTTACCTTTAAGGTAACCAATATTTGGAATAATATAATCGATACCAGGCATGTCTTCTTCAGGAAACTGTAAACCCATATCGATAATAATAATATCATTACCATATTCAATAAAGGTACAGTTGCGTCCAACTTCTTCACAGCCACCAACGACCATGATACGTAATTTATTTCCTTCGTTGGCTTCGCGTAGACGAGGGAATGATGGTCTTAAGTGTTGAGTAGGTACCAATGGTCTAAAAGCTGGGTTGGCCACAGGAGCTTTGGCTACAGGGGCACGAAAAACGCGAGGTTGGTGAGTTCGATTGGTT
>CAZXEV010000043.1:0-3885 GCA_964639735.1 uncultured Gammaproteobacteria bacterium
AGCTTTTAGAGACTTATAAGAAGAAAGATTTGAAATCAATTTTACTTCTTTGCTACCCAAACGACGACTGATAATAGATTTAAACCCTTTATTGACACCGTCCTTGAAAACATAGAATTGATCCGGAGTAACCTGCCCTTTTACAACGTATTCACCAAGTCCATAGGAAGCATTTATAAGTACCACACCACGGAAACCAGATTCGGTATCTAACGTAAACATAACGCCGGAAGAACCCAGATCAGAACGAACCATTTCTTGCACACCGACAGATAGTGCGATAGTAAGATGATCAAAACCCTTGGCTTCACGATATGAAATTGCGCGATCGGTAAACAAAGATGCAATACATTTTTTGCAAGCTAACAACAATTCCTTTTCGCCCTTAACATTGAGATAGGTTTCTTGCTGACCAGCAAAACTAGCGTCTGGCAGATCTTCGGCAGTAGCCGAAGAACGTACTGCGACATCTGGATTTGGTTTTTTACAAGTTTTACCTAATTGCTTATATGCTTTTTTAATTTCATCGGCAATTTCTTTGGAAAAGTCTTCGTCTAAAATCATTTTACGCACTTTAGCCCCTGCTACCGATAATGCATGAACATTTTTGACATCCAAATCTTTCAAAGTTTCTTTGATTTTTTTATCCAACTTATTTTCTTTCAAAAATTTCCAATAAACTTCTGAAGTCAACGCAAAACCATCAGGCACTGGCAAGCCCTTTGAAGTTAGTTTGGAAAACATTTCACCTAGTGAGGCATTTTTGCCTCCAACTAGCGGAATATCTTTAATTGTTAGGTCTTTAAACCAAGCAATGTTCATAGTGATAACATTATATCACATTTTTATCATTTCTAAAAACTTTTTTTCATCCAAAATATTCACACCTAACTTCACCGCTTTTTCATACTTACTGCCCGGTTCAGCTCCCACTACTACATATGAGGTTTTTTTACTTACACTTTCTGACATTTCACCACCTAGATCTTTGATTTTTTGTTTGGCAACGTCTCGACTCATCGACTCTAGACTACCAGTCAACACAAAAGTTTTTCCAATCAATTTTCCACCACTCTTTTGTTCTACCTTTTTTATTATGACTCCATTTTTTAATAATTTTTCTACAAACTCACCGTTCTTTTTATTTTTAAAATACTCCACTATTGATTGCGCTGTGCGTTCACCAATTCCATTCATATTCAACAATTCTTCGACAGTTGTTTTTTGTAGTTTTTCCAAAGTTTGAAAATTTTGTGCCAAATCTTCGGCTGTTTCTTCGCCTACATGCATGATTCCCAACGCATTTATAAAACGAGTCAAAGAAATGTGTTTAGATTTGTCTACCGCCTCCACCAAATTTTGTGCACTCTTTTGAGCAAATCTTTCGAGAGGTTCGAGATCCCCAATAGTTAAAGTAAATAAATCGGCAGCGTCTTTTACCAACCCTTCGTCAACCAATTGTTCTACAATTTTTTCACCACAATGATCGATATCAAACCCTTTTTTACCAACAAAGTGAATAATATTTTCTAATTCTTGTGCGTAACAATTTTTATTTAGACAATATAAGGCGACCGAATTTCCTTCGATTGATTTACTAACTTTAATAATAATTTGTCCACCAACTTCGCTACCACATACCGGGCATTTGGTTGGTCGTTTAATTTCTTTTTCTGCTCCGGTGCGCATTTTTTCTAAGACGCGCACTACTTTTGGAATAATATCTCCAGCTTTCTCTACTACCACGGTATCACCAATCTTTACTCCCAATCTATCGATCTCGTCAAAATTATGGAGCGTAGCGTGAGTTACTGTAGAGCCAGCCAACTTTACCGGCTCCATCAAAGCTACTGGCGTCAATGCGCCAGTGCGACCAACCTGAACATAAATGTCTTTTATTTTGGTTGTTCCCTGTTCTGCCGGAAATTTAAAGGCTATCGCCCAGCGCGGAGATTTTCCAGTGAAACCGAGGGCTTCTTGATATTTCTTTTGATTTACTTTTATTACAACACCGTCAATCCAAAACGGCTGGCTGTTTTTTTTCTTTTGCCATTCATTATGAAAAGCTAAAATTTCTTTTAGGTCTTTACAAATTTTCCAATGAATATCAGTTTTGAAACCTAAATCTTTCAAACGTTTTAATTCCTCAGATTGAGTTGGCGGAATTTCTCCGGCCGAAATGTCATATGTGGTTAAAGATAATTTTCGAGCCGCTACTATCGAAGAATCCAACTGACGAATCGTGCCAGCGGCTGCGTTGCGCGGATTAGCAAAGAGCGGTTCATTATTTTTTTCTCGCTCTGCATTTATTTTTTCCAACATTTTTCTATCCAACCAAACTTCACCTTCACAAATCAAGTCAATCTTTTCTTTTAGTTTTAATGGTACCGACAAAATTGTGCGAATATTTTGAGTCACATTTTCGCCAACTTTTCCATCACCACGAGTTGCTGCATTTATCAGCTCTCCGTTTTCATAGGTTAAAACCATGTGTAAACCATCGATTTTTAATTCACACACATATTCCAAATCAGCCGGACGTTGTCCGGTTTCTTTTTGAAGATAATTATAATTTCTTTCTTCCCAAATTTTCAGATCTTCTTCGTTGAACGCATCGTCAAAACTCCATTGAGTGACTTCGTGCACAACTTTTTCAAATTTTTCAAGCGGTTTTCCAGCCACGCGTTGAGTCGGTGAATCTGGTGTTATTAATTCAGGATGTTCTCTTTCGATTTTACGTAATTCGTCCATCAAGCCATCATACATCGAATCCGTCACTTCTGGATCGTTAAGCACATGATAGCGATATCGCAAATCATCTATTTGGGAACGCAAACGTTCGATTTTTTTTGACAGTTCATCACTCATATCAGAACACTAATATCCGATCAAATGTGAATACCAACTCACAATAGCCGCACCGTGATATAAAGCAAACAAAGTACCAACAGTTAAAAACGTGCCAAACGGAATTTCGGTTTTGCCGTCCACTTTTTTTGATAACAATAAAATAATTCCGACTATAGCTCCCAACACATAGGCCAAAAATATTGCTAAAATCGTATTTTGCCACCCAAGCCAAGCTCCCATCATTATACCAAAACGTACATCACCTCCACCGATCCAGCGACCATTGGAAACAATATATTGTAGAAGAAAAAAACAACCCCCGATTGCCATACCAAGCAAAAGTGAAGTGGATGAAAAGTTTAAAAAAGAAACATTTATAAAATATCCAACTAGTGTACCTACCCAAACCACACGCGACAAAATAATTTTATAACGTAAATCGTAAACAAAAGAAATTATCAACAAAGTTAAAAAAAATGTATCTCTCAAGAGTGCCCACTCACTAAAATGAGTTAGTCGAACATATTGGCTAGCTACATAAACCATTAATATACCTGTGGCTAACTCTACTACAGGATAAGACCAGTGAATAGTCTTTTTGCAATTACTACAATGAGCACGCAACATCAGCCAACTAATAACAGGGACATTCTCATACCAGCGCAGCTGATAACGACAGTGCGGACACATACTGCGACTATTGGAAATGATTTTGATATTGTCATGAACTCTCCACATCCAAGAATTCAAAAAACTACCTAGAATAAGCCCTAGAATAAAGACAAAAAAATATACTAAAGTGCCTAATACAGCGATGTGAATTCCTAAATCAAACATATAATTTTGTTTCTAAATTATACCACAGGCTATAAAAAAACAAAACCCTCCTAGCTAATAGGAGGGTTTGCTGAAAATCGATTATTTGATACCAGCTGGACTCAACTGGATAGCACCAGTAAGGCCACTTACAGTACCTTCTAAAGTAGCGTTGATAGTATAACTACTTGAAGCGGCTGTATATGTATAACTACCAGA
>CAZXEV010000043.1:3895-7472 GCA_964639735.1 uncultured Gammaproteobacteria bacterium
CATGTATGGGGAAGTACAACCAGCAGCTGCAAATCCAGCATTGTTTAGACAAGCGTGAGTAGAATCACCTAGGTCAATGTTTGAACCAGCTGGATAAGCGTTCTGGTCTGTGTAATATAATTCAAGAGCTGTTTGTAATTGTTTCAAATCGGCTAGACGCTTGGAGTCACGAGCTTTTACACGTGCTGATCCTAGCGCTACTACTGCTAGAGTAGATAGAAGACCGATGATCGCAATCACGATCAAAAGTTCGATGAGGGTAAAACCTTTCTTATTCATAGGTTTTATATATAAGTTTATAGGATTGACAGCAGTGGTGTTGCCAATTCTTAATTTAATAATTTTATTATAGCACAATCCAATTAAAGTTGTAACGCCTTTTTAATTTTATCCACAACCTCAGACGGTTTGAAATGGGCTTTAATTAAATAATCGACCGCACCCATTTGTAAACCTTTTTCAACATCGTCTTTTTGTCCAAGATTTGTCAGTAAAATTACTGGAATATTTTTTGTTTCCGAATCTGCTTTTAATTTTTCTAAAACCGCAAACCCATCTAGTTTTGGTAACAAAACATCTAACATTACTATATCCGGTTTTTTCTTCTTCACCTCGACCAAAGCCTTTTCGCCGTTGTCGGCTAAAGAAACTTTAAACCCCTCCATTTCAAACTTTTTCTGATAGATGCCAGAGAGAAATGTATCATCCTCTACTAGCAACACATGGGTTTTTTCTGCCATATTGAAATAAATTATTTAACTATTTTTATGATATCACACTAATTTTCTGAGCGCCAGACCAACAGCCACTGACATACGTGGTCCTATTTTACTCAAAGCTGGCTTCAAACCATCTTGATAAACTACTCGTCCCCAAGGATCACCTACGTAACATTTGATATTGAATTTTTCGGAAATAAATTCGGTGAGATATGGAAGAGAGCTGCCACCACCTGTCAAAATCACTTTTTCCGGTCTTTTGTTTTCGTTTCCAGTTTGTTTCAAATAAATTTCAAAACTATATTCGATCTCTTTGATTATTGGATCAATGACCGTAGAAAAGAGTGCATAAAATTTTTCTTTTGTCATTTGATTGTCGCTATTTTTTTTGAGCAAACTTCCAAAATAGTCATACTTTAATTGCTCAATCAATTCATCCTTCACTCCCAAAATATTAGTCAAAATTTTATTTAATTTACCTCCACCAATTTCCGTACTATGGTGAGTGATAGCATAACCCTGATCAATAATATAAAAATTGGTGCGCTCTGCTCCAATATCAATAATCATCGCTACGCTCTGATCACGACCAACCAATGATCGCTCCAAAGCGATGGATTCTGGCTCCAACGATTCCAATCCAATTCCAGCCAATTTGAAAACTTGAGTATAAAAAATAACTAGTTCTTTTGGTACGGCATTTACTAGTACACGCTGAGTTTTGGATTCAGGAGAATTTTTGATCATCTGATAGTCCAACACCATATCATCTATCGGACGTGGTAAAAGTTTTTTTACCTCAGCGCGCAACACACGATCGAGTTCTTCTTTTTTTAATAATGGTAAATTTATTACTGCGTGAAAAACTACAGACACCGGTAAACTAACTGTAGCGGTAAGAGCTGTAGTTCGAGCGCTGGCACAAACAGTTTTTAACAGATTGGCATATTTTTTTACCTGTTCCGGATCGATCACTGTCGCAACACTCTTGTTTTTTTCTTCACCGGCAGATTCTATTACATCAGCTTTTTTGGATACATCAAAAAGATGGTGCACGTCTTGCACTTGTGAAGTTAATCCATAGGTATAAAGCATCGGGCGTTTCTTTTCCAATCTTAATTCGACAACTTTGATACCACCTGCTCCCAAATCTATACCGAGATGAGATTTAGGTTTAAAAAATAACATAATTTAAAGTTTTGTAAAAACTTATCTTAACATCTTCAATTATAGCAAAAATATAACTTCTCTGATATACCGCTATTGAAAACTGTGGATAAATAAGGTAAAGTTATACCATTACATTATAAGATTTCTATGTCCCTATATCTATTCAACACCCTATCTCGTCGCATCGAAGAATTTAAAACAATTAAAAAAAATAAAGTTGGTCTTTATACTTGCGGACCAACTGTTTATAACTACGCGCATATTGGAAATTTGCGAACTTATATATTTGAAGATATTTTGAAGCGCGTTTTGGAATATAACGAGTTCAAAGTAAAACACATCATGAATATCACTGACGTTGGACATCTTACTGACGATGCCGATACCGGTGAGGACAAGATGGAAAAAGGATCTGCCCGTGAAGGCAAAACTGCCTGGGAATTGGCGGAATTTTATACTCACGAATTCAGAACAGATTTGGAGTATTTAAATATTTTTGAGCCATCTATTTGGTGTCGTGCTACTGACCATATTGCTGAACAGATTAAACTTATAAAAAAACTAGAAAAAAAGGGATTTACCTATGCCACCTCAGACGGTATATACTTTGATACCAGCAAATTAAAAGACTACGGAAAATTGGCAAATTTACAAAATCAAGAACTTCGTGCCGGTGTGCGTGTAGATGTTGGCGATAAAAAAAATACCACTGATTTTGCTCTTTGGAAATTTTCTCCAAAATTACAAAAACGCCAAATGGAATGGAATAGTCCATGGGGCGAAGGGTTTCCAGGCTGGCACATAGAATGTAGTGCCATGGCTACAAAATATTTGGGCGAAACATTTGATATCCACTGTGGCGGAGTAGACCATATTCCAGTACACCACACCAATGAGATTGCTCAGAGCGAAGCTGCCAACGACGAACCATTGGCCAATTTTTGGATGCATGGTGAATTTTTACTAATGGGTAGCGACAAGATGGCGAAATCAGGAGACAATTTTGTTACATTGCGCACATTAAGAGAAAAAGAAATCAGCCCACTTGCCTATCGATTTTTATTATTACAAACTCATTATCGCAAACAACTGACTTTTTCTTGGGAAGCACTTCGCGCTGCCCAAACTGGATTGACACATCTGTATCATGCAGCCAAAAAATTAAAAACTAAAAAAGAAACGATCACGATTGTAGATCAGAAAAAAACTGATACTGAAAATGAAATAAAAAATAAATTTAAAGAATTTATCAATGACGACTTAAACATTTCTTCTGCTCTGGGATTGGTGTGGGAAGCAATAAAAAATGAAAAAATAAGTCGCGACACTTTGCTTGAATTTGATAAAATTTTTGGATTAAAAATAAAAGAAGAATTGGAAAAGAAAATCGAATCCATAGCGGTTGATTCATTACCAAAAGAGGTTTCTGATCTCATCACCAAGCGAGATGACGCTCGTGTCAACAAACATTGGTCGACAAGTGACGAATTAAGATTAAAACTAGAAGGAATGGGATATAAAGTAGAAGACACGAAAGAAGGAACCAAAGTTAGTAAACGATAATCACAAACAAAAAAAACACCTCGATAATTCGAGGTGTTTTTAATTTTAATTTTATACCCAATCTTTCTTTTTGAAAATTGCAAACATCCCAAGTGCTCCTAGTGCCATCGCCACCAACACCAACC
>CAZXEV010000044.1:0-5858 GCA_964639735.1 uncultured Gammaproteobacteria bacterium
GTATACCTTTTTTTAAAGTTGATTCTGACGGTAGTGTAAAAATTAACACTACAACAGGATTTGGATTGGCAAATTCATATAAACTATTAATTGACGCCGGTGGTACTGATAGAGGTGGAATAGGAACCAATGGTTTCATACGCGCAACCTCATATATCGCCGGAACTTCCACGCTGGATTTAGCGGAAACATACCCAATAAATTTGTTGTGTACGGCCAATGGCACCTGTCCGGGTGATGGTGATGTAGTTTGTTCAGATCCGACGGTTGTAGCAGGAGTAAAGAAATGTTCGGTTGGTGATGCAGAACATATGATAGGTATAATTTCAACCAACCCAGGTTTCTTACTTGGTGGCGGTGATTTATTTGATTCAAATGATAATTTAGGTGTAGTGAAAGTTGCACTAGCTGGTCGTGTACCGGTAAAAGTTTCCACAGTAAATGGAGAAATCGTTTCAGGTGACAAGCTTACATTATCGAATGTGGATGGCGTGGCAGCAAAAGCTGTCGGTGAAGTTCCGATTGTTGGTATAGCTATGGAAAATTTTTCTGGAAATGGCGAAGGAAGTATAATTGCATTTGTAAATCTTGGTTGGCAAAATCAGCTATATCAATCTTTGACAGTAAATACCAACAGTTCTACTTTGTCGGTTGGTTCAGATATTACTCCTTATAATCTAAATCTGAGTGGAGAATTTACAATGTTTAATAGCGTATTAAATAAATTAGTATTTAATGCAACTGCGCTTTTTGAAACACAAACAAACGACGCTCACGCCTTTATATTTAATGCTACAAATTTTGGCACATCAACTGATAAATATTTGCTGTCATTGCGATCTAATGGTGATCCAAGATTTTCTGTAATGGCCAATGGTGATATTCGAGCTTCTGGTAATTTGTATGCAGCTAGCGCGGTATTTGGAACATCTTCTAATCCAGGAGATTTGGCTGAAAGAGTAGATATTGCTTCGGATGATGTTGTAGAAGCTGGTGATGTTCTTGTGGTAGATATGAATAACCCAGATACCTATCGTCGTAGTAGTGGTGCGAACCAGCAAGCCGTTGCCGGTGTAGTCTCCACTAACCCAACTATAGTAGTAGGAAATGGCAAAACAGAATACACATCGGTAATGGCTATGGTCGGACGTGTACCACTCAAAGTGTCCGATGAAAATGGTATTATTAATCGCGGTGATTTATTAGTGACAGCATCCAGTACTGGATATGCAATGAAGTATGATCCTAAAAAAGACAATGACGATAAAATGATCGGTGTTGTCGGTGTTGCTCTTGATCCATTTACAGGAGGAAAAGGTAAAATTATGGCTTTGGTTCGTACTGGTTGGGTAAATAGTCGTTACGAAACAATTTCAAGCATTAAAGAAAATATTCAGCAACTTGCTGCAGCTCAAGGCATAGTCTTCGGAGCAACTAGTACAACAAATTTAAATATTGAAAATTCAAATGGTCAATTAACATATAGTGGTGGTAACTTAAATTTGCAAGGTAATATGTTGTTGAATGTTGCCTCTGTAAGCGGAAAAAACAATCGCTGGTCAATCGATGAATTTGGACATTTTATTACAAAAATAAATACGTCTCAGGGTGAAAAAGATATGTATGCGATGCAATCACCAACTTCCGAGTTTGTCTTTTCAAGTTCATCACAATTGATTGCCGGTGAAGTGAAAGTCCAGTTTGATCAGATTATGCAAGATATTATTGATCCTAATCAACCATTAAAAATTAATATTACATTGACATCAGGTGAAGCTAAAGGTATTTATGTGTCTGAGAAAAATGCCCAAGGATTTACCGTAAAAGAATTAGACAATGGAAAGAGTAATGCTACATTTGATTGGATGGTAGTGGCCAAACGCAAAGAAGAGGTTACAAATTTAAATGTTTTAGAAAATTTGCCAAATAATATAATTGTTAATAATACATCTTCACTAAATAGTGTTATTGAAACCGCTTCAAGCACGAATTCAGCACCTGATTCATCCTCAGCTCCGGGGCCAGTTGTTCCTGCAGAAAGCCCTGCAGTGTCTCCTGCGGCGGTATTGTCAGAAACAGTGGTTACACCTGTTCAAGCACCTGCAATAGAGCCGCAGGCTCCTGCTCCAGTAGAAATAACTGCCCCAACTACGGAATCTGCTCCAGCTCCAACTCCAACCCCAGCAGAAACTCCAGCCCAATAAAATTAGAAAATAATTTATTAACTAATATTTTCTATGAGCACTATAAATATTAAGCAAGCTCCGCTTTTTCAATTTTTGTTTTCATCTACGCAGTTTGCTTGGGTGTGGTTGGTAGTTAGATTAGTTATAAGTTATGAGTGGTTTAATGCTGGTTGGGAAAAATTATTTAATCCATTTTGGATCGGTGAAAATGCTGGTGAGGCGCTAACAAAATATTTACAAGCGGCACTTGAAAAAACTGGTGGAGTTTATCCTGATGTATCTGGATGGTATGGTGTTTTCATAGAAAGATTGGCATTACCAAATGCGCATTTTCTTTCGTATGTCGTAACATATGGTGAGCTCTTGGTTGGAATGGCTTTGTTTTTTGGATTGTTTACAGGTATAGCAGCGTTTTTTGGAGCATTTATGAATATAAATTATTTGATGGCAGGTACATTAAGTATCAATCCAGAAATGTTGTTGATTGAATTCTTTTTAATTACTGCCTGGAAAAATGCTGGTTGGTATGGTATGGATAGATGGCTTTTACCAAAACTTGGCCTACCGTGGCAGCCAGGAAAATGGTTCGAAAGTTATCGAAAAAAAGTAATGAAATAGCATTAATTTCTTGACAGGAGGGTGCTTTCATTATACAATGTGCACTATCTAAGGGCCTTTAGCTCAGCTGGCTAGAGCGCTTCCATGGCATGGAAGAGGTCGAGGGTTCAAATCCCTCAAGGTCCACCAATGGGAGCCAAATACGGCTCCCTGTTGTTTTAAATAAAAACATTTATGTCATTTTCAATCGGAATTGTTGGTCTGCCAAATGTCGGAAAGTCTACATTATTTAATGCGTTGACTCGTAGTAAGCAAGCTGAAGCACAAAACTATCCATTCTGTACCATTGATCCCAATGTTGGTGTAGTTGAGGTGCCGGACGAGCGTTTGGCAAAATTAAGCATAGTATCAGGGTCAAAAAAAATTATTCCAACCGTCATTGAGTTTGTAGATATTGCCGGTTTGGTAAAGGGCGCTTCGGAAGGACAGGGATTGGGAAATAAATTTTTGTCTCATATTCGGGAAGTGGATGCTATCGCTCAAGTGGTACGTGCTTTTTCTGATTCCAATGTAATTCATGTAAATAACCAAGTGAACCCAACGGATGATGCAGAGGTGATAAATCTTGAACTGGCTTTGGCAGATTTACAAACTGTTAGTAAGCGTTTAGAAAATGTAAAAAAAGGAGCAAAAGGAACAGCAGCGAAAGAGGTTGCCAAGCAGATTGAACTTTTAGAAAAAATTAATAAACAACTGCAAGAAGGGAAGCCTGCTCGCGCTTTGGAATACGATGAAGAAGAAATAGAAATGGTAAAGGAACTACATTTGCTTACCATGAAACCGATGTTGTATGTGGTGAACGTAGATGAAGATATGACTGGTGGTAAAAAATTTGTCGCTCCAACTGGAAGTGAGCAAGTTGAAATCAGTGCTAAGTTAGAAGCGGAATTGGCAGAATTAAGCAAGGAAGAGTCGGCAGAATATTTAAAATCACTGGGTTTAACACAAACTGGTTTAGATAAATTGGTCTTATCTAGTTATAAACTTTTAAATCTAATAACATTTCTTACTTCTGGTGAAGTTGAAACACGTGCTTGGACAGTAAAATCTGGAGCCAAAGCACCAGAAGCGGCCGGCGTCATTCACACGGATTTTATTAAAGGTTTTATCAAGGCGGACGTGACTAACTGGAAAGATTTTGTAGAATTTGGTGGTTGGAGTGGAATAAAGACGAGTGGAAAATTGCGTTTGGAAGGAAAGGAATATATAGTAAAAGATGGCGATGTAGTATATTTCCACATTGCCTAATTATAAATAAAAAACACCGTAAATTTACGGTGTTTTTTTATTGAGTTTAAATTTTTTTGAATCGCCATATTTCTCGACCAACATGCTGTCCAGGACGCCAATATAAAAGTTGTTTTTGTTCTGGTAGAAGTGAACCATTCTTGAAACCAAGCTTTAATATATCATTTTCACAATCAATCCGTATCCAATCTTCTTTGAAGCGGAAGCGAGGAATTATAAATACTACAATTCCGTTTGGTTTTAATATTTTTTTAAATTTTGAAAATGCATTTAGATAAAGCATTCTCAATTCGTCTGCTTGTTTTTCAATCATCATTTTTGTTTCGCTGCCTCGTAACGGCTTTCCCATATATGGCTCTGCAATAATGGCATCAATTGAATCTTCGCTAATTTTTTTTGTTATATCAAAAATATCTGATTGGAACACTTTTATCTTTGAATCGTTAATATCAATTTTATAAAGATTTTTTACCCAATCAATATTTTTAATAGTATCTGCGATCGCAATATCAGAAACATCAGTGCCGGTGAGATTTTTATAACCCATCAAGATCCCTTCGGTAATCACTGTTCCAGATCCGCAAAACGGATCAATTATCGCACTGTTCTTTGTTTGAGTGGCTAAATTTAACATCATCATAGCCAATTTTGGAGGTAACATTCCACTCTCATCATCGCGACCAGGACGGCCAAAATCTCGTTTTGAAAAATCGTCGATTGACTGAATAGCTTTGGTAACAAATACTTGATTATTACAAATTTCAATGTCCGCTCCGCCTTTTACCAAATTATTATAAATAACAGTCGCAGTGTTTTTTGATTCAATATAACGAGCCGATCGGCCCATCTGTTTTAATACTTTTTTTATTTCAATACCTAAGGCATTAAAACCATTTATAGAAAATTCAATCTTGCCAGTTGGAATATATTTATTAAGATATTTGGCAATTTCGTCTTTGTGGGTTGGTGTTTGGTCGGCAGCCTCACAAATTTTTACAGTTCCACCAAGCACTTTCATCAGATCTGGTAAATTTAAACTCTTTTCAACGGACAAAATAAGTTTGTTTTCTTTATTATAAACAACATTAAATTCTAGATTGTTTAATAAAAAAAACGCCTTAATTTCAGCAAGTGACAAAATATTTTCTCTACCCAAAATAAAAAGCAAATTATTGTTTGTTTTTTTGTGTGGTAGTGATTGTTGAACTTGGACTTTGGACATAATAGAAAATATTTCTTATTTTATCGTTAATTTGTGGTAGATCTTTTTTTGAATTTATTATATCCTGCGAAATGTTAAAATTTTTGTTATCAACCAGGTCAAGACCAAGGTCAGAACTCAGGGTTAATATAGTGTTGGCGTTGGAAAGAGTAAGATACGAATATTGATAAACAAAATAGAAAACAAACATCGTACACGCTAAAAGTAGTCCCGAAGTTAGTAATCCAGCCACCTTCCAAGCGGTATATTTGTTAGCGGGCTTAAGATACCCCATTTTCTTGTTTTGGTCAAATTTCATGTTAATTGACATAAAGTATTATATCCAAATTCATTGTTGTTGCATTTGTATTATTATTTTGTTGGTTGAAAGCGGATGATAGTTGTAAATTTGTGATAATAAAATAATACTTCTCTTTTTCTAAAGCCGATAGGTATTTAATGATATTTTGATAATCGCCATTAATTGTGAGAGAAATGGTAATAATATTGCCTGGTTTGTCTAAATTTGAGTTATCAATTCTTTGAGTTACCTTGTTGCTATTAGCGAGATTTTCCAATGAGGTAATAAGGTTTAGTTCGTCACC
>CAZXEV010000044.1:5958-7038 GCA_964639735.1 uncultured Gammaproteobacteria bacterium
ATTTCAAAATTAACATTTTCTTTTTGAAATAGTTGAGAAGTAGGTGTTTGGACAGTCTCTAGCCATGTGTAATCCTTCAGTGAAGACTGAAAAGAGATAAGGGATTCTCGTGTTTGGGCGACACCAGCAATAATTACTAAATTATTTTTTCTGTCTATTGATAGAGAGTTTAATCGTATATCGTTTGGTAATCGATTAATTAATTCGATTATTTTTGGAGTTAGTGGGGAATAACCTTTGTTTGAATTGTTGAACTGTTTTACTAAACTATTAACTTTTCTAATTTCTTGGTTGTAGTGTGAGTATTCTCTACTGACCAACATGGAGCTTTGAGAAAGATCGTTGAACTGAATTTGTAGCGCAAACCAACTCCACAACAAGACTACGGACAAAAAAGCAGCAACCAACAAAACAACCTCAATCATTTCTTTAAAAAAAATAAACTTAACCAGTTTTTCAAGTAGGTTCTTTTTAGAAGGCGGTAAAAGGTTTATTCTTGTTGAAGGCATATTATTCGTTGTATGGATTGATTAGTGCACGCATAGCAAGTCCGGTGGCAGATGTCATAGTTAATTCAAGCTTCATTTGGTCATCTGTTAACTTTTCAGTTTTCAATTTTTTCCAAGTGTTTTCAATTAGAGTTTTTATCTTTAAACGTCGGCCAAGTGTTGAAGATAAATTTTGCATTAAGGCTAATCCACCGCACAGTTCGATATTATCAATGGCAACTGTTTGAGGGTAATGATCTTGATAATAGGTGATTGTTTTTTTAATATCAGCAACCAAATCGTCTATTAATTCGTGTAATATCTTAAGATAATCCGGTCTGTCTTTTGCAAAATTAAAACCATTAGCAATTTTCAATTCCTCAGCCTCCTCATAAGTAATTTTTAAATGTTGAACTAGGGCTGTATTAATCAGTTCTCCAGAAAAATTAATTGTGGTGCTAAAACGTACACCGCCTGCATCATAAATTATGATTGATGAACGTGTAGCGCCGATGTCTAATATCGCTCCACCAGTACTTTCCTTGTTCATTAATAGTCTAGCGATAGCCAACGATTCGATTTCAAGTGAAAT
>CAZXEV010000045.1:0-6993 GCA_964639735.1 uncultured Gammaproteobacteria bacterium
ACCCACGCATAGGGGTTTTGCAGACCCCGACCTTACTGCTTGGCGACGGTACCAAATTTCTACTGAAAGATTACCACTTTTTATTATATAAATCAAGTACGACACTATCTTACATAACCTAAAGGATTCACTCGCGCTCCATTAACAATTACCTCAAAATGTAGGTGGATGCCAGTTCGGCCACGCACATTACCAGTGTTGCCCATCAAAGCAATTGTTTGTCCTGCTTCAACATATTCACCAGGTGAAACCAACAAGCGAGAGTGGTGACCATAAAGGGTTTTAACACCACCACCATGATCAATTTGAACATAACATCCATAACCACGATTCCAACCACACTGAGCAAATTCAACTACACCGGCTTTGGCCGCGTAGGTTGGAGTTTCAAATGGACCGGCGATATCAAGAGCGTGATGGCTCCATCCATAATATTGGGTAATCATATTCACACCTGATGGCCAAACAAAACCAGAGGCGCTTGGGGCACGAGATGAGGACGGTGGGCGTATAACCTCTCCATAACTTTCTTGCTCGGTTATATATGTTTTTCCATTTTTTACCACTTTTCCATTTTTTGACGCAACTACAACCGGGGTTTGTTTGGTTCCGCCTGGCACCATTATTTTTTCTCCAATTCTCAGATCCTTTCCATTTTCATCTAAATTATTAAACAAAACCACATCTTCGATTTTGGCACCGTATAGTTTTGAAATCTTTAGAAGGCTGTCTCCTTTTTTAACCACATGCATCACACCACTAGCCGGAGGAATAATAATTTTTTGTCCAAGTTTTAGCTTAGACTTTATAGTCAAACCGTTTTCCCATAAAATAGTAGCAACATTCACACCAAAGCGATTAGCAATACTATTTAATGAGTCTCCAGACACAACAATATATTCAGTTGTTTGTTTCCGCCCAGAACCACCACTACTAATACTACCGGTCATAATATGTGGTTTGTTTATAGTCATTCCACCAGCAAAGGTTCCAGCCAAATCTTGGTCATATACTAAAGTAGCGGATTGGTCCACCACATTTTCTGAACTAATAGTACCAGCACGCCAATTATATGTTGGTGTAATATTGTTTTGGGTGGGTTCGGCACTAATCTCTTCCACACTATATTCTTCTTCACCAGCAAATAGATTGTATGCCAATGTCTTTTGACCAGCAGAAAAATCATTTTTTTGATTAATCAACTTAGTCTGAGGCACAACTACAACAAACAACAATAAGAAAATTATAGGCTGAAGTACATCTCGTGCAATCATGCCGGCATCTGTGTTTATTCCGATTTTCTTTAAATACAGGTTGGTTTTAAACCCAATATAAGCAAAAAAATGGTATATTTTGCCAAAACCGCCAGCTAACAACAAAAACAGGCCGGAACCTATCCACCAGAAGAATCGCTTAATATACACTAAAAAGCGCAAAAATTTTAATAAAAGGTTATATTTCATACCTTGACGATTGGGCTATTTTATCATAAGATATCGGCTGAGGCAACCTTGTAGCCAATCATCGTTGCTTCTTAATTTAATTATTAATCTTAACTTTGACACTTATGATTATAGTGTTAGGCGGAATTTTACCAGCACTTATCGCCATTGCTTATGGCGGCGTGCTTATTCGTTGGGTTCTCAAACAGCCAGCCGGTGACGATCGTATGCAAGCAATCGCTCGCGCTATTCAAGATGGGGCAAAAGCTTACCTTACTCGTCAATACAAAACAATTGCATATGTAGCTTTTGTTGTTTTTATTTTACTAGGTTTATTTATTGATTGGATTACCGCTTTCGGCTTTGTAGTTGGAGCGGTGTTTTCTGGTTTGGCTGGCACTATTGGCATGTTAATTTCAGTCAAAGCCAATGTTCGTACAGCTGAAGCGGCTAAAAAAGGCTTCAAACCAGCTCTTGATGTTGCTGTAAAAGGTGGCTCTGTTACTGGATTATTGGTTTCCGGACTTGGACTACTTGGCGTATCTGGTTTTTATTATTTGACTCACGACCTTTCTGCTTTAATCGGTTTAGGTTTTGGTGGAAGTTTAATTTCTGTATTTGCTCGTATCGGCGGTGGTATCTTTACCAAAGCCGCTGATGTTGGGGCTGACTTGGTTGGAAAAGTTGAAAAAGGCATCCCAGAAGACGATCCACGCAATCCAGCTGTTATTGCCGACAATGTTGGTGACAACGTTGGTGACTGTGCTGGTATGGCTGCCGATCTTTTTGAAACATACGCTATCACTACTATTGCCGCAATGATTTTGGGCGGTTTACTTTTCCCAAGCAATGATAAAGTAGCAGTTTATCCAATCGTTCTTGGAGGTATTTCAATTATTGCTTCGATACTTGGAACATTGTTTATTCGTTTAGGCGAAGACAAAAATGTAATGAAAGCCCTATATAAAGGTTTGATTGCCGCTGGCGTAATCGCTTTGATCGCTTTCTATCCTGCTACAAAATGGTTGATGAGTGGACTGGCTGGATACAGTGTAATAAACCTTTTCTTGTGTGCTATTATTGGTCTAGTGCTTACTGCTTTAATGGTAGCTCTAACTGATTACTATACTTCTACTAAATATTCTCCAGTTCAACATATTGCCAAAGCCAGTACTACTGGACACGGTACTAATGTAATCGCTGGTCTTGCAGTTTCCATGAAATCCACTGCACTTCCTGTACTTTTGATCATGGCAGCTATGATGGGTTCTCACCAATTAGCAGGTTTGTACGGCGTAGCCATCGCTGCTGTAAGTATGTTGTCTTTGACCGGTATCGTTGTAACAATCGATGCTTTTGGTCCTATCACTGACAACGCTGGTGGTATTGCTGAAATGGCGGAACTGAGTGAAGATGTTCGCAATGTTACTGATCCGTTGGATGCTGTTGGAAACACCACAAAAGCTGTTACCAAAGGTTATGCTATCGCTTCCGCTGGTCTAGCTTCACTAGTGTTGTTTGCTGACTTTACACACAAACTTCCTGAATCATACAAATTCTTGATCAACGATCCAAAAGTTTTGGTTGGATTGTTTATTGGTGGCTTACTACCATATTTGTTTGGTGCCATGCTTATGGAATCTGTAGGTAAAGTAGCTGGACAAGTAGTAGAAGAAGTTCGCCGTCAATTCAAAGAAATTCCAGGCATCATGGAAGGAACTGGCCGCCCTGACTACGGCAAAGCAGTGGATATCGTAACAAAAGGTGCAATCGGACAGATGATTGTTCCATCTATGATCCCAGTGCTTGTACCTATTGCTGTTGGATATATGTTGGGTGTTGAAGCTCTTGGAGGTTTGCTTGTTGGTACAATTATCACTGGTATCTTCGTGGCTATCTCTATGACCACTGGTGGTGCTGCTTGGGATAACGCCAAGAAATATATCGAGCTTGGTAACTACGGTGGCAAAGGATCTTTTGCTCATCAAGCGGCTGTCACTGGTGACACTGTTGGTGACCCGTACAAAGATACTGCCGGTCCATCAATCAACCCTATGATCAAAGTAGCAAACATTGTTGCATTACTTATCGTTGGATTGTTATTAAAATAATCTAAATTAAAAAATCTCGGCCATACCGGTCGAGATTTTTTATTTCTGGCTAAATATTGACTTTTGCCCATAATTAAGATAATATTTACCAGTAAATTTAATCTATTTTTTATGCAACACACTGTAAAACAATTACCTAAATCACAAGTGGAACTAGAAATTACCGTTACCCCAGCCGACTATTTAAAAGAAATGGAAGCAGCTGCCGGTCGCTTATCTCAACGCGCTGCCATCCACGGATTTCGTCCTGGCAAAGCTCCATATGAGATTGTTAAACAAAGTTTGGGTGAAGTAAAAATTTTAGAAGAAGCACTACAACCAATCGTTGAAAAGAATTATCACACAGCTGTTACTGCCGAAAAATTGGAAACAATCGGTATGCCAGAAATTACCATTGAAAAAATGGCCCCAGGTAACGACTTTGTTTTCAAGGCTGTTGCGGCTCTTTTGCCTTCGGTAAAATTAGCCGACTTTTCCAAAATTGATGCTAAGAAAAAAGAAGTTACAGTTGGCGACCAAGAAATGAACGATGTTTTGGAAAACTTACGCAAAATGCAAGCAATCGAAGTGGTCAAAGAAGGACCAGCTACCAAAGAAGACAAAGTGGAAGTAGCAATGAATATGTCTATTGATAAAGTTGGTGTTGAAGGCGGACAAGCTCCAAAACATCAGGTATATCTAAGTGAAGGTCACTATATTCCAGGTTTTGCCGATCAGTTGCTTGGCATGAAAAAAGATGAAGAAAAAGAATTTACTTTGAAATTTCCAGACGAACACTACCAAAAACACTTGGCGGGAAAAAACATTGATTTCCATGTAAAAGTAAATGATGTATATTCTATCGAATATCCAGAAATCAGCGACGAACTCGCTCAAAAACTTGGTCAAAAAAGTGTTGAAAGTTTGAAGGAAATTTTGATGACCAACCTAAAACAAGAAGCTCAAAACAAAGAAGATCAAAGAGTCGAGGCTGAACTTTTGGAAAAGGTAATTTTGGGTAGTGAATTTAGTGAGGTTCCAGATGTTTTGATCAAATCAGAAAAACAAAAAATGTTCTATGAATTAAAAAATAGTTTACAAGAACAAGGAATTGAGTTTGAAAAATATCTTAAAGACCTCAAGAAAACAGAAGAAGAAATTGCCGAAGATTTTGCCGAACGAGCTCTTACTCGTGTAAAGGCCGCATTGGTTTCTCGTCAAATTGCCAAGGAAAATGAAATCAAAGTAGAAAAAGAAGAGTTAGAAAAAGAAATTGACATAATCAAAACTACTTACAAGAACGATCCAAAAGTTGAAGAAGCCTTGAAGCGCCCTGAAGTGCTGGACACTCTGGCCGCTACGATTCAAAACAAAAAAGTAGTTACTTGGTTGAAAGAAAAGATTTTAAAATAACATTAAATAAAAAATAGGTCAGAAGACCCATTTTTTATTTTCTGCAATTATTACCTGGGAACATGGGAAAAGCACTACTAACCAATTTGGCAATAGAGATAAAAATAAATAATATATTAATGCACGTTTTGACTCTCGATTATAATAGCTAGTAAAGTTGTGTCTCACAAATTTTGAAAAGTTTTTTTTCAACAACATGTCATATTCATGTCTGGTAAAACTATTTTCAATTATTTCATCTCGTTTAGTATGCTTATCAAAAATGTTTTTGAGAAACCTTGGACTCGACGGTTCTAATATTAAGTACAACTTACCATTATTTTTTAATACACGAGCACATTCGGCAATACACTTACTAGGGTTTTGAACATGATGAAAGCCAGCAAAAAAATAAATTTGATCAAAACTGTTGTCTGGCGCGGGTATGCTTTCTGCTTCCGACACCCATTTTTCATCTATTTCAATTTCAAAAAAATTTTCAAACCTACCGCTCATTTTCACTGCAGTGACGGAACAGTCCGAATAACACAAATATATCTCGCTTTTGTAACGGGACTTTAAATAGGACGCCTGCACACCATAACCACCTGCCATTTCCAACACTCTTCCCCTAAACTCTAGCTTGAATTTATTTATTATTTCTTCAAACATCCAAAGCGAGCGACATTTCCACATTACTTGTTTGTATAATTCTTTTACTGAACACATGGACTTGTCACTAGAAAAATACGCATCTTCTATTTTTTGAAATTTATTAAGATTTGTATGAAAAATTTTAATTTGCCTTTTTTCTTCCATATTTATTTATTATTATAAATATGTAATAATTTAACTTGTAATATACTCTCGGTCTAACCTGTTGTCAATTTATGTATTTTGGTGCTCACGTCTCTATGGCGGGCGGTTTAATAAACGCCCCAAAAAATGCTCACACCCTAGGCTGTGAAGTGTTTCAGATATTTACTCGCTCACCTCAAGGCGGCTATGTCGCTCCATTGGATAAGAAGATTGCCGATGAATTCAAAGGTTTGTGTAAAGAATATAATTTAAAAGAATGGGTTGTTCACACTCCATATTTTATTAATTTCGCCAGCGCCAACCCTCGTATTAAACATGGATCTATTACTGTCGTGCGCGAAGAATTGGAGAGAGCATCTACAATTGGAGCGGCTTATGTAATGGCTCATTTGGGAAGCTACAAAGATCTTGGCGAAGAAAAAGGGTTTGAACAGCTGGTTACTGGTTTAGACGAAATGTTAAAAGGGTATAAAGGCAGCACACAATTTCTAATAGAAATTTCTGCAGGAGCAGGTGCAATTATTGGCGATACCTTCGAAGAGATCGGCCAGATCATTAACGATAAAAGATTAAAAAAATACGACATCGGTGTTTGTTATGATACTCAACATGGATTTGCTAGCGGGTATGACATCAGAACACCCGAAGCTGTAGAACAAACATTTAGAAAATTTGATGAAATTATTGGTATTAAAAAACTAAAAATGTCTCATTGCAATGACAGTAAAATAGAACTCGGCGGCAAGAAAGATCGTCATGAACACATTGGTGATGGTTTAATCGGGAAGAAAGGGTTTGAAGCACTATTAAAAAATAAATTATTGAGTAATATAAATTTTTATTTGGAAACTGAAGACGACAAAGTTCGTGAGGATCTAGCAATATTAAAAAAAATACGTGGCTAGTATGAAAATAAAAATACGTGTATTACCACGCTCATCTAAAAATGAAGTGGTCGGAGAAATGGCTGACGGAGTTTTAAAAGTCAAACTGACCGCCCCACCAGTGGACGGCAAAGCCAACGAATCGTTAATCAATTTATTATCCGAACATTTTAAAAAACCAAAAAGTAAAATAAAAATCGCCGCTGGTGCGACGAGCAAAAACAAAACTGTAGAAATTTTAGATTAAGGCAGATCTACACCACCATCGTTCCAAGGATTACAACGAATAATTCTCCACACGGTTTTCGGTAACCCAATCACCAAACCGTGTTTTTTTATACTTTGCTTTCCATATTCACTACAACT
>CAZXEV010000046.1:0-6584 GCA_964639735.1 uncultured Gammaproteobacteria bacterium
CGTCATGGTAGTGCTATTGAAAATGCGGCGAAGTTTTTTGTTGAAAATAAAAATAATAAAAATTTGGCACAAACAGTTAAAGATCTAAAAGATAAAAAAATCCGTTTGGCTGGATTTGGACATGCAGTTTTGGAGCGTGACGAACGTAGTGAAAATTTATTAAAAATTGCGAAGAAACTTGGTTTCTTTAAAGATGCTTGTAAAACAGCGGTATTTATTGAAAAAGAATTAAATAAACTTTCCTCAAAACATTTGCCATTAAATATTGATGGAGCAATGGGGGCGATTTTAACGGACATGGGTTTTGATCCTGATATGATGAAAGGAATTTTTATTACTGCACGTGTGCCGGGGCTCGTGGCTCATATTTATGAAGAGATGAAAAACGATACCGGTCTGCGTCGTTTACGTGAAGATGAAATTGATTATATTGGAAAATAATTTTTATGCTTCCTAATTTTGTAATAATATTACCGAATATTCGTAGTGCTCATAATGTCGGCGCTATGTTTCGGACAGCTGATGGAGCGGGCGTAGATAAAATATATCTCACCGGATATACCCCGGTTCCACCACATCCACGTTTGGACAAAGTGTCTTTGGGTGCAGAAAAATGGATGCCATGGGAGTATGCAAAACAGACCGGCCGCTTATTAAAAAAACTAAAAGAACAAGGTTATAAAATTGTCGCCTTGGAGCAGACGCCAAAAAGTGTTAATATATATGAGTGGAAGCCGGAATTTCCATTGGCCTTGATTGTGGGAAATGAAGTTGATGGCGTTTCCAAAAGTTTGCTCAAATATTGTGATCAGGAAATTGAGCTCGATATGAAAGGGAAAAAGAAAAGTCTCAATGTTAGTGTAGCAGCCGGTATTACAATGTATTATATTTCTTCCCAAAATAAATAAAAATATGCAATTTACTCTAGATCTATTTAGACAATTGGTAGAAAATATACCACCACTTTTTCCAGAAGATTTGAAATATCAAATTAAAAAAGATTTGAAAAATATTCAGGATAACGGTGTGAATGTAGCTGACCTAGAGTCTGTTATGATTCGTTTTGGCTATGATATATGGCCTTGGAATCAAGCTTTCAAAGAAATGCTCGCAGTAACAGAAGAAAAAGTTGGTGAACAATTTCTTTTATCGAGTTTGCCAATCAATTTACAAGAAAAATTTTTTGAATATAGGCAAATGGGTTTGAGTTTGGATGATTTTCATTCTGGAAGATTGGCAAACTATTTTGATGAAGAACAGAGAGTGATTTTGAGTGGTGCGTTGGTAAATATGAAAACACAGCTAAAAGAATTTGCTACTAGAGAAGTTGTGGGTGTAAAAAAAGATTTGTATCTAAAAAAAGTACAAGAGTTTAAAGATATTTTGGTGGAAATAACCGGTAGTTTGGACCGTTTAAAAAATTTAGCCGATAAAGAAGAAGGCCATGTAAATCTAGCAGCAGAGATTAGAGCAAGAGTAGAATCGTTTGAGCACGGCCTTTGTTTGCTTGCACCACAGTTTTCACATGATGATATAAAACAGGCTCATGATTTCTTTGTTGGTCGCAAACAGGAGCTGAATCGTTTACGCGGAATTCACAACACAATTGAAATAGATTTTTTTTCTCAAGATTAGAATGACAAAGTTAATAAAAAATCCTCCAATTATCGGAGGATTTTTATTTTTAAATTTCTTGAGGTTTTATTTTTGAAAACCTTTCAATTATTTTTTTAATTCCATTTTTATCCAGTAGCCCATTCTGCACACCAAAGTGTCCAAGTACTGAGCAGCTATTGGCGATTCCCCAGGTGATACAGGTAGGCAGATCGTGTCCATAAATTTTAGCCGATAAATATCCAGCGGAAAAGGCGTCTCCAGCGCCAGTTTTGGAAACTATTGGTACTGGATACGACTCCATGTGCCAAACGCTATCGCTATTTCCCGCCCAAGCGCCTTTGGCTGCATCGGTGATCACAACTTCGCGTACTCCAAGCGAGACTAGTTTGTGAACCAAACTTTCAACAGATTTTAATTTTTTCAAATTAGTGCCTGCTAATTTTTCAGCCTCTTCCAAATTTACGATTAACAAATCCGTTTTATTTAAAATTGATTTTGTTAATTCTAAATTATTTTTAAGTTGGAATGAACCAGGGTTGAATGCTAAACGCACTGAAGGGTGTTTTTCTAAAAATTTTATTAATTTTTCTTGCATTGATTCAAAGCCTTCGCTTAAACTGGTATAATAAATCCAATCTGCAGCTGGAAAAACTTTTGGCCAAACATAGCTTCTTTTTTGGTGGTAAGATAAAATTGTTCGTTCGCCTTTGAAATTTAAAACTATAGAATAGCGGGTTTTAACTTTTTTATCCAAAAATACATTTTGCGTATCAATTTTGGATTTCTTTAAAGATTCAAGAATAGTACTGCCGTTTGAATCATTGCCAATAGTACTCAAGATAGTAGTTTTTAGTCCAAGTTTGGTAGTGCTAAAAGCTAGATTGGCCGGATTGCCGCCGACTGTTTGAAAACTATCAGTCACTGGAACTTTAGTGGCGTAATCCAAACAAAGTTTGCACTCGCGTCCGTCCAAACCACATTCGACAGAAGCGTCGTCGATTTTTACATGAGTGTCCAAGATGAGGTCACCGATTGCAAGAATTTTATACATATTTTATTCGTTTGGATGTTTGTACTCCTCAACCATTTTTTGGTCGTGTTTGTGAATACCGGTCATGATTTCAACAAATTCAATTAAGCTAGCGACGGTAAATCCACCCATCGCCAAAGCGAATATTTTGTTTCTGATCCAGAGCGCGTAAATAAACAAACATACACCTCCGATAATAAAAACTAAATCGCGACGTTTTTCTGTTTCTAAAAAGACGCCATAGACATGTAGTATAACTCCACACATGGCGATGGTATTCATGATAATAACCATCACATCCCAAGGCAAGCCTGGGAAAAGGCCGAAGAAAAAATTCATATATTAATATTTAAATAATATAAAATTTAAGCTGCTTTTTGGTATTGTGGCTGCGCACCAAGTTTGTCATGCCAGTTTTTTAATTGTTGGGCATTATCAATTACAGCTATCATTTCATCTTCATCCTTTTCAGCCATTTTTCCTTTTTGGACAACTTCCAATCCTTTGAGTGCCTTTAATTTATTTAGATGGTCAGTAATTTGTCTGTTTATATCATTCCATTTGTTTCCAGTATTGCTTAAAAGAACATCTGGAATTATTCGACGCCAGGCTGAATAGGCGTCGATCGTGCTTCGGATTGTTGCCTGTTCGTTTAATTTGATGGTCTCTGGTGTGTAAACCACATCGGAGTCAGTATTTTGAGCCTCTTGTTCTGACTTTACAGTTTCGACTTGTTCGATTGTCTTTGTTAATGCTTCAACTTGAGCAACAGGGAAGTCTGCTCCAAATTTATCTCTCTTACCGTCTAATTTCTGATAAATATGCTTTAGATCATCTAATTTTATTCCCAATCTAGAAAGATCGCCGTTTACATTAGCGATTTCATTGTTTAGTGATTCTAAATTATTTTTGATAAAATTTGCATCTACTTTGTCTTCTAGCAATCCGAATTTTATATTTTCTACGCTTTCTTGGCCGTTTGGCATTTGCAACTTGTCTAAAGTCATATTATTAAAAATTATTCACTCCATCTATTAATATATTCAATCGCAGCCAGCGCAGCTGTGATGCCTTGTCCAGCAGAGATTCCAATTTGTTTGTATGCAACATCTGTCACATCGCCAGCGGCAAAAATTCCAGGAATATTGGTGTGACACTTGGCGTCTACCTTTATTTCTTTCATTCCATTTTTTTCTACCTCAGCAAATTGAGAGTTTGGAATTTGGCCAATATGGATCATCACACCTTGAGTTTCAATATTTTTTTCTAGACCATTTGCCTCTGTATATTTTACTCCGGTTACATTTTTTTCACCAACTATTTCAGTAGTTACTGCGCCGTAAATTATTTCAACATTTGGTAATGTTTTTATTTTATCGATTAAAATATTCTCGCCTTTTGGAAAGCCAAAATTATTTTCTGGAGTATTTGTAAATTTACTAAGCAGATAAACTTTTTTGGCAATGCCGGCCATCATGAGAGCAGATTCGAGAGCGGAGTTGCCAGATCCAATAGTGGTAGTAATCTTATTTTTGAATAATGGACCGTCACACACTGTGCAGTAGGTGACGCCTTTACGGTTGAATTCATTTTCACCAGCTACTCCGAGATGACGAGGGTGAATGCCGGTAGCAATGATAACAGTTTTTGTTTGATATTGTTTTTCTTCACCACTGGCGTTTTTGGCTATGACAGTGTGGTAGTTTTTTTCAGACACAATTTTTTCTACACGAAAACCTTGGTCGATTTCGACCCCATATGATTTTACATGTTCATTAAATTTTTGAGCTAGTTCGAAGCCTTGAATTTCCAAAATACCTGGCCAGTTGTTTACCACACCAGACAAAGCCACTTCGCCACCAATATCGTCGGTAACAATTTTAAAATTTAATTTTCTTCGTGCACCATAAATGGCTGCACTACTGCCTGCTGCTGCCGCTCCAATAATGATAAGATCAAACATAGTTAGATTAAATCGTTTAATTCCTCGTAAGCCTTTTTGTAGTCAACAGAGGATAAAATCGCACTACCAACACAAAAATTATTTACGCCCCATTTTTTAATTATTTGAATATTGTTTTTGTTTATTGCTCCATCTACTGCAATCAAAATATCCGTTTCTTTCACGTCCAATATTTTTTTTAGTTCAACAATACTGTCTTGAACTGACTCTACAAACGGAGCTCCTTGAACACCAGGGTGAACAGTCAAAAATAAAACTTCGTCGATATCTTTGATGAAAGGCAGTATGTCCAACTTATTGGTTTCAGGATTCAGTGCCACACCAACTTCTAAATTATTTTCTTTTATTTTTCGAATCACTTCTTGTGGGTTGTCTTCGGATTCTATGTGAAAAATTATACGTTTAATATTTTTTACAATTTTCCATTTTTTAATTTCCTTAATTGGGTGGTTAACCATCAAATGTAGTTCCCATTCATTTTTTAGATCTAGCGAATTTATCTTTTCGATTTCTTCAAAAGATTTTCCTGGGACAAATTCACCGTCCATGACATCGATTTGGATGATTGGCGCAAAAGACAATTTTTTGGCTTTAACTTCGAAATCAGAAAAGTTTTTTTCTAGAATTGCAGGAATGATCATAATATTATTTTTCCAAAGCCGATATTTTTTTATTACGACGAATTAGTCTGTCGGCATTTTCAAATTTTGTATCCAAAAATTTTTTTACAATTGCATTTGCATGCTCATTGGATAAAACTTTTCCTGCCAAACAAAGTACGTTGGCGTCATTATGTTTTTTCCCCATTTCCGCTGCCTCGATACTATATCCCAAAATTGCTCGAACCCCTCTTGTTTTGTTGGCGGTCATGCAAACTCCGTGACCAGTGCCACAGATTAAAATTCCGAGATCCTTGTCTTTTGAAGCCACTTTTTTGGCTAGTGGGGCTGCGAAATCTGGAAAGTCGTCTTCTTTATCAAATTTTTTTGGGCCTAAATCCTGAACGGATTTTCTCAATTGGGTTTTAATATAAATCAACAAATGTTTTTTGAGCTGGAAGCCAGCGTGATCGGAAGCAATGTGTATCATAAAGTAGTATTTTAATAGTTTTATTATACCTTTTAAGGCTTGGATAGGCAAATATTTATATTGACAAAGTGTCTTAAAAATGCTAAATTCAGCTGTTGGCTTATTGGTGAGTTAACACTCCAGCCCCTGAGTTTGGTGTTACTTTCTGATCTTTGTGAGGTTTGTGATGTTCAAGGTGAACGATCAAGGTGTCTTCGTCAAGCCAAACGGTGTCAACGGGGAAGTTCTGCGTCCCAATCCTCAGTTTCAGCCTCAGCCGATCAAGGTGGATCGGTTTCAGCGCTTTGACCGGTTGTGCGCGGTTTTTCCGCAGACGGTGATCTCGGCACTCGACTTCTCTCGGGCTACCATGATGCTTGAGGATATACAGCACATTAACTTGGATTTATACAAGTTACACTTTGGGTTGTGTTTGCCCATTGTGTTGCCAAAGCTCAACAGCGACATTGACTACGGTCGTGAAGCTGAAAGGCTGTTGGTACTTGCTGGCAACGCCTACCTCAAGACCTTTCCTGATCGGCAGTTCAACAACTACCGCGCCGGTAAGCTGGATGGTCAAGTTGTTGTCGACGAGTCTTCACGTCATCAGGTCGTGCTGGATCGGATGCAGAACGGTCCGCTTGTGGCCACTTATTTCCCACACGCTCTGCTCGGCTGGTCGCCACCCGCTGCACGCGAGTTCGTCCAGACGCTTCCAAAGGGCTTCACACTGGCTGGTGTTCTGGATACGGCTGTGGCCATGGTCGGTTATGTCGACGTTTTGGCCAAGAGCTGTCAGAGCCCGGCGCTCGACTGTTCGGGTGTGAAGCTGGTCGATCCGGGGCGGACGATCTACTTCGTCCCGGACGACGATGAGCTGAACTTCATGCGAGGGCGCGAGAGCCC
>CAZXEV010000047.1:0-1209 GCA_964639735.1 uncultured Gammaproteobacteria bacterium
TTTTTAGGACGTCATAGAGCATGTCGGAAAATCGAAAAGTGACCGCATTGAATTTATTTTTGAGGTATTCGGTGGCGGTCGTTTTTCCGGCAGCATTTTCTCCAACGATTCCGATAATTAGTTTAGCCATATTTTTATTCTTTATTAGACCAGTCTGATAAATATTGGCGACATTTTACTCCAGCCGCATCAAGCATTCTGCGAGAAGCAATGCAAGCATCAGTATTATGATATTTATCACTTTCATAAACTACTTCCACAATCCCATTTTGGATAAGTGTTTTGGTGCATTCGTTACATGGAAACAGAGTGCACACAACTTTACCACCAGTGACTTTTTGATTTGAGTTGTAAACAGCATTTTCTTCAGCGTGACAGACGTAGGCATATTTGGTTTCAGTAAATCCGCCCTCACGGTCCCAAGGCAATACGCCGCTTTCAATACCCCGAGGAAAACCATTATATCCCAATCCCAAAACTACGTTATTTTGATCAACTATTACGGCCCCTGCTTGAGTGCTAGGGTCTTTTGATCTTTCGGCGATAACATGAGCCATGCGCATAAAACATTCATCCCATGGAATAGCGTTTTCTCTGTCTGATAACATAAAATTATAGGTTAGTTTATTGTTGTTATTTTAACAAAAATAGCTATTGTTGCCAATAGCTATTTTTTCTCTTGGTTGAGAGGAAAAGTTGTACTTTTTTATCTAATGCTTTGACGTCTTATAATTTATATTCTTCTTTAAATTTTTCAGCTTCTGTTATAATCTTTCTTGCAGTGGCAATTGTGTAGGCCGCGCGTTGGTTTATAGCTGTTTCACGGCAGAATAAAATTCCACTTACACCATCCAGTACCATATTTGTTATATCCAAGATTTCAGCACGGTTAGGAACATAATTGTTCATTGTGCTTTCAATTATCTGTGTTGATATAATAACTGGTTTTTTATATTTTTTGGACAAATCAGTGATTTGTTTTTGGTATATACCCACCTTGTGATAAGGAGAGTTTACACCCAATTCGCCACGATCGATCAGAACGAAATCAAAATCAAATTTTTTAAATATTATATTTTATTATTACCTTAGTATATTTTATGTTTTTATATCGAGAACAGAAATGCCAGGTTGAAAGAAAAAACACGATAGACGTTTGCACGATTTTTTCAACGATCAGCATTGTATTCCCCCTTTATATTCAGTTTA
>CAZXEV010000047.1:1219-6253 GCA_964639735.1 uncultured Gammaproteobacteria bacterium
TTTGTTTTTCAAATAAATCAGAGTTGTAATATGAAATGGCAAAATAATGAATATCTAATTGTTTTGTTTTTTCAATTATTTCATTGAAATTTTTGAGTACCTTTTCTTCGTCAACTAGCTGGGACACGTTGAACGATTTCATATATTGTATTACGCCTTTATTTTGAACCACCGCTTTTATTGTGTTTTCATCTATTACTTCAGACACCAACACAGCGACTTCTCCGTCTCCGATTGTAATGCTTTGTCCAGCGGAAAGTCTGTTGCCAAGATTTGGTAGTTGGACTGGAATGTAATCGTAACAATCAAAAGTAAAAGCACCGGATTTTAAAGTTATTTTATCATTTTCGTTAACTGGAAAAAGTTTTAATTCAAAATCACCCAGACGCACTTTATTAATTGGAAAATCTATAAGGATTTTTGTTGAAGAATTGAGTTCGTCAATGGCTTGTTGAATAATGTTGATGTGGTGGATGTTTTCTTCGATCGTACCGTATGAAAAATTTAATCTAAAAGCATCAGCCCCAGCTAAAACAATTTTTTTTATGTGGTTTTCCATTAGTAAATATTTTTCTACGGTAGCTATCATTAACATACTTTTTACTTAAATATGTAGAAGACTATGTGGTCTTTGTGTCTCTTGAATCTTTCTACCACTAACGGTTTCATCGGTTTAAATTTATCCAAATATTGTTTTTCGGTGCGAATTATAGCAATTTCACTCCCTTCATTTTCACCCGAAACATGTTCTATGAATAATATGGATTTACACCACTCTTTCATTTTATTTATAATTTTTCTAGTATGGTCATCGTTGTTGTGTTTTAACACAAGACTCAAAATACCAAGATCAAATTCATGTTTTTTAAAATTAGAATTTTTTATATCCTCATTGATAAATGTGATATTTTTATTTTTTTTAAGATAGTCTTTTCCAACCCCGATCATTTCATTTGAAAAATCTACACCAACAACCTCATTACTTATTTTAGAAAAATATCTTGCTAATCTTCCAATGCCAATCCCTGCATCTAAAACTTTTTCTAATTTATTTTCTTTTGTAAAATGCTTTCTAAGCAATACGTTGCAGTGATGATCAAACTCTTCATTAATCTGTATAGCAAATCTATCCGAAAGGACTTTGGCAAGACCTTTTCTTTCTACTGCACGTTTATCAAATTCCTTAATTACTTTTTTAGTATTTAACGTTTTGTTCTTAGGCACATTATTTTGTTAAATGTAGTTTAAAAAAACACCCCTCAAAAATGAGGGGTGCAAGTTTTAGTTCTCGTTTATTCTTATTGATGGCCCCATTGTTGAACAAAGGATTAAGTTTTTTATGAATGATCCTTTGATGGAGGTTGGTCTAGCCTTTTTCAAAGCTTCCAAGAATGCTGAAAGATTTTCTTTTAGTTTAGCATCATCGAAACTAGCTTTTCCAACAATTTGGTGGACGTTAGCAGTGTCATCATTTTTGAAAGTAACTTTACCTTTTTTCAATTCTTCTACCATTTTTTTGATGTTTGGTCCGACAGTTTCAGTCTTTGGACTTGGCATCAAGCCTTTTGGACCAAGTACCTTTGCGATAGCGGCCAATTTAGGCATCATGTCTGGGGTGGTTACAGCAACTTCGAAATCGATTTTACCAGTATCTTTTAGTTTTTTGATTCCTTCTTCTGTGTATACTACATCAGCACCAGATTCTTTAGCTTCTTTTTCTTTTTCACTAGAAACAAAAACAGCTACTTTCTTTGTTTTACCAATACCATGAGGTAAAACTACTGTGGCACGGATAAGTTGGTCACCTTTTTTTGGATCAATACCCAAATTTGCGTGAACTTCGATACTTGCGTCAAATTTAACGCCAGAAGTTTCTTTGACAAGCTTGATAGCTTCGTCTAGGGAGTAGACCTTATTTTTGTCTACTTTGGCTGCGTTAGCGGCCATTCTCTTGGTTAATTTAGCCATATTTTTTTTAATCGCTAATGCGATTTTAGTGGTACAAACTCTCGAGTGGTCGAGATCCCACCATGAATATACTTTATTTATAGCCTAGAATTCATCTTTTGTCAACTGCTAGGATATGGAAAATAGTCGTAAAAAGACCTTTTTGAATAGTTTGCCAACTTCGCGTACTCCGTGAAGTACTTGGCGGTAGTAGGCGATATTGAGCAAAATTAAGAATATTACCACCACAGCATCGTAACTTTGGCGGATCCAGTATTCGTCGGCCAAGCGGACCCACATACCAAATTCATCAAAAGTGAGACCGAGTCCAACGCCGTAAATAGCCGTACATATTTTAAAAATTTCGGATTCAGAATTTGGTCGACGCAAAATCAAATAAAGACCGACCAAAACTAGAATAAACACTCCATAAGTAAAGTGATGGACATGTACACCACGAACAGTGAGGAAAAAGTTTGGCAGCCATTTTCCAATCACTAAATACACCATGAGACGCGAGAGGATAAAGGTAATAAGAAAATAAAAAATTATTACACCGATAATATGTCTATTTTTTTGGGTATCAATTTTTAAATTCCACTCCTCCACCATATTATTTACATTCCTTGTTGGAACATTTTATTTCACCTTTAAAGGTTTGGGTAAGTAGGGAGCCACATTTATCGCATTTTTCTCCAGTTGGTTTATCCCATACGGCGAAGTTACATTTTGGATATTTGTTACAGCCATAAAAAACTTTTCCGCGTTTACTGCGACGTTCTACTAGGTCACCCTCAATACATTTTGGACATTTTACGCCAGTAACGGTATCAATATTTTTGGTGGTTTTACATTCAGGATATCCAGTACAAGCCATGAATTTTCCAAAGCGTCCATTTTTAATCACCATTGGCTTGCCACATTTTTCACAAACTACATCGGTCGGTTCATCTGGGATTTTTTCTTTTTGAGCAATTTCTTTATCTTTTATTTTTAAATTTTCTTTGAAAGGGTGATAAAAATCGGCAATCACCGGCTGCCATTCTTTTTCGCCACGAGCAATCGCATCAAAATTTTCTTCCATCTCAGCAGTGAAACCGAAATCAACTATATTTGGAAAGTGTTTTACTAACAAATCATTTACTACAAACGCTACCTCACGTGGTTTTAGACGTTTCTTTTCGTCACGTTCAACATAACCACGATCTTCGATAGTAGCGATAGTTGGAGCGTATGTAGAAGGACGACCAATACCGTATTCTTCTAGTGCTTTTACCAAGGCAGCGTCGTTATAGCGAGCCGGAGGTTCGGTGTGATGTTGTTCGGTTTTGATTTCTTGGCAATTTACAACTTCGCCATTTTCTAGATTTGGTAAAGCGTTGTCTTTGCTCTTGTCTGGATATAATTTTAAGAAACCGTCGAAAACAATAGTTTGGCCAGTAGCACGGAAAGTATAATTGTTGGCGGAAATAACATTGGCACCAGTGGAAGCGACATCAGCAGCGGCCATTTGAGTACTCATCGCGCGGTTCCAAATCAGTTCGTACAATTTGAATTGGTTTTTATCTAGGAACGGTTCGACAACGGCCGGTGTGCGACGAGCTTCAGTAGGGCGGATAGCTTCGTGGGCTTCTTGAGCGTTTTTACTTTTGTTTGTATAGACGCGTGGTTTGTCCAAATTGTATTTGGCACCAAACTCTTCGCCGATTACTTTGTGAGCATCATCCAAAAATTTCTGTGAAAGATTGACTGCGTCGGTACGCATATAAGTAATCAAACCATGAGAACCTTCGGAGCCAAGTTCCACACCTTCATATAGTTGTTGAGCCAAACGCATAGTTTGTTTGGCAGAAAACCCAAGACGATTGTTGGCATCTTGTTGGAGTGAAGAAGTTGTAAAAGGTGGGGGAGGGTTGCGTTTGCTATTTTTCTTTTCAACAGAGTTAACTGTGTAAATAGTGCCTTGTAAATCGGCTAAAATTTTATCAGCAGTTTCTTTATTTTTAATATCCAATTTCTCCAATTTTTTTTCTGGAGTAGAAATTAATTTAGTATTAAAATCAATTTTTTCTTTATTTTCAAAAACACCCTCAACTGACCAGTATTCTTCTGGTTTGAAATCTGTGATTTCACGTTCACGTTCAACGGTGAGACGCATGGCCACACTTTGTACACGACCGGCTGAAAGACCCTTGGCCACTTTACGCCACAAAAAAGGAGATAGTTCATAACCAACCAATCTATCCAAAATACGGCGAGCCTGTTGGGCATCAACCATTTTTAGATCTAAAGCACGAGGATTGGCGATAGCATGTTCAATAGCGGATTTAGTAATTTCATGAAAAGCGATACGTTGGGCCTTGGCTGGATCAACATCCAAAACCTGAGCTAAATGCCAAGAAATTGCTTCTCCTTCACGGTCCTCATCGGTCGCGAATAGGATCTCTTTATTTTTTTTGGCGGCGTCTTTTAGTTCTTTTATAACTTTGCTTTTGTCACGACTGTTGATATATTGAGGGGCAAAATTATGTTCAATATCGATACCCATTTTACTTTTTGGGAGATCACGAACATGGCCAAATGATGATTTGACAACAAAATTTTTCCCTAAAAATTTGGAAATTGTTTTGGCCTTGGCTGGTGACTCTACGATACCAAGTTTGGACATATTTTTTTATTTTTCCTCACTAGGGTAGTTGATTTTGACCGAAATGTCAATTTTGTGGTAATATTTACAAGTAGATTATTATTAATATTTATATGGTAGACCACGAAAAAGGAAAAGGTGATGCGGGGGATTGGAAAGCGCCTACAGATGCCGACGTGCCCGATGTGTTTGAGGAGCAAGAACCTGTTCAATTTTTGAGGATTCCTGATTCTAAACAGCCGCTTTCAGACGAAGAACCAACCCCACCGATGGGACAATTTGTACAACCAAAATTTAGTCCGGTAAAAGAGATTAGTTTGGCAGATGTTCAAGAAAGATTGAGAAAGGATATGCAGAAAGGGTTAGACATAAAGAGGGAAATAGTGAAGTTGGAAACTGAAAAAAAAGAATGGGATGATATTTTCGAAGCCATAGAGACA
>CAZXEV010000048.1:0-6130 GCA_964639735.1 uncultured Gammaproteobacteria bacterium
AACACAAACGTCGTTTGTCTGCTTTAGGTCCAGGTGGTTTGTCTCGTGATCGCGCAAGTTTTGAAGTCCGTGACGTACATACTACTCACTACGGTCGTATTTGTCCGATCGCTACTCCTGAAGGACCAAATATCGGTTTGGTAAACCACCTCTCTAGTTTTGCTCGTATCAATGAATTTGGTTTTATCGAAACTGCATATCGTAAAGTATTGCGCGAAGTAAAAAATGAAGCCTCTTTAACAGAAGGTGAAATTTTGCGTGGCGATATTGGTGGAGTAAAAGATGGTACAAAAATTACCAAAGAAATCGCCGCTAAATTGGCAAAAGAAAAAATTGCCACTATTACAGTAAAACCTCGTGTTACCAATGAAGTTTTATATTTGAGTGCTTTCAAAGAAGAAAAGTATATTACCGCTTCTGCAAAAACAAAAACAGATGATGAAGGATATTTCATTGACGAATATGTTCCAGCTCGTGTAAATTCAAAACCAGGTGTTGCAAAAACAATTGATCTAGAATTTATCGATGTGTCATCTGCTCAAATCGTAAGTATTGCAACTTCTTGTATTCCTTTCTTGGAACATGATGACGCTACTCGTGCTTTGATGGGAACAAACATGCAGAGACAAGCCGTGCCTTGTATTCGTCCAGAACCACCACTAGTAGGTACTGGTGTTGAACATGAAGCCGCTGTATATTCTGGTCAGGTTGCTATTGCTGATGAAGATGGTGAAATCGTAGAATGTGATGGTGCTCATGTAGTATTAAAAGGCAAAAAAGAAACTCATACTTACAATTTAAATAAATTTTTACGCGCTAACGCCGCTACTTGTATCAATCAACATCCTACAGTAGTAGTTGGTCAAAAAGTAAAGAAAGGCGACTTCTTGAGTAATGGTCCAAGTATTGCACAAGACGAATTGGCTCTCGGTCAAAACGTTTTGGTAGCTTATATGGCTTGGGACGGTTTCAACTACGAAGATGCGGTAATCGTATCTGAACGTGTTGTACAAAAAGATCGTTATACTTCTATTCATATTGAAGATTATACAATTGACGTTCGTGAAACAAAACTTGGACCAGAAGTCCAAATGTTTCTGAAGAAAAATTAAAGAATTTAGATTCCGAAGGTATTGTTCGTATCGGCGCTGAAGTAAAATCTGGCGACATTTTGGTAGGTAAAATTACTCCAAAAGGTGAAACTGAATTATCTGCTGAAGAAAGATTGTTGAGAGCTATCTTTGGTGAAAAAGCTCGCGATGTTCGTGATTCTTCATTATATCTTGAACATGGTGAACATGGTAAAGTTATTGGTATCCAAATTTTCTCTGAAGAAGCTGGTGACAAACTTGAACCAGGTGTTATCAAACAAGTTCAGATTACTGTGGCTGATATGCGTAAAATTCAAGTTGGTGACAAGATGGCCGGTCGTCATGGTAACAAAGGTGTTATCTCCAAGATCGTACCTTCTGAAGATCTTCCATTCCTTGAAGATGGTACTCCAATCGATATCGTACTTTCGCCACTTGGTGTTATCTCTCGTATGAACCTTGGTCAGTTGCTTGAAACCCATTTAGGTTTGGCTGCAAATGCTTTGGGCTACAAAGTGGCAACACCAGTATTGAACGGTGTGACTGAAGAACAGATATACGAAGAATTGAAAAAAGCTGGTTTGCCAGTTTCTGGTCAAGCCCAACTTTATGATGGACGTACAGGTGAAGCTTTTGATCACAAAACTACTATTGGTTATAACTACATGTTGAAATTGAACCACATGGTTGAAGACAAGATCCACCAACGTTCTATTGGTCCTTATAGTTTGATCACCCAGCAACCTCTTGGTGGTAAAGCTCAATTCGGTGGACAGAGATTCGGAGAAATGGAAGTTTGGGCACTTGAAGCTTATGGTGCTGCTCATACTTTGCAAGAAATTTTGACAATCAAATCCGATGACGTACCAGGACGTTCCAAAGCTTACGAAGCGATCATTAAAGGTGAAGAAATTACTCGTGTAAATATTCCAGAATCCTTCAATGTTTTGGTTCGTGAAATCAAGGGTCTTGGTTTGGATGTAGAATTGTTAAAGAAAAATGAATCCGGCGTATATGAGAATGTAGAAGAACTGGAAGCGGAAGAACAAAAACAAAACAAGAAAAATGAAAACGCTCTAAATGACTTAGATAGTCAACAGGGATCTTCTAATAAATAATTTTTTCTCTTATGAACCGAGATTTAACTAAAAGTGCAAACTTCGATGCGATTCGTCTGCGTCTCGCATCTCCTGAAACTATTCGCGCTTGGTCCTTTGGTGAAGTAAACAAACCAGAGACCATCAACTATCGCACACAGAAACCAGAAAAAGGTGGTTTGTTTGCGGAGGAAATTTTTGGACCTACCAAAGATTGGGAATGTTATTGTGGTAAATACAAAAAAATTCGTTACAAAGGAATCGTTTGTGATAAGTGTGGTGTAGAAGTTACTACTTCACTTGTTCGTCGTGAACGCATGGGTCATATTGAACTTGCAGCTCCAGTTGCTCATATTTGGTTCTTACGTTCTGTACCTTCCAAAGTTGGTTTAATTTTGGACGTACCGGTGCAAGCTTTAGAAAAAGTTATTTACTTTGCTGCCTTTATTATTTCTCATGTAGATGAAGAAGGCAAACACAAAGCTAGTGACCAGATGCGTCAGGAATATAAAACAAAAAAGAAACAGATCGAACACGAAGCAGAAGTGGAAATCAAAAAAGCTAATGATCAAAAATTGGGCGCTGAATTTTTGGAAAAAATTCAACATGAAACTGAACGCAAACAACAAGCCTTGGAACAAGACTTCTTGGCTGCTGATAAAGAATTAAAAGAATTGCAAGTTTTGAAAATTTTGTCTGAAAATCGTTACCAAGAATTGTCATTACGTTTTGGTCATTTGTTTGAAGCCGGTATTGGTGCAGAAGCAGTTTATAACTTGCTTGAAAGAATCAATATTCCAGAAACTATTAAACAAATTTTGGATGAACAGACAACTTCCAAAGGTGCAAAATTGGAACGTCTCACTCGTCGTCACAAATTGCTCAACAGTTTGATGATCAACAAGATTCGTCCAGAATGGACAATCATGAAATGTATTCCAGTTATTCCTCCAGATTTGCGTCCGATGGTAGCTTTGGATGGTGGACGTTTTGCCACATCTGATTTGAATGATTTGTATCGTCGTGTAATCAATCGTAACAATCGTTTGCGTCGTCTTTTGGATCTTGATGCTCCAGAAGTTATCTGTCGTAATGAAAAACGCATGTTGCAAGAAGCGGTTGATGCGTTGATCGACAACAACGCTCGTCACGCTAAAACTGTTTTAGCTGCTACTGGTCAAAAACGCCAATTACGTTCTCTTGCCGATATTTTGAAAGGTAAACAAGGTCGTTTCCGTCAAAACTTGCTCGGTAAACGTGTAGATTATTCTGGACGTTCAGTAATCGTCGTTGGTCCTCAATTAAATATTGATGAATGTGGTTTGCCAAAACGCATGGCGTTGGAACTTTTCAAACCATTTATCATGGGAGAAATTATCAAACGTGAATTAGCTCACAATGTTCGCAGTGCTAGTAGATATATCGAAGCCGAACATGATGAGGTTTGGGATATTTTGGAAGAACTCACACAAAACACTCGTGTATTTTTGAATCGTGCTCCTACTTTGCACCGTCTTGGTATTCAAGCTTTCCACCCTCGTTTAGTAGAAGGTAAAGCTATCCAATTACATCCATTGTGTTGTACTGCTTTCAATGCCGATTTCGACGGCGATCAGATGGCTGTGCATCTTCCTTTGACAGCTGAAGCTCGTTGGGAAGCAGAAAATTTGATGGCTTCTGAAAAGAATCTATTGAAACCTGCTACTGGTCAGCCGGTTATTACTCCTAAACAGGATATTGCTTTGGGATGTTTCTTCCTTACAAATTATCACAGTAGTGATACTGCTCCAGTAAAGAGATTTTTCTCTTCAACCAAAGATGCAAAATTGGCATACAAATGTCGTGTAGTAACTTTGCACGAAAGAATCAAAGTTCGTTTTGACGAAGTTGAAATGTCTAAATTCCCAGAAGGCACAAATCATTTGATTGAAACTTCTTTGGGACGTATTTTGTTCAATGAAATTTTGCCAGATAAAATCGCATATTATAATGAAGTAATTACTGTAAAGAAAATGGCGGAAGTAATTCGTTTTTGTTTGGAATATTATGGTCAAGAACGCACTGCTCGCTTTTTGGATGAATTAAAGAATTTGGGTTATCGCTATGTAACTAAATCTGGTTACTCTCTCGGTATTGCCAACTTCCCAAAGATCGAAGAAAAAGCTGGTTTGATCAACATCGCCGACAAACAAGTATTGGAAGTTGAAGAACAATATCAAGAAGGTTTGTTGACTCAAGCAGAACGTCACGCTAAGATTTTGGAAATCTGGACTTCCACCAAAGATAAAATCGTTGCTAACAACCAAAAGAATTTGGACAAGAATGGTCCAGTATATGCCATGATCGAATCTGGTGCCCGCGGTACTTGGGGTCAGCTTGGTCAGGTTATCGGTATGAAAGGTTTGGTAGTATCCCCATCTGGTGATATTATCGAATTGCCAGTTAAAGGAAACTTTAAAGAAGGTTTCGATGTGCTTGAATATTTCATTTCTTCACACGGTACTCGTAAAGGTTTGTCCGATACCGCTCTTCGTACTGCTAACGCTGGTTATTTAACTCGTCGTTTGGTAGACGTTTCTCAGGATGTTGTAATTCTAGAAGAAGATTGTGGTGATACAACTGGTGAAGTATTTACTGTTGCTCAATCTAAAGAAATGGGTGAAAAACTTTCCGATCGTGTATGGGGACGTTATGTAATTTCTGATGTAAAAAATGGTAATGAAATTTTGGTAAAAGCGGGTGAAGTTATTGATGATAAAATCGCTCGTACAATCGATGCAGCTGGTGTAAATGAAGTTCATGTACACAGTGTATTGCAATGTAAATTGCCAAAAGGTTTCTGTCGTAAATGTTACGGATTTGATTTGGCACACAACAAGCCGGTTGAATTTGGTACCGCGGTTGGTATTATTGCCGCTCAATCACTTGGTGAACCTGGTACTCAGCTTACTCTTCGTACTTTCCACTCTGGTGGTGTGGCGGGAGTTGATATCACTCAAGGTCTACCTCGTATTGAAGAATTGTTCGAATGTCGTCCTCCAAAACGTAAAGCTGTGCTATCTGAAGTAGATGGTAAAGTCGAAATCGAAGATGCTGATGGTAAGATCGTTACTTCTCCTACTGGTAAAAAGATTTTCGAAGGACGTCGTGGTCAGAAGATTCTCAAAGTTCACTTTGAGGGTATGGAAGAAACCAAGATCAAATTTGATAGTGGTGATGAAGTGATGGTAAAAGATGGTGATGAAGTTGCTCCAGATCAAGTATTGTTGGTTCGTGGAACATCTGGCGAAGAAGTTACTGCCAAATACCAGACTACAGTCAAACTTGGTAAGAACAATATGACATTGTCATACAATGGTCCTAAAGTTCGTGAATATATTATTCCATTAGGTTATAAATTGTTTGTTAAAGAAGGTGAGCAAGTAGAAAAAGGTCAACAAATGACCGACGGTAGTATCAATTTGCAAGAATTGTTTGAACTAAAAGGACGTCCTGCAGTTCAGCGCTATGTATTGCAAGAAGTACAAAACATCTATTCTTCTCAAGGTCAGAAAGTAAATGATAAGCACGTAGAACTTTTGATCTGTCAGATGTTCTCTCGTGTACAAGTAGAAGAAGCCGGTGACACTGAATTGTTACCAGGTGAAGTAGTAGAAAAAGCACAGTTCATGTATGCCAACCAAATGGCCAAAAAGAACAGTGGCAAATTATCTACTGCCAAAGAACTTTTGTTTGGTGTGTCTCGTGTAGCTCTATCCACTCAAAGTTTCCTATCATCCGCTTCGTTCCAAGAAACTGCCAAAGTATTGATCAATACTGCCTTGACTGGAAAGATCGATTACCTGGAAGGTTTGAAAGAAAATGTGATTATTGGTCGCTTGATCCCAGCAGGTACTGGTTTCAAGAAATAAAAAGATTAATCCTGAAAATTAACACGGTAAA
>CAZXEV010000049.1:0-6105 GCA_964639735.1 uncultured Gammaproteobacteria bacterium
GATACCAACCGGCTTCACAGCCAAATCTTCGTACTCTTCTTCGTGAGCATTGAACACTGCTCGGCGGTGATTGCGCATAACACGCAACATGTTTTCACGATTTTCACTATATTTATTAAATGTTCCTAAATAACTAGCCATCTCAGCCGATGCTGAATAGGATTCGGCAGTCATAAGAGCAGTTACAGTTCCAGCAAAAGCCAAAGCTTCTGGAGAATCATAAGCCACACCAGCAGTCATAAGTAAACTACCAATATTAGCATAGCCCAAACCTAGAGTTCGGAAATCATAACTATTTTGAGCAATCTCAGCACTTGGAAATTGTGCCATCAAAATACTTACTTCTAGAACTACAGTCCAAGCACGAGTGGTATATTTAAATCCTTCAATATCAAAAGTAGAAGTTTCTGGATCATAATAGTGTGCCAAATTTACCGATGCCAAATTACAAGCAGTATCATCCAAGAACATGTATTCACTACATGGGTAGGAAGCATTGATGCGACCGGATTTGATACAAGTGTGCCAATCGTTGATAGTAGTATCAAATTGTAAACCAGGATCAGCACATCGCCAAGCAGCATAAGCAATCTGATCCCAAAGATCACGAGCTTTCATTTTTTTGCAAGATTGTCCATCGGTACGACCACGCAAATCCCAACCATTATCCTTGACCATGGCTTCCATAAAATCATGACTGATACGTACGGAGTTATTAGAATTTTGTCCGGACACTGTCAAATAAGCTTCACCTTCATATCCACCTTCATAACCAGCAGCAATAAGAGCCGCTACCTTGTCTTCTTCTTTTACTTTCCAACTAACAAATTCTTCGATATCTGGATGATCAATATTTAAAACACACATTTTAGCGGCACGACGAGTAGTACCACCGGATTTGATAGCACCAGCAGCGCGGTCGCCAATTTTCAACCAACTCATGAGACCAGAAGATTGTCCGCCACCAGAAAGTTTTTCACCCGATCCGCGTAAACTTGAAAAATTAGTACCTGTACCACTTCCGTATTTAAACAAACGAGCTTCACGCACCCACAAATCCATAATACCACCTTCGTTTACTAAATCATCTTTTACAGACTGAATAAAACAAGCGTGTGGTTGAGGATGAGAATATGAATCAGTAGCGCGAGTCAAAACACCAGTATCAGGATCTACATAATGATGACCTTGAGCAGGACCGTTGATTCCATATGCCCAATACAAACCCGTATTAAACCACTGTGGTGAGTTTGGTGCCACCATCTGATTGATAATCATATAAACAAGTTCCTCATAAAAAACTTGAGCGTCTTTGGCACTAGCGAAATAACCATATTTTTCTCCCCAATATCTCCAAGTACCAGCCAAACGATGAGCTACCTGCTTCACACTCTTTTCTGGACCCAAAACTGGGGTATTGTCTGGTTTTAATTTTGGCAAACCATTTTCATCATATTGAGGAACACCTGCTTTGCGGAAATACTTTTGGGCCAAAATATCGGTAGCTACTTGAGACCACTGTTTTGGCACTTCAACATCAAGCATCTCAAAAATTAACTTTCCACTTGGTTCACGAATTACCGAAGGACGCAAAACATATTCGAACATGTCAAAAGGACTAACACCCTCTTTGGTATAATGACGTGAAAATTGCATTGCCCCCTCTGGATACAAGAAGTCTTTGTCCAATTTAAATGTTTTGGTCGCAGTATTAGTCTGCATAAAAAATTATTATGAGTTAACATGTCGTTTAATACTACTGATAGTATATAAATATTTATTTATATACTACATATAGTATTACCCTCTAAAGCCAACATATTATACCACACCAAAAAATGCCTGCCAAATAGGCTAGATCTAAACAAAAAACTCGCCCAAGAGCGAGTTATCCACAAACCATTAACTTATCGTACACCTAGTAAAATTTTTATTGTAATCCTAGCTCCAGAAATACCTGGTCTGCTTCTCTTTTTGCCTCCATTTCTATCGCCTGATCATCCATATTCTTATTTCTTTTACTTATTTCCTTTTTCAATTCAACAACCAAAGCCACCCGCAAGTCCCCCAACTCACCGCGAAGGCCATCCAACTTCTTTTTCAAAATCTCAATATTTTTTTCATCCCTTTGAACAGATGGGATCGAACTGTTATCCGACAATTGCAACTGTGCCCGAATTGCTTGCACTGTTTTTACCACCTGCTGCATATTGGCCATAATATTTTGCATCTGTTTCTGGGTGTTTTGGACCTCTTTGCTTACTACTTCGGCTCGCTCTCGAGCGGCCGCTTTTTTTTCTTGTTCATCTGGTGCTTTTTCTTTATTTTCCATGCGCAGCTCTCTTCCCTCCGAAACATTACGACCGCGCCACTCGTTATTTGATTTTTCAAATTCAGACATATTGGACTTTAAATTAGCAATTAAGTATAATATTAACATTATGACTGAAGAAAATCAAACCGAAAACAGACTAGTAGATTCAGAAATCGCTGTTGAAGAAAACATCATCGAGGTCACTTTACGTCCAGAACTTTTGGCGGATTTTGTAGGACAAACTCAAATTAAAAAAAATTTGGACGTTTCAATTTCAGCTGCCAAATCTCGCAATGATGTGTTGGAACATGTTTTGCTGTACGGAAATCCAGGACTTGGTAAAACCACTCTGGCCCATATTATCGCGCGCGAAATGGGTGGTAATATGAAAGTAACTTCTGGACCTACTTTAGAGAAAGTCGGAGACCTAGCTGCCATTCTCTCCAACTTACAACGTGGCGACGTTTTATTTATTGATGAAATTCATCGTATCAATAAAACAATTGCCGAAGTTCTCTATCCAGCACTTGAGGATTACGCTCTTGATATAATTATTGGCCAAGGACCTGCCGCACGAACTATTCGTATGCCTCTTGAAAAATTCACTTTGATTGGAGCTACTACCAAAATGAGTTTATTACCCGGACCGTTACGTGATCGTTTTGGACATGTATTTCATTTAAATTTTTATGAAAATAGTGATATCGAAACAATTGTAAACCGTAATGCCAATTTGTTAAAAACAAAACTTGAACCAGAGGGTGCATCACTTATTTCTGCCCGTGCTCGTCGCACTCCACGTATTGCTAACAGACTATTGAAACGTGCTCGTGATTTTGCTCAAGTAAAAAACCAAGAATCAATCGATAAAAAAATTGTTAGCGAAACTATGGCGATGCTCGCCATCGATGAATTTGGACTAGATGACATTGATAGACTACTACTCACCACCATGATAGAAAAATTTAACGGCGGCCCAGTCGGACTCAACACATTAGCTGCGGCGGTCGCTGAGGAGATGGATACTATCGAAGATATTTACGAACCATTCTTGTTACAAATAGGATTTTTGGAGCGCACACCTCGTGGTCGAAAAGCGACTCCAGCCGCATATGTTCATTTAGGTTTTGATCAACCAAAAAATCAAACACTATTATAATTTATGATCACCATACCACTCTACGTTATACTTTTTATTTATCTCGCCTATATTTCCACATTGGGAATTTTATCTTTTATAAATCTTTCTCATTTATTTCACAACGGGGCTTTGACGCTTACTAGTTTTTTAATGACTTGTCTAATTGCAGGTTTAGTCGCAGCCTCTTTATATGTAACTTTTGTATCTCTTCTTGGTACTGATTGGCAACAACCGCTCACTCTTTGGAATAGTGCATGGTTGTCCAAAATATTTAATCCTTCTAACATTTAATATATGGGTGTAGATGTTGTAGTGAAAATAAAAAGTTATGAAAAAGTAATTTATGTACTCAGACGACATGGTATTACTTTTTTCCCATACATATTAGTTTTTGGAGCGCTATTACTAATTCCATTTGCAGTTTATTGGTTGTTTTCAGCTGCTTTTGTGACCACGGTCCAAGACCCGGCCAACTTTCCAATTATGATAATTGCCGCCAGTGCATATTATTTGTCTATATTTTTATTTTTTTATTCATTCTTTGTTGAATTTTATCTGGATGCTTGGATTGTTACCAATGATCGTTTGGTCGATATCCGCCAAATATCATTGTTTTCTCGCACAGTTGCCGAAGTGGATTTATACCAGATTCAAGATGTCTCATCTGAAGTTCATGGTTTCTTCCCTACTCTATTCAACTACGGAAATATTTATCTTCAAACCGCTGGACCAGTTCCAAAATTTATTATTCACAATGTTCATCGACCAGATAAATTGCGACAAGCAATTATCGAACTTTCTTCGGAAGATAAAAAATTCCACGCCGGAAAATAAAAAAAACCCTCATGTAATTGAGGGATTTTTTATTTAATAAATTTTCTCAACTTCTGTACCACTATAATAATATTTTAGAAGTTGCACATACACCCAATCATCTTTGGTGGCTCGCATCAGTGCATCGTGAGTACTCATTCCAATACCATGCCCATAATACTTTTTGTATTTATCGTATATACATTTTACACTTACGAGCCAAGGGCGATCATTTTTCCCCGCACTATTTTTCCAATCTTTGGTTTTGCCGTTGGTATGAGTAGAATAAGGAGTTGTAACCACACTTCCATTATAAGTCACCATTTCTCCAGTTGTTTCCTGCGCAAACTGTGCCGCTCGAGGCATTTTTTGTTCAGACGCATATCCAAGATACAATTGATCTTGAGTAGTCGCGAAGACGTCAAACATTCGCTTCTCAGTTGGCGGATTAAAAGAAATATTTTTGTAAGCATAACTACGAGCTGCTATCAGTATTGCTTTGATATAGCCTTCAGCTGAGTTGTTGTCTGTCTCTGCTATTCCTTTCATATAATCCTCGAGAGATAACTCGTTTATCAAATAAGGCATTTTACTCTTTGGACTATAACGATATTCGAGAGAACCCCTATAAGAACAGTAAAATGTTTTACGTCCAGTAATAGTTCTTTTACAACCAAGAATTTCAAAAACTCCATGATCTTCGACTGGTTTGAATTTCCAAAAATTGGCACTATCTAGATCTAAACTTTCACTTACCAAAAAATATTTACCATTTTTATAACTAATTTTTACTTCTTCATCGGCTGGTAACAATCCTACAAATTCGTCTCCACTATATATTTCATAATTAATTTCAGATTTCAAGCTAATTGTGTCCTTGGTTTTTAATAAACCCACTCGAATATTTGGCTCTTGGATCAATTCACGATCGGTTTTTACATTATAATAAATTTCTTCGGCTGTAGAAACCACACCCATCGTACTTGTGGCCAAACCTAACTCGACTGTAGAACTAACAACATCTTCTTGTGCCAAAACAGGCAAAACAAAAATCAAACTAGCAAACAAAAATAAAAAATATTTTTTCATAGAAAGATATTATAACATCAATTGTAAACAGGGGCAACGCGTGTTATACTAAATACGAATTTTATGACCATCAAAAGACAAATTGCCCACAACACCATTATCCAACTTACTGGCAAAGTTATCAGTACAATTCTTGGATTGTTAACTATTTTTTTAGTTATTCGAAGTTTGGGCGCTGAAAAGTTTGGTTGGTACACGACCGCTATTGGATTCCTTCAATTCATTGGTATTTTCAGTGATTTTGGCTTTACCATTACAACCGCCAACATGCTCGCGGAACCAAAATTTGATAAAGAAAAATTATTGAATAATTTATTTACTATCCGCATTGCTACAGCCGCCTTTTTCCAGTGTATCGCCCCACTAATATTTTTATTCTTTCCATATCCAATAGAAGTGAAAATTGCTGTCGCCATAACTTCACTTTCCTTTTTTGCAATAAGCACCAATCACGTTTTTACTGGATATTTTCAAAACAAACTAAAAACTCAAATTATTACTGTCGGCGAACTGCTTGGAAGAATAATATTGTTGATAGGTGGATAGCACAGTAACGCCACAGCCCAGCCCGAAAAGGTGGTTTCTACCGATTTAATGGTATTGCCCAGGGCATCGGAATAAATCAGATAGCCGAAAAGAAAAAATACAGTATCAATAAAAAAGCAAGCTCCGATAAGAAACGGATAAATGGTGTAATTGAAAACAGAAATAAAACTGCCGGAAAGGCTGTGATTACCGGAGAAGATGT
>CAZXEV010000050.1:0-3133 GCA_964639735.1 uncultured Gammaproteobacteria bacterium
TTTGTTCACGGATTGAGTGGTAGTATATTTTCCCAAATTGAATTAATGGAAAAAATATCACAAGGTAAAAATACTGTTTTAAGTTTTAATAATCGAGGAAACGGAATAGTTGCAAAAGTTAAAAAAATTGATAAAAAAAATAAGCGAGGTTATGTTTCTGAAACAATTGGAATGGCTCACGAAGTGTTTCAAGATTGTACAGACGATATTGAGGGGGCTGTAAATTATGCAAAGAAATTTGGTGCCAAAAATATATTTTTAATTGGACATTCCACCGGTTGTCAAAAGAGCATATATTATCTTTCAAAAAATAAAAAAACTTTGGTTAAAGGAGTTATTTTGTTAGCCCCTATGAGTGATTTTGCAGATACGTTTGCATTTACTCACAAGAAAATATATAATCGAGCTGTCAACTTTTGTAAAAAGAAAGTCGTTCAAAATAAAGGACACGAATTGTTGCCAAAAAATATTTGGCCATATATGTTGGATGCCAACCGTTTTTTGAGTCTTTTTACCGCTGAAAGCGAGGAAGAAATTTTCACATATGCATCTGGTAAAAATCCAAGCACCTTAAAAAAGGTGCGGCAACCAATTTTGGTAGTATTGGCAGAGCAAGACGAATACAGAGATCGCCCTGTAAAGGAAATCGGGGATTGGTTTTATAAGACGCTAAGTGATCGCGAAACGGTGATAGAATTAATCAAAGATGCCAACCACGGCTTTAACGGATTATCAGAAATTGTTGCAAAAAAAATTATTAATTGGTCTAAAAATATTTAATATGTCAGAAAATTTTATTTCCGCTCAAGAATTACATGATGTTTTAGAAAAAGGTTTGCCTAGTGATAGTATTTTGGTGGACGTTCGCACTGCCGAAGAATTTCAAAAAGGTGCAATCGTAGGTGCGGTAAATTTGCCAGTAGATAAATTAATCATCTATGTAGACAAACTAAGAAACTACAAAACGATATATGTTTATTGTTTGTCTGGTAGTCGTAGCGGTTTTGCCCAAAATCAACTACCAACATTAGGAGTAAATGGAGAAATAAAAAATCTCACCAGCGGCTTACTGGCCTGGCGCAAAGAAGGCTTTACACTAGTATAAAATTAAAAAACAACGGCTTTGAGTCCGTTGTTTTTTAATTTTTATTTATGCAGGGAATGTACCGGCATTTTTCCACTAAGAGTTTCTATAATATTTTGAGCAGCAATTTCAGACATCTTTTTTCTAGTTTCGATTGTAGCAGAAGCAATATGAGGTGTTAAAATAATATTTTCTAACTTATTCAAACCAGGGGATAGTTTTGGCTCAAATTCATATACGTCGATAGCCGCACCAGCAATTTGTTTTTTCTTTAAGGCAGCAACTAATGCTTTTTCATCAATTACTGGACCACGAGAAGTATTTATAATGTACGCAGTTTTTTTCATCATGGCCAATTCTTTTTTTCCAATCAAATGACGAGTAGCCGGCATAAGTGGTACATGTAAAGTGACAAAATCAGATTGTTTCAATAGTTCAGGGGTCTCCAAAAATTTGCCGCCAAATTTTGCTTCAAACTCTGGATTTCGCACTACATCGTGATAAACGATTTTTAATCCAAAACATAGAGCTCGCTGCGCTACTGCAAAACCAATTCTGCCCAATCCGACAATACCCAAAGTCTTATCGTGCACATCTTCACCAATAAACAAAAACGGTTTCCAACCTTTATATTTATTGGCTCGAGTGAATTTGTCCGCTTCCACAACACGTCTAGCAGAAGCCAAAAGTAAAGCCATAGTATGTTCAGCAACAGCTTCAGTCGATCCTTGTGGGGTGTTGGTAGCCGCAACTCCGCGTTTTTTTGCCGCTTCCAGATCTAAATTATCAAATCCAACTGCAAAGTTCGCTACGATCTTGAGATTTTTTCCAGCCGCATCCAGCACTTCGCTGTCAATTTTATCGGTCAACAGACAGAGTAGAGCGTCAATTCCTTTTACATTTTTTAATAATTCTTTTCTAGTCAAAACTCGGTCCAATGGATTTATTTTTACTTCATACCCTTGATCTTTCAGCATTTTAATTCCGTTATCACAAATTTTTCTGGTTACGTAAACTTTAAGTTTTGACATATATATGAATTAAATAATTTTAGCCTGAGGTTCAGGATTGTTTTTTAAAAATTTCAAAACACCATTTTTTGTCAAAAGACCAGCTTGAGCTCCAATCTTTTCTACAACTGAGCCGGCATTTGCCGCGCCCCAGCGCAAAGCATCTTTCACATCGCATTTATTAATCAAAGCGTTAAGAAAACCTGTTGCAAATGCATCGCCAGCACCAGTTTTTTCAAGAACTTTAACATCAAACACTCCTTGAAAATAAACATTCATACCATCAAAACAATACGCACCATTTGATCCATCGGTCACTACCACGATTCGCGGTCCCAGTTCCATTAATTTTCTTAACATGAATTTGGTATCTTCTACTTTTCCAAGTAGTTGCCACACTTCTTCTTTGTTCAAAAACAAAATATCTGTAACCGCCAAAATTGGTTTCAGCCTCTCAACTCCTTCACGAAGCTCGTTTGCACCTGGATTAAAAGCCAGTTTTATTTTTTCTTTTTTAACTTTTTTAATTATTTGTTGATGAAGTGCTTTGTGCCCATCAGAAAGCGAAGCCAAAAAAAGCCATTTAGTTTTACAAGCTGGTAATTTATATTTTCTTGGTACTTGATATGTTAAGATTGTTCTTTCTCCCTTAAAACTTATCACCGAAGAATAATCGGTGCGAGCTTTCTTGTCTATTTTTACTAACGCGGTAGATACTTTTTCCTTTTTAAAAACATCAAAACCTTGTTTGCCTGCAGCGTCGTCTCCAACCACAGTGTATAGTCCGACATTTAATCCCAAACGAGCAGATCCAACCGCCAGATTTGGAGCAGTTCCAACACCAGGCACATCGACAACTTTTTCAACCGGAATTTTATCTGAATAATTTACACAAAGCTGGCAAGCCGGGGCGTTGAGTTGACAGCTCACCGTTGCTTCATGCAACATTAGAAACACATCCAAAGCCGTATCACCAACTGACACTAAATCATACATATCAAATAAAATAATAATGAAATTATTACTAATATATAGTATA
>CAZXEV010000050.1:3143-5754 GCA_964639735.1 uncultured Gammaproteobacteria bacterium
GTATATCAAAAATACCAAAAAAGTGCTATTATAAAGAAGTAGACAAATTTAACTTTAAAATATATGGCTTGGTACAAAAAACAACTTGAAGCAAAATTAAAGGAATTGGATAAAAAGAAGCCTAAAACCAAAAAGACTGAGGTAAAAAAACCAACCCGCAATATTTTCGATCCTAGTAAACTTAAAAGTAGCAAAAACCCCTTTAAGAACCCAGTAGCCGAAATGAATCGCAATCGTAAAAAGACTGATTTACCTTCTGCTTAGGGCCTTACCATTGATTTATTATCGAAAGTGTGCTATACTCGCATTTCTATTAAAATTTAATTAATATAACACAAATAACATGGGTGATTTTAATAAATTCAATAAGGGTCGCGGTGGTCGTGATTCAGGTGGGGAACGCAGTTTTGGAGGTCGCCCAGGTGGTGATCGTAAATTCGGTGGACGCCCTAGTTTTGGCGGAAATCGTGGTGGGGAACGCAGTTTTGGAGGCGGACGTCCAAGTGACGGTCCAAGAGAGATGTTTCCAGCGGTTTGCAGTTCTTGTGGTTCAGATTGTCAGGTTCCTTTCAAGCCAACTGGTAAATTCCCAGTATATTGTAATGCTTGCTTCAAGAGTCAAGGTGGTGATAATGCTAGATCTGCAGCTGCTCCTAGATTTGCTCCAAAAAAGAGTTTTGGTGATCGCAACATCGGCAGTAACTTTGGTGCAAGTGCTCCAAGTTACACTCCAGCCGCAGCTAGTACTATCTCCAAAGCCCAATTCGAAGCTTTGAGTTCGAAAGTAGATAGAATTCTAGACATCTTGATTGCTGCTCAAATCGATGAAGAAGTGCCTGAAAAACCATTCAATGATACTTTGGAGCCAGACTTCTCAGAAGTAAAAATTGACAAAAAAGTCACAAACAAAGCCGCTCCTAAAAAAGCAAAAGGCAAAAAGAAATAATAAGAATTTAAAAACAACAGTCCAAAAGACTGTTGTTTTTGTTTTTAAAAAGAGGTATAATTAGACATGTAAGTTAACAATATAATACCAATTATGGAAATGCAAAATTATCTGTTTATCTTGTTTGGAGTTGTGGTAACGGGCTTTTTGATAGCCGATCTAGGTTTTTTTAACAAGACAAGTCACAGGATTGACGCAAAGACAGCTTTGTTTCAATCTTTGTTTTGGATATTTATTTCGATAGTGTTTGGTTTTTTGATCTTTTTGTTCATCGGCAAAGAAGCTTCGGCCGAATTCATGAGTGCATACGTTACAGAAAAGATGCTTTCTGTAGACAATTTGTTTGTTATCATGTTGATTTTTAGTTATTTTAATTTAGAGGAAAAGTACCATCATCGTGTTTTGTTTTGGGGAATATTGGGCGCTATAGTTTTTCGCGCCATATTTATTACTGCCGGCGCTTACGTTATCCATCAATTCTATTGGGTGCTTTACATTTTTGGAGCTATATTATTTTACACTGGTGTTAAGTTGCTACAGGATAAAAAAGAGGAACATATCGACTTCAAAAACAACAAGATTATTAAAATCGCCCACAAATTACTACCTTTCACCGCTAGCCACCACAACGGCAAATTCTTTTTCAAAGAAAATGGTAAATTTTATTTTACGTCTTTGTTTTTAATAGTACTGCTAATTGAAGGCACTGATATCATTTTTGCTTTTGATTCTATTCCAGCGGTATTTTCCATCTCCCAAAATTTATTTATAGTTTTCACTTCAAATATTTTTGCTATTATGGGCTTGAGAGCCTTATTCTTTTTGATTGAAAATGTATTACACCGATTTCATCATTTACAAAAAGGCTTGGCATTTATCCTGTTATTTATTGGTGCCAAAATGCTGTCTGGTATTTTTGGTTTTCACATGTCATCGCTTCTTTCTTTTGCGGTGATTATGTTTGCGCTGACATCGTCTATGGTACTTTCAGTAATTTTTCCTAAAAAAATATAACAATATGTTGTTTAAAAAAATTTATAATTTAGGAGATAAACTCGAAGATAGAGTTCGTGGTAAATTAAGTCATTATCCGATTATTTACGCTTTTATTGGTGGTGCTGGAATAATCACTTTTTGGCGCGGTGTGTGGAGATGTATTGATTATGTAATGGAAATTGTTGTAAGAAACAGTAATGACATAATTCCACATTTATACTGGTGGGATGGTGTACTCTCAATCGCTGTTGGAACTGGATTATTACTCCTAGTTGGATTATTTGTTTCCAGTTTCATTGGTAACGAAGTTATAATTTCAGGAATAAAAGGCGAGAAAAGAATGGCTGAAAAAAATGAGGACGATATAAAAACTGATATTATCCTTGATGTGGAAATCAAAAATGAATTAAAGGATATTAGCAAGCGTTTAAATCAGATTCAAAGCGTTTTAGACAGAAAAAAATAATATGATGACAAGTTTAACTATTAAATTATTTACCGCCATATTATTTGGGGCGGCGATCGGACTAGAAAGAGAGAGTAGTAGTCAAGGTGAGGGGGCGATCGGCGGTATAAGAACTTTTTCTCTTATTAGTTTGCTTGGCGCTCTGTGCGGTGTTTTCTTTTTGAATAATTTGGCATTATTTTCAATTTTAATCTGTACATTCT
>CAZXEV010000051.1:0-5642 GCA_964639735.1 uncultured Gammaproteobacteria bacterium
TTTTAATTTGATTCAGAGTTAATTCACGAGCGAGCACTACAACATCAGCAAAATTAGCAAAAAAACGTACTGCCTCAATATTACTAACGTTCTGTTGGGTGGAAATATGAATCTCAAGCCCAATTGAGTGGGCATATTGCAAAGCAGCAATATCGCTAGCGATCACCGCCGTGATATTATTGGCTTTGGCTGCATCACAAATACTCTTCATCATTGTAAGATCGTGATCGTAAAGAATCGTGTTTACTGTCAAATATGTTTTTACATTATTTTCATTGCAAATCCGAACAATCTCTGGTAGGTCAGAGGTTTTAAAGTTATTGGCTGCACGAGCGCGCATGTTGAGTTGCTCGATACCAAAATATACGGAATTCGCACCTGCTTTAATAGCGGTGTGAAGTGAGGCAAATGAGCCCGCTGGCGACATGATTTCAACTTTTGTCATAGTTTGTGTATTTTATAGACAAAACCATACTTTGTCAATCCATATTACGAAATATCCTTGCTAAATATAGCAAAGAAAGTATATAATATAGGAATTATAATTTTATTAATCTTATTATGACAATTGGAACAGAAACGGCCGGCATAGATCATAGTAAATTTAGATTTAAAGACAATATGAAACAACCAAACAGAGAACAAACCACTAATCACGAACCAATCAAACCATATGTTGAATCTTCTGAAGAAGATGTAATTAGTTTGGATAGAGGCATGCGCAACCTTCGCTATACCGATCTTTTAGACAAAATGCGCACTACCCCTGAAGATATGACCGCGAGCGACAAAGAACAGGTGAACCATTCGCTCGAAAGAAGAAAATGGGGAGGTGTTTTGAGAAGCTTACACAAAGGTGATACCGTTGTATCTACACTGTCTTCGACTTCTGACCTATTATCCATCAAAAATTTAAATGACAATATTTTTGGGCCGCAAACGACTGATAGTATTATCGCCAAACGACGTCAACTCACTGAATCATTTCTAAATCTTGCTCTAAACAGGGCCGGTGTCTCTGCAGACGATTTAGAACATGTTAGTCTGGAACAAAATTACAAATTTGGGGTTTTTAATATTCCTGCCAAATACAACATTGATGTTTTAAAAGTTTTTAATAATGTTTGTGCCCAGGTTGATGTCGAGATGAAAAAATTTATTATCAAACTAGCTGATGAGGAGGAATCAAAATCTCCAGAAAAAAGAAAAGTTTTGCAAAATTTTAGAGTAGCTGTAAATGAACAGGGTTATAAAATGACTTTTGGAACAGCCAAGGTTGAATCGGATGATTTGGCCGAAATTATTTCTGCCGCCAACGGCTCTTTGCAAACTGCAAGGGCCGCAACTTTTGAAGGGTTTGAAGGATACGGTGACGATTTTTCTGCTGAAAAAATGAATTTAAATATAGACCAAATTAGTGAATTACGAAATAAGTTATACCAAAATGGAAATAGTGTTGTCGGAAAAGATGGACTAACTTACAATATTTTTAACAAAAAAGGTGACAAGTTAGAGTTGGATCGAGATTTATTACGTGAAGTTCGTAAAGACAAATTCAAAGTACAGCCTGGTCAAGAACAAGTTTTGATTGACCTAAAAGCTTACGTAAAAAGTTTGAATATTTTTGATGTGGTGAAACCTTTTACTGCTGATGAGATAGACAAAATTAAAGACGAAAATTTACAAATTGATGTTATTACCAAAAATGTAACGGCCGGCAACGCCGAATACAGTGCTCAAGCAGCTGACATTCTAGATCAAAATGAAAAAGACGAACACTATACTTCTGAATCTAGATTTCATGCGGAAGCGGTAAAAAATAAAAATTGTGCTTATCTTAGTTTGGATGTTTTGGATGTTGGTGTTGACCAACTTTTGGATTTTGAACATCGAACACAAATGGTGGCAAACAAAGAAATTTCATTTGCTCAAGCGTCTTTGGAAGCAGGGGATTTGATGACCAACAGATTAAGACAAATGCGAGAAAGAGTTTTTGATATCTGTGAAGAATTCAAAATTACCAAGAATGGTCGCATGGATGGATTAGTAGGTGGAGATGAGTTGACCTTGGCCATTGATCTAGACGCCACCGACGAAGCTGGTCGTAAAATATTTGATGACAGCGACAAAATTTTAAACAAATTAATTCATCGTCTCAAAAAGGAAACCAACAGTCGTGTAGTAAAAACAGTTATCGCCGAAAGCAAACGTCATTCAAGTTCAGACAACATCATTCAAAGAATGAAAGAGCATCTGGTCGCTATGAAAAATGCTGAGGATGGAGCCAGCCAGGCAAAACAAATTGAAAATGAATTAAGAAAATTAAACAAATTTACCACCGAACAACCGACCAATCAACGAGCAAAAGAAATACAAGATAGTTTAAAAGATTTTGTCATGGCCGAAGTCGATGGACATTTTGTTGTTCGCACGGAACACGGACCAGATATTACGTTAGATGAAATATTGGAAACATTGAAATCTTTGTATAATTAATTAAATTTTCTTTATGTTTATTCCAGTAATTCTCGGCACAGCCAGAGTAGGCCGTCGCAGTGAAAATGCTGCCAAATATTTATTAGACGAAGTAAAAAATTCTGGATTTGAAACTGAATTAATCGATGTAAAAGATTATTTAATTGGATGCACTGATAGTAGTGGTCAATCACCAGAAGCCAAAAAACTTTCTGAAATTATAAAAAGAAGTGACGCACTGATAATCGTTTCTCCAGAATATAACCACGGATATCCTGGTGAATTAAAAATAATGCTTGACATGTTATACAAAGAATATAGTGGCAAACCAGTCGGAATATGTGGTACATCTATCGGACCATTTGGCGGCGTAAGAGTAGTAGAACAACTACGCCAGGTGGCTATCGAATTTAGTATGTTGCCTTGTCGCGAAGCACTATGCTTTGGAAATATTGGAACATTATTTGGTGCCGATGGAAAGATAACCGATCCGGGATACACCGATAGGGTCAAAAAATTCTTGGGTAATCTGATAGAAAATATATAAAAAACTGAACAACAAAAAACCCTTCAAATTTGAAGGGTTTTTAAATTACAAAAATTATTCAAAATACTAGCGGATTTTTTTGGCACTCAAATGTCTGGTTGTTTTGCGTAAATATTTGCCAACCTTAGTATTTTTTTTGGCTTGTTCGAGTCTAGCTCGTAATGCTCCGTTCATAGAAATATTATTATTGTATAAGTGATAAGCCATACTATATATCAATTTTGTAAAAAAAGCAAGAGGGGAGACATAAACCGTTGACAAAATGGTGGTTTTTTGCTATGCATAAGCCACGTGTCATTCCCGACACTGTGTTCCAAGGAAGGAAAATGGACAAGAAGAAAGTAAGCGGTTTCGACCTCGGACCGACGCTCGCCTGGTACGAGCAGCACGCACTAGACATCCAGGCGCGTCTGCCCAAGCAGGTGAAACGTCGGCCGAATTACACTCCCGACTTCACCATCACCGGCCGTGAAAGCTCGATCTTCGGGCTCAACGACATCTACGGGATCCTCAACCTGTTCCCGCAGGCCGCCCGAAAGCGCATGAAACTGAATGAAGTGCATGTGGCGGCGCCGTTGTGGTTCGCCCACGACGCTCTGCCGAACATGCCCAAGGTGACCAAAGAGCTCAGCGAGGCGCTCACGCCGACGGCAATTGTACCATCGTTCGTGGAATACGGCCCCAAGAAGGTGACGGTCTACGCAATGGACGAGTCGGTTCCGGCTCCGGTCCAGAAGATCGTCTACATGGAGGCGTTGACTCACGAATTCGCCCACCTCGTCACCGTGTTCGAGCTGTACAGCGAGAAGGTCACTTTGCTCATCAAGGGCAAGAAGACCGACGCGTTCGACTGGTTCGCCAACTTCGCCAACCTGGTGGACGATGCCGGTCCGATCTCGCACTACGCTTCGGCGTACTGCGACGAGGCCGGCAAACTCTTGGCGAAGCCTGATCCGCTGCTGCCCATCAACGAGGCTATGGCCGAGTGCATTGCCGCACGCCTGCTCAACTTCGCCTTCCGTCTGGATCGCGATGGTGGGCTCGAACCGTTCGGCAAGCATCCGGAACTCCGCCAAGCAGTCGACGACTATCTCCACGCGCAACGCGTGAGCTGAGTCGAAAGACGCAGGGAGGAGCGGTGGACTTGAAAGAGCCGCCGACTACCAAACTGTTTTGTATATAAAGTTTGTATTCAGAACAGTGTAGTCGGTGGTTTTTAAATTTTACTTTATATCATTATCCTGGTATTCTTTATCACATAAATCATTTTCAAACTCACATTACTGATATGAAAATCGCTATAATCGGCGCTGGTGCAGCTGGTATGATGGCCACGGCCACAATCAACGAAGCTTCACCAAAAACCAAAGTATTTTTGATTGAAAAAAATGATTCACCTGGTAAAAAGGTAATCATCTCCGGAGGTGGTCGCTGCAATGTGACCACTGGTTTTGAAGATCCAAAAATTGTTTTGACCAACTATCCTCGCGGTAATAAATTTCTCATTTCCGCCATGCATCGTTTTCCGCCAATGTCCGTTCGCAATTGGTTTGAAGCACACGATGTACCACTCAAATGTGAAAAAGATATGCGCGTGTTTCCGTTTTCCAACGATGGACATGATATCGTCAATGCGTTTACGGAAATTTTTGAAAAATCCAACACTGAATTACTTTACAAGCACGCCGTCAACAAAATTGAAAAAAAAGAAAAAGGTTTTGAAATAAATTTTATTGACCAACCTTCCATTCAGGTAGACAAAATAATTTTAGCGCTCGGCGGTCAAGCCTACCGACAAACCGGTTCAAATGGAGATGGCTACACATTGGCCGAATCACTTGGACACACTATCACTCAGCTTGTTCCAAGTTTGCACTCATTTATCACTGCCGAAAAATGGCCAGGTACTTTGGCAGGTATGTCGTTTTCAAAAGCCACAATTTCGGCTGATTGTGTCAAACCAAATACACGTACCGGCCCATTTTTGTTTACTCACTCTGGCATTTCAGGCCCAGCTGTTTTTGCCCTGTCTGCACTAGTTGCATTCAATTCCGTTGGTACCAAAAGACCACTCAAAATTTTTATAGATTTTCTTCCAGACATTACTACCGAAGAAGTTTCAAAAACTTTACAAGAAGTAGCCAAAGAAAATCCAAAAAAGATTTTTAAAAATACTTTACATCATTTTCTCCCACTCGCACTTTGTGAAGCTCTTTGTGAATATTCCAAAGTTTTTAGCCACAAAAAGAATGCTGAGGTCAGTAAAAATGAATTTTTTGCCGCTGCTGCATTACTAAAAAAAGTACCACTAGTTGCTATTAGTCGCGGCTCGGGAGATGAGTTTGTGACCGCTGGGGGAGTGGAATTGGCTGAAATTGACCCAAAAACTATGGAGTCCAAAATCTGTCCAGGATTGTATTTTGCGGGTGAAATCATGAACGTTGATGGATTTACTGGTGGCTTCAATTTACAAGCCTCCTGGGCGACTGGAAGAGCAGCTGGAGAAGCGATTATCGCCTAGGGGTTGACTTTTCTTCGTTTTTATGCTATACTGCCAGCCATACAGATCCCAGCTAGAAATATAGTCGAATTTCAGCAGTGATAAACAATGTATTTTATT
>CAZXEV010000052.1:0-5588 GCA_964639735.1 uncultured Gammaproteobacteria bacterium
TTCAAATGATAAACGAGTGCGAGTAGAGGTTTTTTGAAATAACATTACCAAAGTATGGTTGTTAAGATAATTTGTTAATTCTCCGGCATTACGCTTTGCCTTTATTTTTTTGGCCAGATCTAACATTTTTAAAATATCTTCGCGAGATTGTTCTTTGAGAGAAATAAGATGGCGCATAATTTAAATTAATTTTTCTCTTAATAATTTTTCAACAACTACTGGATCAGCACTACCTTCAGTAGATTTCATTACCATGCCTTTTAGAAATTGCAAAATTGGTTCTTTGCCGGCTTTGAATTGTTCTACCTGGGTTGGATAATTTTTTATTACTTCGTCTACCACAGAACCAAGTTTGTTTTCATCAGCGACCTGGCCATATCCTTTTTCTTCCATGATGTGAGTAGGATCCATATCTACTCCAGAATCAAGCATCTCGTTCAAAACTTTCTGTGCATTGGTAGAGTTCAGACGATTGGTAAAAATCAAAGCGATCAATTCAGCAAAATTTTCTGGTTTGATTTTCAAAATTCTAATATCAATTTTTCTTTCAGCCATGGCGCCAGCCAATTTGGAAGTAATCCAACCACCAGTGAGACGAGCCAATTGTTGAGATGGTGTTCCTTCGCCTTTGTTCTGGACAGATTTTTCCAACAAATTATTATTTTTTAAATCACCTAGCCAATTTTGTAATTCACTATAAACATTTTCTGCGAATTCAGCCCAATATTTATCGACAGTCAAAAATTGTGAATCGGCATAAGAAAAACCATATTCACGATGAAAGCGACGACGGCGAGCGGCTGGTAATTCTGGTAAATTCAATTCACCAGTAATTTGTAATGGATGAAATGGGGGAATATCAGGCTCAGGGAAATAACGATAATCTGCGGCTGATTCTTTGACACGCTGCAAAACAGTTTCTCCTTTGTTGTCATCAAGCCCGCGAGTTTCTGGCCCCCAAGTTTCGCCTTTGTCTAGCAAAGCGGATTGGCGTTTGATTTCAAAATCAATCGCTTTTTCCATCGCTTTGAAAGAGTTAATATTTTTTACTTCGATTTTATTATTAAGTGTATAACCGCCAACTGATTTTACTACACCATTAATTATTTCAAATTTACCTTCTTCCTGAACTGAAATATTGGCTTCACAACGCATGTGTCCTTTTTCCATATCAGCGTCACTGACGTCTAGGTAGCGCAGAATAGTTTGTAATTCTTGGCAATATGCTTTGGCTTCGGTACTGCTCTGGATATCTGGATCAGAAACAATTTCTACAAGTGGTACGCCTGCGCGATTAAAATCCACCAATGTATTACCATCGGTACCGTGGGTTAGTTTAGCGGTATCTTCTTCGAGATGAACGCGGGTGATGCCAACTTTTGTTGTATCACGATGATTTTTTCCTGGTAAAAATTCTAACTCAACCGCTCCGTGTTCACCTATAGGAAGGTCAAACTGAGAAATCTGATATGCTTTTGGAAGATCAGGATAAAAATAGTGTTTGCGATCAAACTTAGAGTATTCGTTTATCTTGCAACCCAAAGCTAAAGCGATTTTGGTAGCCCAAGCGATCGCAGTTTTGTTTGGAACTGGTAATGTTCCAGGATGGGCGAGACAAGTCTCGCAAATATTGGTATTTGGCGCTTCTTTGTCTGGGTTATTGGCACAAGCACAAAACATTTTACTATTAGTTTTGAGTTCTACGTGAATTTCTAGGCCAATAATTGGAATGTATTTCGGCATATTTTCTTTAATAATCTCATATAATGTTATCATCTTTATTTGGTTTGAGCAAGTTTAAAAAACCCCTGATTTTGTCAGGGGTTTTAGTCTTTTTATAGATTCTTATTTTGAAACCGGTGGAAGTGGGGAGAGGTTTGTAACTGGGTTGTTTTTAGCATTGAAATATAGGATTGTATCACTCCAAATAAATAGTGGTAATGTTATTGTTGTAAAAATACCATTTACTAACGAAGTGATCAGTTCTACTTTGATAGTTGATGGATTGAAAATTTTGATTATTAAATATTGAGTTAAAACACTTAAAACAATAACGCCGATTAAAAAAACAATTTTTGGTAAAATTATTCTAAAAGCCATACTGAACCATCGGCCCACAACCAACTGTTTGCTTGTTTTTAAACTCGTCAAATTGGTATGGTCTTCAAAAATCACAACATAATTTACAAAATAATACCACACAGCAAATATGAGTCCAGGAATAAGAAATAAAACACTTCCAACGGCGACAATTACAGCTACTAACAATGACAATAAAAACATTGGAATAATATAGTGAGCGGTTTTGATGTAGCTCTCTTTAAAAGTTGGTAATGGTTGATTGGTCGTAATAATTTGAGTTTCTTTTATAATAGCCAAACTCGTCCAAATGCCAAGAAAAGATATAGCCAAAATTATTAGCGTTATTGCCATATCTACCGAAAGCGCTGAAAGTCTGGTGTAGGCATTGAGATAAAGTCCGACAAAACCTAGAAAAAAACGAATGACAAATCCGGCTAATAAAACACCTAAGAAAGGTGCAAAACGACGCATGGTTTTGAGATAACTGTCCCAACTTTGGTGGGTAAGATCGGTGATTGAAAGTAACATACTATATTAAAATAGTTTTTAATAAATCGACAGCCTGTGCACTCATTATATCAATTTTTTCCTCTCCCGACAAATAATGTATTTCAGAACCAAGGTTTTTAAAGAAGTTTGTATATTTTTCTTCGTGATATTTTTCTGAAGATTTTTTCATGAAATCTATTTTTTCAAAAATTGCGTCGTCTTGTTTGTGGGTTCTAGAGATCAAACGTTCAAAGGCAATATCTGGCGACATCTTCATCAAAATCAGATGATCAGGGCGGTATTGGGCGGCTAAACGATTGCCGACCAGATTAGCAACGATTTCCAAAGTAAGATTTGGGTCTTGTGCTGGTTGATAGGCCAATGAAGTGCTTATTCCGCGATCCTGGATGATAGTTTTTCCAGCTGAAAGGAGTGGAATAATTAATTTGGTATACAAAATTAAGCGATCTAAAGAATGAGCGTCAGCAATCGCTTCAGCTGGGTAGTTATTTTTTTTATTAATTAATTCTTCGCGTAATACTTTGCCAACGCCAGTATAGGTTGGTTCTGCCGAAAAAATATATTCAAAATCCTGAAGTTCAGACAATTCAGGATAACGATCATGTTCCTTTAAATAATTTTTTAGATCAAAAATTGATTTGCCTTGGTCAGAAAGATATTGTTTCCAAGCAGAAACAATGGTGCTTTTTCCACTTCCGTCGATACCATCAATCATGATCAACATACTATTTTTTTATATAGGTAACAAATGAAAAACCGGTATGATCTTCACGAGAAACTTCTTTCCAAATGCTTTCATCAATTTCTGGGAAAAATGTATCACCATCTGGTGACTGAAAAACACGAGTTATATATAAAACATCAACACGATTTACTGTTTGGCGGTAAATGCTAGCTCCTCCACATATAAAAACATCGTCGTCTTTTAATTTTTCAAAAACATCATCAAGAGAATGTAATACTCTTACACCTTCGGCAGCTTTATAATTTTGGTCCAAAGTTACTACGACCGTTTGGCGCCCAGGAAGTGGTTTGCCCACGTAGCCTAGAATTGATTCGTAAGTAGCTTGGCCCATCACACAAGTTTTGCCTAGGGTCATTTTTTTGAAATATTGAAAATCCTCGGGAATATTCCAGGGTATTTTATTATTTTTTCCAATACAATTATTTTCGGCAACTGCGGCAATGAGAGAAAATGGCATAATTTATACGGCGATAGCGAACTCAATTTTTGGATGACTCTGGTATCCTTCAATCTTGGTATCACTACATTGCCAATTAAAAATAGAAGTAAAATTTTCAGTAATTATTTTTGGTAGCGGATAGAGGTTTGGATCGCGACTAAGTTGTTCGCGAGCACCTTCGATATGATTGACGTATATATGAACATCAGCCAAAAAACCAACCAACTTACCTTCTTGTAAGCCAGTTTCTTTGGCTAACAAATGAAGTAAAGTGGCATAGCTGGCGATATTAAAAGGTAATCCAAGCATAGTGTCGACCGAGCGTTGGTTCCATAGCAGATTCAATTTTCCATTTATCACAGTTACTTGAAAGCCATAGTGACAAGGAGGTAGAGCCATCTCGTGGAGTGCGAGTGGGTTCCAAGCCATTACAATCATACGGCGATCGTTTGGGTCGGTTTTTAATTTTTCAATTACACGTTTGAGTTGGTCAACGCCTTGGTTGGTGTAATCAGTTTTGTAATCATAATATGGGGCATTAAAGTGACGCCATTGAAAACCATAAATTGGTCCCAGATCACGTTCTTCTTTCATGCGATTTTTGGAAGCTTCATCGTGACCGTATGGTGCTTTTTTTGGATAAGCCCATTCATCCCAAATATGATTATTATGATCTTGTAACCATTGTTTGTCTGTCTGTCCTTTGATAAAAAATTCTAATTCGGATGCGATAACTTTGTATGGCATTTTCTTGGTAGTGAGCATTGGGAAACCCAAACTCATATCATGTTCAAAAATAGCACCGGCGGTAGCAATAGTATCGATTCCGGTACGATTACTTTTTCTTTCTCCCTGTTCCAAAATTTTCTTTACAATATCTAGGTAGGCTTGCATAAAAATTATTTATTTCCCGTACTTCCAAAACCGCCACGAGATACAGCGGCTACCTCCTCAACTTCTTCCCATTCTCCTTGTTCTACTTTTAAAAACATGCCCTGGGCGATACGTTCGCCTTTTTCTACGACGACGGTTTGTTCAGTAAAATTATAGACAGACAATAAGATTTCGTCGTTTGGTCCGCAATAGTCGCTGTCGATAGTACCAATTCCATTGGCCAACATTAGGCCTTTTTTGGAGGCTAGGCTAGAGCGGGCGGCTAGAGTGAGTACATATCCAGCAGGTGTACCGATAATTAGTCCAGATGGAATGCGTGCGATTTGTTTTGGCAAAATTGTTGTTTCAATACGAGCAGACAAATCAAAGCCAGCTGATCCAGCGGTGTGATATTGAGGTAGAGGGATAGTGTTGTCTAGGCGTTTGATTTTGATTTGCATATTACAAATATTTGGCGATTACAGCGTCCAATTGTTGATAGGTGTTTTCAATGGTACTGTTGTTATCAATTGTGAAATTGGCAGTTTGAGCAATCGCCAAAATTTGTTGTTCGGATTCTTGCAATCCTTCTTTTTGAAATTCTTCCCAGGTCTTGGTCGCGTCATCTGGTTTTTCTCCGCGATTGGCTAAACGAGAAAATCGCATCTGTTCGTCTGCTTTGATATAGATCAAAACAAAATTGGATAATTCTTTGAGATATGGAACATCACTTGGACGACGCACGCCCTCGGTGATAATAATATCAGCGGTAGAATTTTTGGCGTCCTGAGCGATAACTTTGGACATGATATCATCGCCAAAATTTTGACGAAGTACTGTTGAAATGGTTTGTAAATTGCCTCGATTTGGCTCAATGTACATTCTTTTTAGGACGTCATAGAGCATGTCGGAAAATCGAAAAGTGACCGCATTGAATTT
>CAZXEV010000053.1:0-5520 GCA_964639735.1 uncultured Gammaproteobacteria bacterium
TGTTTCGATTAGTAATATTTTAATAAATATTGACATTTTTGCTAAAACTCATTAAACTTAAGCCAAATTAAATATTAATTATAAAGACTATGAATTTACCTCAAAAAGAGAGATCGTTTGTTGCTATCAAACCTGATGGTGTACAAAGATCGTTGATTGGCGACATTATCAAACGTTTTGAACGAACTGGTTTGAAATTGGTTGGTTTAAAATTGACTATGGCTACAGCTGATAAATGTTGGACCCATTACAATAAAGATGAAAAATGGTACGAAGAAAAAGGTGCCAACGTTGTAAAAAACAGAACTAATGCCGGCCTGCCAATCGAAAAAGCAGCGATTGAATACGGTCGCGACATCATTGGTGCTTTGGTGAAATTCATGACTTGTGGTCCGGTTGTTATCATGGTATGGGAAGGAAACCAAGCGGTGAACATTGTAAAAAAATTGGTTGGTGGTACTGAACCTACAACTTCTGATGTGGGTACTATTCGTGGTGATCTCACTTTGGATTCATACGAACTGTCCAATTTGGCTGGTCGTGCTGTGCGCAATTTGATTCACTGTTCCGATAAGCCAGAAGAAGCACTACGTGAAATTGATATCTGGTTTGGTAAGGAAGATTTGCTGGCTTACAGTTTAGTACAAGAAAAGATTTTGTACGATGTAAATATTGACGGATTGCTCGAATAATCACTGAATAAATAAAAACCCCCGCGATTGTGAGGGTTTTTTGACACATTTTTTTAATTTGATATAATAGAGATGTTTCGGTTAAGCGGTAAAAAATGTTCTACAATTTTTTAATGTTGGATGGCCAATATTTGATTACCCCGTGGGGTAAGCGTGAGGTCAACCACCCTACAAGTTAGGGACATTAAACCCTTAGCCGGACAAATAAAACCCTCGATTATTTCGAGGGTTTTATTTTTTATATTTTTGTTTTGAAATAATCCATGATTTCATCTTGACCACTGTAACAGCGAGTGCCGTCCCAATATAATGGTACTCCCATGCCGTCTTGTGTGTTTAGGCCACACTGGTTCCAAATTTTGGTCATAAGCAGTGCGTTGTTTTGATTGTTCCAAACTTCTTTGATTGTAAATGCAACTTTCTTATCTACGCCGTTGGCGGTGATGAATTCTTCGACTACTTTACAATGTGGACAACCTTCTCCAACAAACAAGATGGCGTCTTTAGGCACGCCAGAAACCTTGCTTGGTAAAAAAATTAGCCACATCGCAAAGGCCACAAGGGCTACGGTAATAATGTAAGGTAGTGCTTTTTTCATAATATAAATATTAATAACTATGGAAGTATAGCCGGTTTTAAAAAATTTGGCAATAAAAAAATCCTTCCTGTTGAAAGGAAGGATTTTGAGAATATCTATGCTTTTTTAGAAGCGGTACGGCGACAAGATGAACAGGCTTTTACTTTTTCACCACCAACCAAAAGAGGTTGAAGATTTGGGTGTTGGCGACGTGGAACACGACGCTTACTGTGACTAACATGGTTAGCACGAGCGCTTGTTTTACCGCAAACTGTACAGGATTTACTCATAAGATTGATTCTTTAAAGGTAATAGGATATAATTGATGATGAAATTATAGTAAATAACTAGCTTTTTGTCAATAGAAAGGCTTAATTTATAGTGATATGGACTTTGTTTCTCTATTATTTTACTTCATTGTCATCGTTCCTTCAGCTATCATTCATGAATATGCTCATGGATGGATGGCATATCAACTGGGTGATCCAACGGCTAAATACGCCGGCAGACTTACTGTGGACCCACGTGCTCATATTGATAAATGGGGAACTATTATTATACCGGTCGGTTTGACTATCTTGAATATGATAACTGGTGGCAGTTTTTTCTTTGCATACGCCAAACCAGTTCCTTTTAATCCATACAATTTAAAAAATCAAAAATGGGGTCCAGCAATGGTAGCAATAGCTGGTCCGATGGCCAATTTGTTGTTGGCGACTTGTTTTGCTATTTTGTTTAGATTGATGCCAAATAGTTTATTTGCCGAATTTTTTGTTATTATTGTTTCAGCCAATATTGGTTTGATGGTTTTTAATTTGTTGCCAATACCACCACTTGATGGTTCCAAAATTTTGTTTGCCGTTTTGCCTGATTCAGCTTTGCAAGCGCGTGTATTTTTGGAGCGTTATGGTTTTTTTATTCTAATGTTTTTTATATTATATTTGCCAGGATTAATTTCACCAATCGTTGGTAATATTATTAGACTGTTGTTAATTGGTTGATTATGTTACCTATATTATCCGTTTCGGAATTTATTGAGCAGGTAAACGGAATAATAGCCGGAGAGTTTATTGTTGAAGGAGAAGTTTCTCAATATAAAATTTCTCAGGGTAAGTGGATTTTTTTTGATCTCAAAGATGATAAAGCAGTAGTAAATTGTTTTGCTACTGTTTTTAATTTAGCCCAACCACTGGAAGATGGAATGAAAATTCGAGTGCTTGGATATCCAAAAGTTCATGATAAGAGTGGGCGATTTAGCGTAACGGTTCAAAAAGTAGAATTAGTAGGTGAGGGAAGTTTGAAAAAAGCTTATTTACTTTTGAAAAAGAAATTGGAGGAAGAAGGATTGTTCGCGGTGGATAGAAAAAGAGATTTACCAGAACTACCTGCTAAGATTGGTGTAATTGCATCTCGTGATAGTGCTGCCTTTGGAGATTTTGTAAGGATTTTAAATAATCGTTGGAGTGGAGTGGAAATAAATTTATTAAATGTGGCAGTGCAGGGAGAGCAAGCTGTTGGCGAAATAGTTGGAGCGTTTGAATATTTTAATACTAAAGAAACCGGTTGCGATGTGTTAGTTTTAATTCGCGGTGGTGGTTCACTAGAAGATTTGGCAGCTTTTAATAGTGAGGCAGTTGCAAGAGCGGTGTATGGTAGCAAAATCCCAGTTGTTTGTGGGGTAGGGCATGAGCGCGATGAGTCGCTGGCTGATTTTGTTGCCGATAGACGCGCTTCTACGCCATCCAATGCCGCAGAAATAGTCGTGCCGGACAAGCGTGATTTTGTTTCAGAATTAGATTTTTCGCTCGAACATATTTTTGGCTCAATGCAAAATAGAATCATGAGACAGCGTCGGCTGGTGGAACAAAGCTTTTACACCATCTCTTCGGTGCTTGAAGCGCCTTTGCAAAAATGTCGAAACTTAATGGATAATTTCAATCGGATACCGATCGTATTACAAAATAATTTGTCAGTATACAATGCATTCGTTTTGTCGGCTCAGAGATTATTTAAAAATGTTGATCCAAAACAAGTTTTAAAACGTGGTTTCAGTATCGCTCGCGATCTAAATGGTGTGATTATCCGCAATGCCAAACAGTTGGACGTTGGCTCTGAATTCGTGGTAGAATTCGGTGAAGGTACGGTGGTAGCGGAAAGCATAGATTCAAAAAATAAAAAACAAACTAAACTATTCTAATATGACAGCAGATAAAAAAATTAATTTTTCTAAATCATATCAAGAACTACAAAAAATTGTAGCTTGGTTTGAAAAAGAAGAAGTAGATCTCGAAGAAGGTATAACCAAATTTGAAGAAGGAACAAAGATTGTAAAAGAGTTGAAAGAATATTTGGAAAAGATGGAAAACAAAATCAAAGAATTAAAAAAATAAATTTATATTATGTCATTACTTTTACGTTGGTTGATCGGTGCAGTTTCTCTCATGTTGGTTACTTATATGGTGCCTGGTATTAAAGTAGAAAGTTTTTATACCGCTTTGATTGCAGCTCTAATACTCGGATTGATTAATTCTTTGATCAAGCCAATTTTGATCGTGCTGACTTTACCAGTAAATATTTTAACACTTGGTCTTTTTACATTGGTGATTAATGCTTTGCTGTTCTGGTTGGCAGCTACTATTGTAAAGGGTTTTGGAGTGGCTGGTTTTTGGCCAGCATTTTTTGGTGCTTTGGCGATGTCGGTGGTTAGTTGGATTTTGAATGGATTATTTAACAAATAATTATGGCTAATAAGAAAGAGCAAGTAATAGTATTGTCACTAGGCGGTTCGATGATTGTGCCAAAGTCTGGTTTTGATATTGATTTTCTAAAAAAATTTAAAGAATTTATTTTAAAGGGTATTCGACAGGGCCAACGTTTTATTATTGTGTGTGGTGGTGGTAATACGGCTCGTGTTTATCAAGAGGGAGTAAAAGCAGTAAGTGAGTTGGCAAATGAAGATATCGATTGGATCGGTATTCATTCTACTCGTCTCAATGCGCATTTTATGCGCACAATTTTTCGCAAATGGGCCCATCCAATCGTGGTAAAAAACCCAACTATAAAATTGAAGTGGGATAAATCTATTTTGATTGCCGGTGGTTGGAAGCCAGGGTGGTCGACAGATTACGACGCAGTAAAACTAGCAGAACTATATCATGCCAAACAGTTGGTTAATTTATCCAACGTCGAGTATGTTTTTGATAAAGATCCAAATGTTTTTAAAGATGCAAAAAGGATAGAAAAAATCAGTTGGAAAGATTTTAGAAAAATCGTTGGAAATAAATGGATTCCAGGTGCCAATTTACCATTTGACCCAATTGCTAGTAAAGCCGCCGAAAAAGCCAACATACAAGTGGCCATAATCAAAGGGCAAAATTTGACTGAAGTATCAAATTTTTTGGCTAACAAAGAAGTAAAAGGCACTATTATTGGTTAGCTATTGACAAAACACACCCAATTCGTTATTATATCCGCACCATAGACAGCAGGCGCCCTTTTTGGGGCTTAATTACCTGCCGAGGTACAAAGAGCTAACTATTTAGCAAAAGTCGATTTGTACTGTATAATTTGTCTGTGGAAACACAGATTTTTTTGTTAAATATGTCAAAAACAAAACAACAAAAAGCTCAAGCTATCGAGTCTTTGACCGGTGGTTTGAAAGATAGTAAAGGTGCTGTTTTTGCCAACTTTCAAGGTTTGAAAGTAGCTGACTTCGAAGCTTTACGCAAACAAGCTAGAGCGGAAAAAGTTCAGGTGCAAGTAGCCAAGAAAACTTTGGTAAAAAGAGTGTTTGAAGATTTAGGTGTTACAGCCGATCCAAAAACATTTCAAGGCGGCGTCGTTACTTTGTCTGGTCCAGATGAAATTGCGGCCGCTAAAATCGTTAGTGAATTTGCTAAAAGTCACGACACTGTAACTATTTACGGTGGTGTGCTCGAAGGAAAGTTCATTGATGCTAGTGGTGTAAAGAATTTGGCCGGCTTGCCAAGCAAGCATCAATTACTTGGTCAATTGGTTGGTACTCTCAATGCGCCAATCTCTGGCTTCGTCAATGTACTTGGTGGTAACTTACGCAACTTAGTAAATGTTCTTAATAACATTAAAGAAGTAAAAGCTTAATTTAATTTATAAACTTATGTCAGAAGAAAAAATCGTAACCGTTCCTGAGAAGTTTAAAGCTATCGTGGAACAAGTAGAAAAAATGTCAGTATTGGATTTAGCCGAATTGGTTAAAGTATTGGAAGAAAAATT
>CAZXEV010000054.1:0-5299 GCA_964639735.1 uncultured Gammaproteobacteria bacterium
GATAGCCAGAATAGTAGCGAATAATGTAAGCGGAAATGTTATTACCGAAATGATAGTTAACACTCTCATCACGTTGTTGGTGCGCAAGGTTAGCAAAGATTCATTGGTCTCATGCAGAGCATTGATACTTTCTTTTTGACTATCCAATATATGCCAGATTTCATTAGCGTATTCACGCAACGAATTTATGTAACTCTGAAACGATCCTAGATCCAATTCCCTGCCAGCGTAAAACAACAATCTCTCAAGCACCGTACGGTGCCCTTGCATTGTACGACGAAAGGTCACAATATTTGTCTTTAGGCGCAAAATCTCTTCAGTGATTTGTCGGCCAGAAACTTTGGTAAACATTTTTCTATCTACAAAATTTATATCATCATTAACATGTAAAAGAATTGGGAAGATAGAATCAAACAATCTGCTTAACAACTCAAATAGTATATGTACGGCGGTACCAGAAAAAAATTTATCCGCACTAATTTTATTTTTTTTACATTCGTTGAACATCGCTTCGATTGCAGGCAATTTATCGTCATGAACAGTCACCAAATAATTTTGACTCAGGAAGAAATCCACCTCGGTAAAACCGAGACGAAAAGTTTCGCGATCAAAAACTGGAAAATGTAACACCATAAAATAATAGGTATCGCGTTTTACGATTTTTGGTCTTTGGAACGGTGGCAAACTTTCTTTGACATCAAGTTCGTCAAAACCAAAACGTTTTTGAATTTCACGCAATTCTTTTTCATTTTGCTTGGTGACATTCACCCAAAGTTTACCTTGATTTTCCAATTGAAAAATATTTTTGGTAGCCATATAAATTTAGTTTTAAATATTATACCACATTTTTTTGATTACCCAAAACTTGATGATTGACAATTGATTGTTTTTGTGTTATTTTTCTGTGTCGCAAACACGCGACTACTAGACGGAGACGACGATGAGTGACTTCGATAGACTGGGTTTTATGTTGGTCGGAGACGCCCAACACGAAGCTTATCTGCGCCCTGGAAAGTCCAAGCGCGCCCTAATCTTCATCGCCGGATTCAACCAACCGGCTGAGTGTTGGTATGAGATCGTCCGCGAACTCCACCACGAGCACACGATCGTCATGATCGTAAGAAGGCAGGAGAATCGTGAACCAACTCACCTTCTCGGCTGGCAGAGCATTGGCCACCAGCAGCGTGAAGTGATCGAGACCATCCTCTTGCTCAAGAGCAATGAGCTCGCCGGTTTGAAGCTGACCTTGGTCGGCCACAGCATCGGTGCATTGCTTGCCCGCCATTGTCTGAGCGACCTGCGGATCAGCACCGTCACCGACAGGCTGGTGCAGATCTGCCCGGCACCCCTCACCTGGTGGGATTTCAGTTCACACCTGAAGTTCTGGATCAGCGGTGGGTTGCTGGCAGCCCCGTTCGCTCTACTGGCACTACTTTGTGTGACTCGGGGACTCTCCCCTCCACGCCAAGCAGTGCGCGGCCTGTTCACGGGAAAAATAAACCAGCAACGCTTCGACAATTACTTCTGGACCCTGGTCCACGACTCAGCACTAGTCTTTCTTCAGCTCGTTGCTTCACACAACGAAATCAGCGAGTGGAAGAAGACGCGCGAGTTCTGGCGCCACGGCCACAACGTTATTGTCGGCGCACGCGACGACCCGGTGATCAGCGAACGTTCGGTCATGCGACTAATCCAAGCCGACTTGTCCAACGACGAGCTACATTGGTTCGCAAAAGGCACCCCCCACTGTTTCTGGATGGGCTCCGACATGGAACTCATCACGAACTTGGTTCGCCTGCGCGCAATCATTGAGGGTTAACCTCAACAACAAGGAGAAAACTTTCTGAGGGTCTACGTAAAAGCGACGTAGACCCTCGGACCCAAATTCATCTATCATTCAAAATGGCCAAAGCCATTTTTTATTTTTTTCCCCGAATCAATCCACAAGTAAACAAGACTTACTTTTATTTTCAATAATTTAGTGATATAATAGTTACCATTATGATAGACAAAAACCTAGACAATCTAAAAAACTCAGCCGAGAATCAATCTCGGGATTCTAAGCGCTCTACACCGGAAACTTTAGCCGGCAAAGAACAAGAAAAATCGCCAACCGAAAAATCGCCAGAAAAAAAGTGTTAACAAACTAATACCTTCCAAAGCAAAAAAAACATCTCCGGCCATTCCTCAGGTACAAGACGAGGTGTCTGTTAAAATTGAAAAAATATTGGAATCTGGTTTGGCCGAAGAATATGCCAAACTCTCCCCTATTGCCAAACAAGAATTCAAAATCAAAGGCGAGGAAACCACCGCCAAAATCAGAGAACTACTTCTCGACACCCATATTAAAGTTAAAAAAATATTTTATCTGATTATTGAATGGCTTAGAATCTTACCGGGTATAAATAAATTTTTCTTGGAACAAGAAGCCAAAATAAAAACCGATGCTATTATTGAATTGAGCAAAAAACAACAAGCCAAGGACATAAATAAAATTTTATAATTTACCAAAATGGATACCGCTAATTTTTTAAACTATTTAGTACAATTAATTAATGGGGCGGTTAAGGATCCGATTTTTTTAGCGGTTTTTCTTTTTATATTTGGTTGGATAATACTGATTGGTCTGCTATTTTTATTGCGCGCCGTTTTACATGCCAGAGGACATGAGAGCAAAGCCTTTCACAAAACCATCATTTTGGTTCGCGTGCCAAAAGAAAAAAAGAGTGATGGTGCTCAAAATCAATCTTCTCAAGAACAAAACATAAATCAAACTCGTGAATATGTGGCTATCGCCGAGACCATGTTTTCTTCTATCGCTGGACTAAAAGCAGAAAAAGGTTTTTCTAAATGGCTCTATGGACGCAACGATCACATCTCTTTTGAAATTGTTGTAAAAACCGGCACAATATCTTTTTACGTAGCTGTACCAGATCGCTGGAAAGAATTTGTGGAACAACAAATTCACGCTCAATATCCTCATGCGGAAATTACTCCTGAAAGCGATTATAATATTTTCAAACCAACTAGTCATATCGTTGGTGCTTATTTGTATTTAAAAAATCGCTCAGCTTTCCCTCTGAAAACTTACAAAAAAATGGACAGCGATCCGCTTGTAGCAATTTTGAATCCTCTAAGTAAAATGTCTGAAAATGACGGAGCTATAATTCAATTCGTTGTTCGTCCGGCTACTTCTAAATGGCGCAAACAAGGTGTTCATATGATTCGTGATATTCGCGAAGGACAGAAATTCGAATACGTTGCTAATCGAAGTGCTTTTGTACGCTCACTAACAAAATGGAAAAAAACTCTATTCCCAAAAAGTAATGATCCGGCTAAAGCTAGTCATACCAAAGAATACCACCTCACCCAAATGGAAGAAGAAATGGTCAAAAGTATGGAGGAAAAAATTTCACACGGTGGACTTGAACTTACGATACGCATGGTGAGCTCGGCTGATACCAAAGAAATCGCCCAGCTCAATTTGGAAAATATGGTGAATTCTTTTAGTCAATATAATATCTATCGTTACGGTAATTCATTTGGTGCAGCCGTCCCACGCAAACAAGACCAACTAATTCGTGATTCTATTTATCGTTCCATGGACACCAAGCGCTATATGGTAGTTAATACCGAAGAAATGGCTGGCCTATGGCATCTTCCTGTACCAAATACTGAAACCCCTCACATCAACTGGTTGGGAGCACGCAAAGCACCACCTCCAACCAATATGCCGACCGAGGGTATTGTGCTCGGACGCACACTATATCGCGGAGAAGAAACAATTGTAAAAATGACTCGCAGCGATCGTCGTCGCCATCTTTATACTATCGGTAAATCTGGTAGTGGTAAATCTGTATTTATTCAAAATTTAGCTATTCAAGATGTGCAAAATGGTGAGGGTGTTTGTATCGTTGATCCACACGGAGATTTTGCTGAATATGTTTTGCAACACGTACCAAAAGAACGTGCTGACGATGTTATCTATTTCAACCCATCAGATGTCGATCGCCCAATCGGTTTGAACATGCTCGAAGTTCACAGCGAGGGACAAAAAGATTTTGCCACACAGGAAATGATTTCTATTTTCTACAAAATGGTTACCGACCCATCGATGATCGGCCCGATGTTTGAGCACCAGATGAGAAACGTAATGTTAACTTTGATGTCAGACATGGAAAATCCTGGTACAATTGCCGAAGTACCTCGTATGTTCACCGATGATTCATATGTTGCCAAATGGAAAAAGAAATTGAAAGATCCAGTGGTAATGGCTTTCTGGGATAAAGAAATGGCCAAAACTTCCGACTTCCACAAATCTGAAATGCTTGGTTATTTGATTTCCAAAGTTGGTCGCTTTACAGAAAATGCCATGGTGCGAAATATTATTGGACAAAGTCATTCTGGATTTAGTTTCCGTGAAGTGATGGATCAAAAGAAAATTTTGATTGTTAATTTGGCCAAAGGTTTAACCGGTGAAATCAATTCGAATTTACTCGGTATGATCATTGTGTCCAAACTACAAATGGCTGCTCTTGAACGTGCTGCCCTACCCGAAGAGCAGCGCCATGATTTTTATTTGTATATCGACGAGTTCCAAAACTTTATTACTGATTCTATCGCTACGATTCTTTCTGAGGCTCGTAAGTATCGTTTAGAGCTTATTATCGCTCACCAATACATGAAACAGCTCGAAGACAACAAAGGTAAATCCACAGTGCGCGACGCCGTACTTGGTAACGCTGGTACGATAGTATCATTCCGTATCGGTGTTGAAGATGCCGACATTTTGGCCAAAGAGTTCGCACCAGTTTTTTCTGCTTATGATTTGGTAAACGTTGAACAATATACTGCTTACTGTAAACTACTGATTGACAATACTGCCGCCAAGCCATTTAGCATGATGACTTACCCACCAAAATCCGGCAACAAAGAACTCGCCGAAGCTATCAAAGAATTATCTCGCCTCAAATTTGGTCGCCCACGTGAGATCGTGGAGGCTGAAATTATGGAGCGATCAGCACTAGGTTCACCAATGGGAGGACACGTAGATTTAAGTGAAGCAACATTATAAAAACTATGTCAACATTATACCGAAAATACCGACCGCAAATTTTTTCTGACATTCATGATCAGGAACATATCGTAAAAACTATTACCAACGAAATTGCTGGTAACAAAATCGCTCATGCTTATCTTTTTACTGGCCCACGTGGTGTTGGCAAAACTACCATCGCCCGTCTTTTGGCTAAGGCTTTGAATTGCAAGAATCGTAAAGAATGTCAATTTGAATCATGCA
>CAZXEV010000055.1:0-1983 GCA_964639735.1 uncultured Gammaproteobacteria bacterium
AAACTATTATTATTAACCCAGATAAGATTCGTGATGTTATTGGACCTGGTGGCAAGATGATTCACAAGATTATCGCTGAAACTGGTGTTCAAATTGACATCGATGATAGTGGTAAAGTTTTGGTAACATCCAACGACAGTGTTGGTATGCAAAAAGCCAAAGATTGGATCAAACAGCTTACTCATGAAGTGACAGCTGGAGAGGTCTATGAGGGTACAGTTGTTCGTATGGAAGACTTTGGTGCTTTTATCAACATCTTGCCAGGTCAAGATGGTATGGTACATGTTTCAGACATTGCTTGGGCACGCACCAACAAACCAAGCGACGTAATGAAGCTTGGTGATAAAATCAAAGTGGTAGTAAAAGAAGTAGATAGTCTTGGTCGTGTCAATCTTAGTATGAAGATGTTGACCGAAAAACCAGAAGGCTATGTAGAACAACCTCCACGTGAACGTACATTTGGTGGTGGTGGAAGTCGTGGTGGGCACGGTGGTGGTCATCGTAGACCATAATTCTAAATAAAATTTTCAAACGCGACCGGTAACTTTTTCGCTTTTTTCGCCCGCGAGGGCGAAAGGATGAGCTTCGGCTCATAACCCGCTCAAAAGTAACCGGTCGCGTTTTCGTTTGTTCTGAAAAACATGGAAAAACCCGCTTGCCAAGCTGAAAAATCATTGACAAAACGTGTTTTTTGTGCTATACTAAATACATTAATTCAGTATTTAAGCCAAATTTTATCACTTCTAAAATGCCAACTCAGAATTTTAAAGAGTTTTGGAAACTCGGTAAAGCAGAATTCGATACTCAATTTTTTGATATCAACAAAGAAGGTGAACTTCTTGTGAAAGAAGGAAACTATCAATACAATCTTCATGAATTAGCTCAAAAATATGAGACCTCTCTTGAGATGGCCTTTCCTTTTATTATTGAAAATCGCGTAGAAACTTTGATTAATACTTTCAATTTTTACATTAAAAAATACAAATATAAAGGTAAATTTTATTTTCATTATCCAATGAAGGTAAATCAAAATCGCGAATTTATTTTGCCTTTGATTACCGAAGGGGCCAATCTTGAGACTGCCTCAGCCAATGAACTTTGGATTGTTAAACGTCTTTGGGAACAACATAAATTTAACTCTCGTATCAAAGTTATCTGTAACGGTCCTAAAACTGATGAATATCTGGATTTGATCAAAGAACTTCGTAATCAAGGTTTGGACATTGTGCCAATTATTGAAAATTATCATGAGTACGAAAGTCTAAAAAACTATAAAGGTGAAGTTGGTATTCGTGTAGATTTGAATTTCCGTACCAAATCACATTGGGATCACTCTGTCGATAGATTTGGTTTTACTCCAGAAGAGCTTTTGAGTTTGGGTAAAATGCGTAATTTAAAAATTTTGCATTATCATGTAGGTTCGCATATCCCACATGCTAATGATATTATCAAAGCCTTAAAAGAAGGTTTGATGATTTATAAAAAGCTAAAACTGGTTAATCCACAACTTGATACTATCGATATCGGTGGTGGTTTTAATGTCAATTTTGAAAAGAAAAAAATGTATTCAGTTCAAGGTGTGGTGCAGAGAATCGTTAGCTATATTGCTAAACACACCGCACAAGATGGTATCGCTCCCCCTCATATTATTTGTGAATGGGGAAGTCATATTATGGCACCGTCGCAAGTGACTATTTTTAAAGTTATTTACGAAAAAAGTATTAATAAAGGTGCTGCGGCTCGCAAATGGTATGTTATTGATGGTAGTTTTATGAATGATCTTATTGATACCTGGGCCATTAAACAAAAATGGCATGTTGTTCCGGTAAACAATTTAAATTCAAAAAATTTGGAACGCGTTTGGTTGTGTGGTAGTAGTTGTGATAGTGATGATAAATATACTGCCGGTAGTTATGTTCGATTGCCAAAACTTGAAGAAGGTGAAACTCACCAGCGGGCTGAAAGGCGCGTTCAAGTATGGCG
>CAZXEV010000055.1:1993-5246 GCA_964639735.1 uncultured Gammaproteobacteria bacterium
CTTTTTTGATACTGGTGCTTATCAAGACGCGCTGGGTTCTCAACATTGTTTGTTGTCTGCTCCAGCCAACATTGTTTGCCAAGATGGTGACATCAATATTGCTCGTGCTCACGAAACTGCCGAAGATGTAGGTAAAAAATTTGGTTGGTAAAAATTATTATTATGTATCAAAGAACAAAATACCCAAAAAACTTTGGTGGTTTAAGTGGTCAAACATACAAATCTGCCAAAGCTGTCGTGTTGCCTGTGCCGTATGACAAAACTTCTTCCTATGGAAAAGGCGCAGATCTTGGCCCAAAAGCCGTAATTGATGCTTCTCCACAAATTGAATTGTATGATCGAGAATTTGATTGTGAAGCTTATGAAAAATATGGTATTTTTACTTTGCCACAATTGCCAGTTAGTAAATTGACTCCAGAAAAAATGTTAAAAACATTGGAGAAAAAATATTCTGAATTGGTAAAAGACGGTAAATTTGTAGGTATGCTTGGTGGCGAACATTCTATCGCACCGGGTGTTATGCCGGCGCTCAAGAAAAAATATCCAAAATTATCTATCTTGCAATGGGATGCTCACGGTGATTTACGGGATAGTTATGAAGGCACAAAAAACAGTCATGCTTGCGCCATGCGTCGTTGTTATGATCATGTAGATAATATCGTCCAAGTTGGTATTCGTAGTATTTGCCAAGACGAAGCGGATTTTATAAAAGAAAAAAAGATCGCAGATAATATCTACCACCCACGACGATTTGGTTTAGATCAAGTGACCAAAGCCAAATCAATTGCTGAGATTGTTAAAAAACTTTCTGATGATGTGTACATCACAATCGATCTAGACGGTTTTGACCCAAGTGTTTTGCCAGCGACTGGCACACCGGAACCAGGTGGGCTCGGTTGGTATGATTGTTTGGATCTGATGAAAGCGGTGTTTAAAAATAAAAATGTAGTTGGTTTCGACGTGTTGGAACTCGCACCAATCAAAGGTTTTCCAGCTTCTGAGTTTATGGCCGCACTTCTTGTTTATAAACTATTCAATTACAAATTCTTGTTGAAATAAATTTCAAACACCTCTTCTCAAGAGGTGTTTTGTTTTAGACCCTTGTTTTTTTATAAAAGATATGATTAAATAAGGCCGTAAAAGCCTGGGTGTTGAAATGGTAGACAATGCAGTCTTAGAAGCTGCTGGGAGTAATCCCGTGGAGGTTCAAGTCCTCTCCCAGGCACAAATAAATCTATGCAAGTAGAATTTGAAGCCACATTCACAAACATAGATAAAAACAGTGTTCGCGCGCAATTAAACAAAATTGGCGCGATTATTTTATATCCAGAATTTCTGATGAAAAGGGTAGTTTTTGATCCGCCAGTAAATATTAAAGGTGGTTGGATGCGAGTGCGTCAGGAGGCAAACAAAATTACATTAAGTTTGAAAATGGTTGATGGTGAGAAAATTGAAAACCAGCATGAAGCAGAATTGGTAATTGACGATTTTGATAAAGGTGTAAGTTTTCTGGAATATATTGGGGCAAACAAAAAAGCTTATCAAGAGACAAAACGAGAGATGTGGGCTTACAAGGGTTGCGAAATCTGTATTGATACCTGGCCAGGATTGAATCCATTTGTTGAAATTGAAGGACCTAGTGAAGGTGTTATTAAAGAGGTGTCTCGCGAATTAGGATTTGATTATGCTCAAGCCTTTTTTGGAGCGGTAGGAGGGATATATTTACGTGAGTTACAAATACCAGAAAAAGTAATAAATGATGAAACGCCAAAAATCACTTTTGAAAATCCTCCAAAGAGATATGAAAATAGATGAACTAAAATTCTATGCCGCTCAACTAGGAGCTAAAATCCCGACCTTGGACTTGCATGGTTTTTATCCAAATGACGCGTTGGATAAGCTAGACGTCTTTCTGTATCAGTGTGTCGAAAACAATTATGATAGTGCCAGAGTAATATACGGTGGTGGAACTGGCAAATTGCGCGAAGTAGTTATAGATAAATTAAAAGTCCACAAGGCGGTGAAGAATTACTCAGAGGAAGGTGGAAGTGCAGTGGTTTTGTTTTGAAAATTAATTTATTATTTTGTCTTACTATAGCCAAAAAAACAGCAATATTTTTATCCACATTCTTTCCACACAAGCAGCCCTTGACATACTTTAAAGTACAAGGTATAATCGCAATTACGTTTTAGTTACTCCTTTTTAAGGAGCCACGTCCAAAGATTATTGGAAGAATACGTACCATTGGACCTCTGGGTTAATCTCGACTTTGATCGGGATACCAAAAATTTAAAAACAATGTTTACATTGCAATTAAATTCATACTCAGAATATCCAAGTGGTTCATAAATGCAGATTCAAATCTGACGTTTTAGAGGGCCGCTTGAAGAAGTGGCTCTTTTATTTTCAAAACTTATAACCAGATAAAAAATGTCAAAAAGTTGACATCAAAGATTTGGTTGTACTGGACTGAACTTTGACAATTTACAAATTCAACGTATATAGGGTAGAAAATACTGAAGAAGTATTTTCCAATAAACTGCAAAGCACTATTTAGTGTTTTTGCCGTATGCAATTAAATAAGTGCGCATGGTGGATGCCTTGACACCAAATGTCGACGAAGGACGTTGTAGGGTGCGTTAAGCTGCGGAGAGGTCCCAAACAACCATTGACCCGCAGATTTCCGAATGAGGAAACTCTTATAGCGAAGAGCTATAAATCTTTTACTGAATACATAGGTAACTGAAGACAACCTAGCGAAGTGAAACATCTCAGTAGCTAGAGGAAAATAAATCGAAGAGATTCCCTTAGTAGTGGCGAGCGAAAAGGGAAAAGTCCAAACCATATAAATGTTATTATAGTGAATTGTTGGTCTCACGATTAACTTGGAACTATAATTTAAAGGGATAGGCCGTTGTTTATATGGTGTTATAAGTGGTAGATGCTAATTTCCTACAAAATTAGGCGTCTGTATGTTTTTATAGCAGAAGGTCTCTGGAATGAGCAACCAAAGCGGGTGAAAGTCCCTTACGCGAAATGAAAATATACAACGTGGTTTACTTACTTGAGTAGGGCGGGACTCGTGAAATTCCGTCTGAATTTGGGCCGACTATGGTCTAAGACTAAATACTTTTGGTGATCGATAGTGGACAAGTACCACGAGGGAAAGGTGAAAAGCAGCCCGGAGAGGGCGATGAAATAGTATCTGAAACCGTGTGCTTACAAAGATCCGGAGCCCGTAAGGGTGACGGT
>CAZXEV010000056.1:0-5196 GCA_964639735.1 uncultured Gammaproteobacteria bacterium
GATTTGAACCAGTGACCTTTGCAATGTGAATGCAACGCTCTAACCAGCTGAGCTAATCATCCGAATTAGAGTTCGAAGTTACTCTACCACAACTCTAAAAAAAAATCAACCCCATTTGGTTGCTTTTTATAATATTTTGTGATATAATTTTCCTACCATATGATGACAAATGAACCAATAAATTTGTTGGAACCACAACGTTTGGACCTGGATGAATCTAAGCCAAAAAGAAAAAAACTATTTTGGCTATTTTTTATTATAATCGGAATATTGTTTATAGTTGGCTGTAACACCTATCGTAATTATTCTCTAGCTCAATGGCCAAACGAAGTAACTAGCTATGATTTAAAGACTCTTCAACCAAAAAACGTTGGGATTTTACAGACTGTCCGAAATTTTATCTTTCACTCCGACAACATTTTAGAAGGCCAAAAAGATGATCGTATCAATATATTACTGCTTGGAATTGGTGGAGCTGGTCATGATGGTCCATATCTATCTGACACAAACATTATTTTGAGTATCAAACCTAGTACAAATGAAGTCGCGATGATTTCTATTCCACGTGACCTAGGTGTAAATATCGAAAAACACGGCATTCGTAAAATAAATTCGGCGGATTCGTTTGGTGAAGCGCAAGCGGCAGGATCAGGCGGTGAATTTGCACGTCAAGTTTTTGCAAAAACATTTGGTATGGATATCCCCTACTACGCTCGTGTTGATTTTTCAGCATTTCAAGAAATCGTCGATGAGGTTGGTGGTGTAACCGTAAACGTTCCGCGCACTTTTGTGGATTATGAATTCCCTGGACCAAATTTTTCTTATCGCACCTTGAATTTTGAAGCCGGTGTCCAAAATATGAACGGCGAACGCGCCCTTGATTTTGCTCGCTCTCGCCACGGCAACAATGGCGAAGGTTCAGATTTTGCTCGCTCTCGTCGTCAACAACTTATGATCTCTGCATTAAAAGAAAAACTTTTATCCGTTGGTACTTACACAAACCCGGTTCTAGTGCAAAATATTTTACAGTCATTGTCTTCTCACATTACAACAAATTTAAATTTTGGACAGATGATGTATTTGGCCAATCTAGCCAAAGATGCCGATAAAAACATAAAAATGTTAGTTCTCGACAACTCTGAGACCGGTTATTTAAAATCTTACATTGCTGATAGTGGAGCATATTTACTCACTCCTCGTACCGGAAGTTTTGATGATATCAATCTGGCAATCCAAAATGTGTTTGACAACACTCATGCCAAAATTGCTCAAAATTTGTCTGCCGAAAATAAATCAATCTTCCCTACTGGTAAGATTCAGATTTTAAACGGTACTTGGCGCGCTGGGTTAGCAGCTAAATATCAACAAGACCTACAAGAAAAAGGCTTTTCTACTTTACCTGCTGCCAATAGTCCAAAAAGACCAATCGACGCGACTACAATATATGTAGTAAATTCAAAGATTTCCAATGACATTTTACTAGCCTTACAAAAAGAAATTACCGCCAGAATCGAAAAAGGCTTGCCAGAATGGATAAATAATGGTAGTAATAACACAAATTCCAGCACAGAACAGGCTAACCCAAATTTAAAATTCAACACTGAAGCCGATATATTGATCATTTTAGGATCGGATTTAAGTGAAAACAAACAATAATATATGGCAACACTTGCAAAAATCGTTGATCTAGATTTACCTACCATCGCCCTAGTTGGTCGCGTAAATGTAGGCAAATCAACTCTGTTCAATCGTCTCACCGAAAGTGACAAGGCGCTAGTTTCAGATATTCCAGGTACCACTCGCACTCGTAACGAAGGCCGAGCAATTTGGCGCGGACAACATGTTCGTATTATTGATACCGGTGGTCTTACTTTTTCTGACGAAGTATTATTAGAAGAAGATATCATCAAACAGACCGAAGCGGCCCTCAAAGAAGCCGACGTTATTGTATTTGTGACCGATATCAGAGACGGCCTACTACCACAAGAAAAAGAATTAGCCAAACTATTAACACAAAAGAAAAAAGACTGTCCGGTAATCTTGGTTTCAAATAAGGCCGACAGTCCAGTTGAACATTCTCTAAAATATGAACGAGATTGGCTCAAACTTGGTCTAGGACAACCACTAGCAATATCTGCTCAAAATGGTTCCGGTTTGGGTGACCTCATGGAACAAATTTTTTCAAAATTAAAAAAGACAAAAAAGAAGCCACAAATTTTGCCAGATATCGAACCGATAAAGGTAGCCTTGCTTGGCAAACCAAACGTTGGCAAATCTTCTTTGTTTAATAAATTAATTGGTGAAGATCGTGTGATTGTTAGTGACATGCCTCATACCACTCGTGAACCACACGACACTCTGGTAGAAGTAGATGATCAACACATTTTGTTTATCGACACGGCCGGTATTCGTCGCAAAGCCAAAGTTTCTGGATTGCTTGAACGTATTGGTATTGGCAAAAGTATCGAAACTATGAAACGTGCCGACATTGTTTTGTTTTTACTTGATACTTCTTCCCCTATCACCGACCAAGACCAACAGCTTGGTGGATTACTTCGCGAAAGCACCAAGAGTGTAATTATCGTGGTAAACAAATGGGATCTCAGTGAAGACAATACTGATTCTTTCCGCAATGACGTGAAAGAAAAAATCATGAAATATTTTCCACATATTGCTTACGCCCCAATCGTGTTCGTGAGTTCCAAAACAAGTTACCGCATTCACCAACTTTTCCCTCTTATCAAACAAGCTTGGGAAGAACGACATACTGAATTATCCGAAGAAGTTTGTGAAGAATTTATTCGCCACGTTACCAAGGATCATTTGCCATCTCGTGGCAAAGGCGTAAATCATCCAAAGATTTTGGGCTTCCGCCAGATCAATGCCAACCCACCAATTTTCGAATTGTTTATCAAATACAAAACTTCCCTAAATATGTCTTATGTACACTATTTAGAGAATCGTTTGCGTGAACAATTTAGTTTTTTTGCTGCTCCGATTGTTATTAAATTAACAAAGACAAGACGATAAATAATATTGGTTAGCTCACTTTAGAAATTATGAAACTTATAGTAGGTCTAGGAAATCCAGGCAAAGAATACGAACTCACACGCCACAACGCTGGTTGGTTGGCTTTGGCCAAATTTGCTGAGATCGAAAATTTAACTTCCAAAAAATCTTCCAAATTACAGGCAGAAATTTTTGATTATAAAGTTGGACGCAATAAAGTTGTCTTGGCAAAGCCTCAAACTTTCATGAATAACTCCGGCATCTCTGTCCAGATTATGATGAATTTTTATCGATTAACATCCAAAGATATCGTCGTGATTCACGATGACAAAGATATACCAGTTGGAGAAATACGAGTGCAAAGCAATCGCGGACCGGCCGGACACAATGGTATTAAATCTATTATTGAACATATTGGAACTCAAGATTTTACTCGCATCCGCATCGGTGTCGGACCGGCCGATAAGGAAAAAATAGAAGTAATAAGCGACTTTGTTTTGAACAAATTTACCAAAGATGAATTCAAGATATTACAACCGACATTTGTAAATGTAGCAACCGAAATAAAAAGATTATCTGCTGAATAAAATTACAAAAGGCCTCACGGCCTTTTTTGTTTTTTTAAATTTAAAACAATAAAAATTTGTGATATAATTTATCTACTATTTTTTTATTATGAATTACCATGCCTGGCTGGCTCACTTTCCAAAAATAACTTACAAGCGTTATACGGCGCTGAAGTCACATTTTACTGATTTCAAAAATTTGTACGAAGCCGAACTAGACGAAATTATCAAAACAGGACTTGAAGAAAATATTGCCTATGAATTTTTGACTTGGCGTGACAAAAATCCGATTGAAAAAATTTTGGAAAAACTTGTTTTAGAAAATATTCAATCCGTTTCGTTGGGTGATTCAAATTATCCTGCACTATTATCTGAAATCAACGATCCGCCTCATACCATTTTCTATCGTGGCACACTTCCATCCTCAGATGTTCCATCATTAGCCGTGGTCGGAACTAGAAAGATGACTACCTACGGCAAAATGATTTGTGAAGATTTGGTGACACCACTAGCCAGACAAGGAATAGTGATTGTGAGCGGTTTAGCACTTGGAATTGACGGGGTTGCTCACTCTACTACTATCAAAGCCGAGGGCATTACCGTGGCGGTTCTAGGTTCGGGAATAAACAAACTAAATGTTTATCCATCGGCCCACAAGCAACTTTCTGAAAAAATTATTTCGACTGGTGGCGCGATACTTTCAGAATATCCACCCGGATTTTTACCTACTCAATATTCCTTTCCCGCCCGCAACCGTATCATCGCCGGACTTACACTCGGCACACTAGTGATCGAAGCACCAATAAAATCTGGCGCACTCATCACCACGCGTTGTGCACTCGATTATAATCGCGAAGTGATGGCCGTACCTCATGCAATCACTTCACCTACTGGAGACGGACCAAATAATTTAATAAAATTTGGCGCCAAATTAATCACCGAACCAAACGATATTTTGGAGGCATTAAATTTACAAACAATCAAACAAACCACTCCGACAGATCAACCTACTGGTGCAAACGACACCGAAAACAAAGTACTAAAATGTCTAAACAAAGAACCAAAAAATATTAATCAAATTATTTTGGAAAGCCAACTAGACAGCTCCATCACTAATTCGACTTTGGTAATCATGGAAATCAAAGGGTTGATAAAAAATTTAGGCGGAATGAATTATATAAAAAAATAATCTCGATTTTGTCGAGATTATTTAAATTTTTACTATTTTTTTCCAAACCATCTTTCAAACAAACCTTTTGGCTTTGGCGGAGTTTGCGGACGCGGGGTAACATCATGGACATCAGTCACTCGCGTAATAGTTTGATCCTTACGAATACCCAAACCAGACTCATTGGTCAAAGTTATTTCTACAAAAGGAGCGGCTCCTCCCACTCTTGGCCTAAACACAAGCGCCATATTCTTTTTCTTGTGTTGACCATTTTGTAGATCATTTAAATTTAAATTCATGCTCAACTCTCTTCCACCTGAGAAAAATGCGTCCAAACGATTCTTTAGATCACCCAGGCTGTTGAACTCAATATTACCAAACTCTCTCACCAACAATCCTTTGATATAGGTGTCGTCACCTGTCTCTACGGCCTCGAAGATATCATCCCATTCT
>CAZXEV010000057.1:0-4871 GCA_964639735.1 uncultured Gammaproteobacteria bacterium
ACACCGGAGTGGTGATTGGTAAAAAATATTATCGCTACAGTGAATTAACTTCTTTTTGGTTGATATACAATCCACCATTTACAAAGAATTTATATTTTTCTCAAGATAATGTTTTGAACCACCGTATTCAGGTTCCGTTGTATGATTACGACCCGATGCCAATTCGCGAATATCTGTCTCTATATATGGAAGAGGATCTCGACCAAGAAGAAGAGCCACTTAGTGAACGCATGGGTAGGATATTGAAAATCTAGTAAAGAAGTTATTGCACTCATCGTTCAATGGATAGGACATTGGCCTGCGAAGCCGAAAATTTAGGTTCGACTCCTAATGAGTGCACAAAAAAGACGCTTTTATCAAAAGGCGTTTTTTGTTTCTGACTATTTGTGATAATATTGATTTGAGTTAAATAAATTGTGATATGGACAACAAAATTCACCTCGGTGTCTACGGAATATTTTTTAAAAATGACGAAGTTTTGGTTATTAAAAAAACCAGAGGCCCATACACCGGTCAGTATGATTTACCAGGTGGTAGCTTGGAATTTGAGGAAAGTGTGACGGATTGTTTAAAAAGAGAATTTTTGGAAGAAACAAATTCAGAGGTAAAAGAAATGAATTTGATTGGAATAAATGAATATAGTTGTAAGTATAAAAAAGAAACAAGCGAGATAATAGATTTTCACCATGTTGGTATATATTATAAAGTAAATATAATTTTTGATAGTTTAAAAACCTCTGCCGATGGTCATGATTCAGGTGGGGCTTTATTTGTAAAAATCAGTGATTTAAATAAAAAAAATACTTCGCCGATCGCATTTGATATGATTGTAAAGAATAAATAATTTTTTTAAAACACCTTGGTCAAGGTGTTTTTTGTTGCATTTTTAATAATTTATGTTAGTATCTTTGACAACCGGCAATAGATCGTCGGTGGGGTAAGAAAATGTTCAAGATTCCGATTTCAGGTCAAGTGCAACTGTGTGGGTGGAACGAGCTTTCCATCGAAGATCGGGAACTTTTGGCGCGAGCAGTGCGAGTCCGTCGCAATGCCAGCGTCCAAGTCTCCGGGTTCATGGTCGGCGCGGCCATTCGCCTGCAGGGTTCGAATCGTATTTTCTACGGGTGCAATGTCGAAGACAACGCCCAGACCAGTACGGTTCATGCCGAAGCGTCGGCTCTGGCCACGATGATCGCCGCGCGCGGTCCCAAGGCTCGCTGTGGTTCGCTCGCGATCGCGCTTGGTCATCAGACCCAGTCGATCGTCTGTCCGCCGGTCGTGACCGGTGAGCTCATCAAGAGTCTCGCCGAGATCGACTACACGCCTTGTGGTCACTGTCGCGGCCTGCTAAGCCAATTCTGTGATCCGGACATGCGCTGTCTGTGTTTGCAGAAGAATGGTCAGATCGTCGTGAGTACGATGGCCGATTTCTTCCCCTGCGGCTTCTCGTTGTAGGGGCATGCAATACCTAGAACAAGTGAGGGTGACTATGAGAATGGCTAATTTGGCAAGGCAACACAGTGTCATGAGTGGAGTGCTCGATGTCAACGGCAGTCGCGTCGTGTACCACACCATCAATGCACCTGACTCTTTGGGTGGCGAGATGGTCTTGGAAGACGATGTTCTGTACGTGGACTGTGCCATCATCGACATCGGTATGCCGTTTCCAAAGCAACAAGAAGCGGAGCGGCAAATGGTCGCTTTTGTCAGTCAGTGGACCAAGACCAAGCAGGAGGTGTGATGTACCCTTATTTGCTAGTACAATTCGTCTTCATGGGGTGTGTCCCCATGGAAGCGCTGATGATTCAGCCGGTGTTTCGGCCGATCAGCGGACCGCCACTTGAGCTCAAGGGTGCTCGTGGTCTGCGCGACGCCCGGCCCGTCAAGGCCAAGGTCATCAACGCCAAGAAGATTCGACGCTTTGGTGTTCGCGGCTGCTAGCCGCTGCCACACTTCGCCGTTTCAATTCACTGCGCGCAGATTAATTTAAAGGAGTAATCTGACGCGCGCATACTGTAAACATAAATTTTGTGTTTAAAGTATGCTAAAAAAACCGCTTAATTAGCGGTTTTTTTGTTATTTACTATTGACTTTTTGGCTAAAATATGCTATGCTCTAGGCTGTTCGGGACAAGGCTACCCAGCCTTTTTCACCCGACGAGTGAGGGAATAGATGATCAAGTTCGACCTCTTTTTCTTGGGAAATGGGAAAATCGAGGTGGCCTTCGTGGGCAATCCGCGTCTGGCCGCCACACAAGGTATCCCGACCGACTGGTCGGGGCCGACCGAGGCCCAACTGCGGACGCTTTCGCGCCCCGCCTACTTGCGCAAGCGGGAAGGTGGCCAGTTCGGCCCCGCGGTCTTCGCGCTGGCCAACTGATCTCGGGCGCCGCCACAGCGACACCCACCCCTCTCACCGCGCGCCGACTAATTCGAAGGAGTAGTCCGGCGCGCAAACACTTTGTTCGCAATTATTTGTGGATAGAGCAAAACAAAAAATCGCTAATTATAGCGGTTTTTTGTTTTATTGTCATTATTTGACTGTTTGTTGACTTGGGTATAAAATGAAAACGTAATAAATAATCATATGCGACAAAATCAATTAGATCGAATTATCAGATTAGTACGCCGCACTGGAGATCGTTTTGTTATCATGGATAAAGAAACCGATCAAACCATGGTTTTGATGAATCTAGACGAATATGAGAATTTGCTAAACGACACATCTTCATTGGAAGACCTCGAAGAAGAAGACATGCTGAACAAATTGAACCATGACATCTCACGTTGGCAGGTCAAGAAAAATCGCCAACCGATTCCAGATTGGGAGGAAAATGTTCGCAAGGAACCGCTACCAATAGTTGAAGTTGACGAAGATTTACCTGAAGTAGCCGAAGTGGAAGATATAGATGAAATCGAGGGTGATGAGTTCGAAGATGTGGGTATAGTACCACAAAATGAAACAACCTTCGCACCAGAACCAGTTCTAGAGCCGGTGATCGAAAAATTGCCTGAAATAAGTACTATTCCTCTAGAAACTGGCCAAGTTGAGCAAACTTTTGGCGAAGAGAACCTGTCTGACTTGCCTGAAGGAGAAGAGGAAAAGTTCTATTTGGAACCTATTGAATAAAAATAGTGTTCAAATAAAATTTATCCACAATTTCTCACCCCTTGCAAAATATTTAAAACCTGTTATAATGCACACGCTAATCATCTCTTATGGTTAGCGTGTTTTATTAAAAACTTTTATTAAAAATTTAGCGGCTGGACAAAAATCTGCCTCGACCACTCGACGCAGTGCCGTGAACGTCTAATCTTATGGCTGAGTTTAGTAGAACCAAGCCTCACGTTAACGTAGGTACCATTGGTCACGTTGATCATGGTAAAACAACTTTGACTGCTTCTCTTTTGGCAGTTCTTAACGCCAGCGGTGGTGTAGCCCAACAAAAAGGTGTGGGTGATTTGGATAAAGCTCCAGAATCTAAAGCTCGTGGTATTACAATTTCCACAGCACACGTAGAATACGAAACTGCAAATAGACACTACGCTCACGTAGATTGTCCTGGACATGCCGATTATGTTAAAAATATGATCACTGGTGCTGCTCAGATGGACGGTGCTATCTTGGTAGTATCTGCAGCTGACGGTCCGATGCCTCAGACTCGTGAACATATCTTGTTGGCTAACCAAGTTGGTGTAAAGAATATTATCGTATTCTTGAACAAACTTGATATGGCTGATCCAGAATTAGTAGAATTAGTAGAAGCTGAAGTTCGTGATCTTTTGACAAAATACGGATTTGCTGGCGATGCTATTCCATTTGTTCGCGGTTCCGCTTTGAAAGCTTTGGAAAATCCTACTGATGAAGCAGCAGCAAAACCAATCATGGAATTGTTGGCTACTATGGATTCATACTTCCCAACTCCAGTTCGCGATCTTGATAAACCATTCTTGATGCCTGTTGAAGATGTTTTCTCTATTGAAGGACGCGGAACAGTAGTAACTGGTCGTATCGAACGTGGTCAGATCAAAATCAATGATGAAATTTCTATCGTTGGTTTGCGTGAAGAACCAATGAAGACTGTTGTTACTGGTATTGAAATGTTTAACAAGTCTTTGAAAGAAGGACAAGCTGGCGATAACGCTGGTATCTTGTTACGCGGTACAAAGAAAGAAGAAGTTGAACGTGGTATGGTTTTGGCTAAACCAGGTTCAATCACTCCTCACACTGAATTTGAAGCTGAAATTTACGTTTTGAGTAAAGAAGAAGGTGGTCGTCATAAACCATTCTTCAAAGGCTACAAACCACAGTTCTATATCCGTACAACTGACGTAACTGGTGATATCCTTGAACTTCCAGCTGGTGTTGAAATGGTTATGCCAGGCGACACTGTAAACTTGAAGATCAAATTGATCAACCCAGTAGCTATGGAAGACAAGATGAACTTTGCTATCCGCGAAGGTGGACGCACTGTTGGATCTGGTGTAGTAGTAAAAATTATCAAATAAGATTTTATTGGGGGCGTTCTAAAAAACGCCCCCTTAAAATTGTTCTTTAATTAGCTCTTTAATTTTAATAAATAACATGACAACCACAACTCCTACAACTAAAAAAGAAGAAGTCGGTACTCGTATCCGCGTGAAGATTCGCGCTTATGATAACCGTGTTATTGATCAAGCAACTCGCACTATTATCGATACTGCCGCTCGTAATGAAGCCAAAGTAGTCGGTCCAGTACCTTTGCCAACAGAAAAAACAAAGTTTACTGTAAACCGTTCAACCTTTGTACATAAAGACGCTCGCGAACAGTTTGAAATGCGTGTACACAAACGTTTGATCGACATCATGAATGCTACTCCAAAGTGTGTAGA
>CAZXEV010000057.1:4881-5172 GCA_964639735.1 uncultured Gammaproteobacteria bacterium
ATTTTTTACCGCAAGATTACTCAATCGCATCCCGGCCTTGACAGAAAAGAAATTTTCTGCTATTATTAGCCCACAAAGCCAATCAGTGCCAAGTAAATAAGATTTGTCCCGATTTAGTCGGGGGTACAAAAAACATTTACACAGCAAAATTTTGGCCAGGAGATAAAGATTTTTACCAATAAAAAACTATAAGCCATCTATAAAATTCACCCTTTGGGGGTGAGTCGTGTGCAACGAAAGTTGTGCACAAGAAGGCTAGAAGCAAGAGCACTGAAGGATAGGGTTTAAACA
>CAZXEV010000058.1:0-4930 GCA_964639735.1 uncultured Gammaproteobacteria bacterium
TGATAATACTATGGAAGCAGATCAGATGTTTGTAGAGACTCTCGTGAAAGCGATTGTCAACAACTCAGACAAAGTAAAGACCGACCGCACTATCGATGAACGCGGCGTGCTCATTACTTTGGATGTTGATCCAGCAGACATGGGCTATGTCATCGGACGTGGCGGCCAAACCGCTCGTTCAATCCGCACCTTGCTCAAGATCGTAGGCGCCAAGCACAATGCTCGCGTGAACCTAAAGATCAATGAACCGGTAGGCGGTCGTGGTCCTCGCCCAATGGTGAGTGCCGCTCCGATTGATACTAGTGCCGTGGATGATCTAGGAATCTAAAACAAAATTTAAAACCGTCTCGATAAAACGAGGCGGTTTTTTTGTTGTTTAACTGGTTATCCACATATTTGAGCTGTTGTTGGGGGGGGTAAGGGGTAGATATTCGCTTTGATCTGTAGTATAATAATCTTGTAACTAGTTTTTTTGTCGAAAATATGTTGATGAATCTTTTGTTAATATTAATTATTCTAATTATTTTATATTTAAAACCTATGAATAACAACGCAATATCATGGGGAAAAAGTAAGCTGGTTCTATTGGGATCCGTCTTGTTTTTATCTTCTTTCTTTTTTGGTGGACAGGCAAATGCGGCCATAATTATTTGGGATGGCGGTGGAGATGGTACAACATTTTCTCAAGGTCTAAATTGGGGTGGAGATGTGACACCAGGAGAAAATGATGTGGCTATGATAACGGGTGCTTGGAATATTGTGGTTGATGTAAGTACTACTCTTCAGTATCTAGGTTTTAATGGTGCATATTCTGGAACTACTACAATGGCAAGTGGTGTTATTGTTACAACTTCTGCCGAAGTTTTTATAAACAATGGCACTTTTGTAGTGGGAACAAACAACACTTTAAATGTAGGGACTAACCTTGGTGTTGGTTCTGGTTTATTTCAGTTGACGGGTGGCACAATTAATGTTAGTGGTGATACTAATGTTACTTCAACACTACAAATGACGGGTGGAAGTCTAAATTTAGCTGGAAATTTAAATATTATCACCGGGGGTTCTTTTAACGGGACTGGTGGAACAGTTACTATGACTGGCGCATCAAAAGTTTTGGGTGGTGCTGGTAATACTACATTCTATAATTTAATTGTTAGCGGTACAGAAACCTTGTCTAGTAGTGTAACTTCAACTAATAATTTGACGGTTGACTTGGGCGCGACTCTTAGCTGAAGTACGTATAATGCAGTCGTGAGTAGTAGTTTTGCTATAAACGGAACTGTGACTCAGACATCTGGTTCAGTTACGATGAGTGGCGTTGGTACTCTTGGCGGTGATGGAAATGCTAGTTTATACAACATTAATATTACAGGTACAACAACCTTGGGCGGCACAGTCACTTCGACTGCTTCAACCACGATCACGGGTGTATTAAATGGTGGTACTGGGACTTTGATTTTATCTGCATCTGGTACGCCATTTGTAGTAAATGGCACATTCAATAGAAATACTTCAACGGTTATTTATTCTGGTGTAGGTGGAACTTATATTTCTCCGACAAGTTCATACTACAATTTAATTATAAATTCTACAGATGCTGGTGTGACTAACCTGAACAGTTCAGTTATAGTTTATAATGTGTTTACTCTAAATGGTTCGTTTTTTGGCGGTTCAAATAATATCTCTTTGTATGGTACAGGAACCCCATTTGTAAATAATGGTACATATACGCCTTCGTATGGAAGAATTACTTACGCTGGTAACACTTCTACAATTAGTGCAGGAACATATTTTAATATTAGTGTTACAGGAAGCAATGTTTCATTGGGCGGCACTGTGACCACAACGAATATAATGGCTGTCTATGGTAGTCTTTCCGGAAGTTCCCATACTTTAATACTCACCGCTACTGGCACACCGTTTGTTGTTGAGGGAACGTTTAACTATAATTCTTCCACAGTTATTTATTCTGGTGTTGGTCAAACTTTAATTTCTCCAACCAGTTCGTATTATAATTTAATTATTAATTCTACTAATGCTGGGGTTACTAATTTGAGTAGTTCGGTTTTGGTTCACAATGTTTTTACAATAAACGGTTCGTTTTTTGGTGGTTCAAACGGTGTTTATTTGTATGGTGCAGGGACTACATTTGTAAATAATGGAACGTATACACCTTCATACGGACGAATTATTTATGTTGGGAATTATTCAACAGTTAGTGCAGGAACGTATTACAATTTGTTAATTGATGGAACTAATGTTGTTTTAGGTGGTAATGTTACCACAACCAATTCTCTTGTAATTAACTCTTTTAAATCTCTAAACGCTGCTTCCTATACGGTTAGATTGACAGCAGATGGTACGTCTTTAGTTGTAAATGGAACATTGACTGCATCTACTTCAAACTTTATTTATTCTGGAGCTACTGTTAATATTGCTACTACTACTTTTGCTACCCTTACTTTACCAGCTGGTGGTGAATATACTTTGAGTGGTAACGCAACATCAACTGTGGCTGTTGTAAATAATGGTACTTTAAATATTGGAAATTATGATTTAGTTGCGACTGGTGATTATACCAATAATGCTACTACAACAGAATCTGGTACTGGAAGAGTTAAGAAAGCAGCTACTGGTGGTTTGACTTCAACCTCATATACTAGTGGTTCAGCCAATGGAACAGGAAATACTGTTTCTGTCAGCATAACCGATCCAACCGCCAATCTTTTAGCTGGAACTGTTGAGACTAAGTCTGTTTCAATCACTGGCTCTAACTTCAGTGATTCAGAAACAGTAACTCTGACTGAAACTACTGCCACATCAGGTATTTTCTCTGGATCTATTCCTTTCAACATTGCAAGTGCTGCTTCGGCAAATAGCAAAGCAGATGTATCTGGTAACGGCACACTAACATTATCATATAGTAATGGTTATGGCGCATTATCTGGCTCTGGCGCTACCGCATCATACACTGGTTCTTACTTCGCATCAGGTGGTGGTGCAGGCGGTTCCGCTCCTTCTGTCACTTCTCCTTCATCCGCAGCTACTGTTTCTGCAGGTGCTCAAACCACTTCACAAAACATTACCTTGAGCCTTTCAGCAACAAATGCAACTCAGGTAGCAATCTCCGAAGATCCAGGTTTTGCTGGTGCAAGTTGGGAAGCCTATTCTCCTACAAAAGCCTTCACACTTTCTAAAGGTGCCGGTGTAAAGACTGTTTATGTCAAGTTTATGTCAGCTACTGGTGTAGCTACACAAGCATACAAAGTCACAGTAACTCTCAATGATGGCTATATAGCCGCTCCTGTAGTTGCTCCAGTTACTACGAATGTGGTAACTCTCACTGCTCCTAAATTTGAAGTGTCAAACCCAGATTCAAAAGTGGTTATTACACCTCTGAAGACTTTGGTTTACAAACCAAACACCACCTTGAAATATACCTATTCATACAAGAATGAAGCTACCAAAACTGCAAAAGTAAAAGTTCTTCGCCAAGTATTGGATATCAATGGTAAGGTTGTTGCCAAAGCAACAGGTAGTGTATCGATTGCGAAAGGCAAGACATTCAAAACCAATGTTACAAACGTTTTGAATAGTAAATTGGCTGATGGTACCTATACCGTAAAAGTTCAAATTATGGACTTCAAGACTGGTATAGTGCTTGAAGAAAATAGTTTTGATATTACAGTAAAAAAACCGGCTCCAGTGGTCAAAAAACCAGTGGTAAAAGCTCCGGTAGTAAAAAAGAAATAAACAAATAAATTTAGACAGAGCGTCGGCCAATCGGTCGGCGCTCTTGTTTTTTACGCATTTTTAGAGTATAATCCAACTTATGAAATTTAATATTCTCACACTTTTTCCAGATCTAATTCATGATTATGCTCAGGCGAGCATTCTTGGTCGTGGCCAAAAAAATGGTCAGATTGAAATTTTGGCGCACAATTTTCGTGATTTTACTTTGGACAAACAACATCATGTGGATGACAAACCATATGGTGGTGGGGCAGGGATGGTGCTTCAGGTGGAACCGATTTACCGTTGTCTGGAAAATATGGGATTGGTAAAAGATGGAAAAAAAATAAAGCAACCAAAAACCAAAATAATTATAATGGATCCAGATGGAAAAAAGTTTGATCAGAAAATAGCTAAACAATTTTCAAAATTAGATAATCTAATTTTGATCTGCGGACGCTATGAAGGATTTGATGAACGCGTTTATAAATTTGTTGATGAAAAAATCTCGGTGGGAGAATATGTGTTGGCTGGTGGTGAATTGCCAGCTCTGACTATTACGGAAGCTACAGCGCGTTTGATTCCAGGAGTATTGGGGAATCTAGAATCACTGACTGAAGAAACTTTTGTAGAGGGTGCGATGGAATATCCACAATATACTCGACCAGAAAATTTTATGGGAGCAAAAGTACCAAATATTTTACTCTCTGGAGACCATGGAAAAATAGGTGAGTGGCGCCAAAAAAATACCAAAAATCAAATAAAAAAGTAGTTTAAATTTTATCCACAACCTAGCGACATTTACGCTCTTGACAGTCTTTTACCTCTATGCTATTATGTAAAAGCTTTAAACAAATCTTGCAAACAAAAAGTACTTCTAAAATCAAATCATTTTTCTAAGTCGTGCGAGTTTACTTGCGAGATACTGGAAAGAGAAAAGAGTAAGTCAGATTGGCTTCCTCTTTTTTCTTTCAACAGTGACTACTTATCTGGTAGTTGTGAGGAAGAAAATGAACCTTGACAATACAAACGTGACAAAGACCATATTATATACAATTTAATTTGTATAAAATTAAACTGTCTATTCAACAACAAATATATTAATAGTTCGGATTTATTTCCGAGCTACTTCATTCTCTTTTATTAAGAGTTTGATCCTAGCTCAGGATGAACGCTGGCGGCGTGTTTAAGGCATGCA
>CAZXEV010000059.1:0-625 GCA_964639735.1 uncultured Gammaproteobacteria bacterium
TATCGTTGGTGCTGGCGCTTCTGAAGGCTCAATGGATGCCTCTAATATGCTCAAACCAATGCTGGCTCGCGGTGAACTTCATGCTATTGGAGCAACAACATTAAAAGAATATCAAAAATATATTGAAAAGGACGCGGCTTTAGAACGTCGCTTTCAACCCGTCCTTGTAAAAGAGCCTTCCCTGGATGATGCTGTAGCCATCTTGCGCGGGATCAAAGAAAAATACGAAGTGCATCATGGTGTGCGTATCACTGATGCTGCTATTATTTCTGCAGTCAAACTTTCTGACCGCTATCTCACTGATCGATTCTTGCCAGACAAAGCCATTGATTTAATGGACGAAGCCGCCAGTGCTTTGCGTTTGGAAATAAATTCCATGCCAGAAGAATTGGACAAAATGAAACGTCAGATGATCAAATTTGAAATCGAAAAACGCGCTCTCAAAAAAGAAACTGACCCTGAATCAAAAGAGAGGCTCACAAAATTGGAAAAGGATTTGGCTGAACTAAAAGAAAAAAGTGGTGAACTTGAAGCTAAATGGAACAATGAAAAAGAAATCATTACCAAAATCCATACCAAGAAAAAAGAAATAGACAAATTAAAACAGCAGGCTGAAATCGAAGAA
>CAZXEV010000059.1:635-4868 GCA_964639735.1 uncultured Gammaproteobacteria bacterium
CGAGGTGATTTACAAAAAGTTGCCGAAATTCGTTACGGTCGCATTCCAAATCTTGAAGGTGATATCAAAAACGATGAACGCAAGCTCGCTGACATGCAAAAATCTCACGGCATTTTAAAAGAAGAAGTAACCGATCAAGACATTGCTACGATAGTTGCCCGCTGGACTGGTATTCCAGCTTCAAAAATGTTGCAAGCCGAAAGTGTCCGTCTCACAAAAATGGAAGAGGTTCTTGAAAAACGTGTAGTTGGTCAAGAAGAAGCCGTAAGATCCGTCTCCAACGCTATCCGTCGTTCTCGTGCTGGTATTGCCGAGCCAAACCGTCCCATTGGATCATTTATTTTCCTGGGGCCAACTGGTGTAGGCAAAACCGAACTTGCCAAAGCTTTGGCGGAATTTATTTTTGATACAGACGACGCACTGATTCGAATCGATATGAGTGAATATATGGAAAAACACAGTACTTCTAAAATGATCGGTTCCCCTCCAGGTTACGTCGGATACGAAGAAGGCGGACAGCTCACTGAAATTGTTCGTCGTCGCCCTTATGCCGTGTTACTATTTGACGAGATTGAAAAAGCCCACCCTGATGTCTTCAATATTCTGTTGCAGATTTTGGACGAAGGTCATGTCAAAGATGCTAAAGGCCGCTTAGTTAACTTCAAAAATACAGTTATTATCTTGACCAGCAACATTGGTAGTCAGATGATTTTGAACCTTAACAAACACGGTGAGTTTGGATTTGACACAGGTTCAACTAAAACTACTAAGACCAAAGAAAAGAACATGCGTGAAAAAATCATGGGGTCATTACACGAGCATTTTAAACCAGAATTTTTAAATCGCTTGGATGAAATAATTATTTTCCATTCATTAAACGAAAAACAGGTCGCCCAAATTGTTGAACTACAATTAGAGAAGATCCAAACTCGTCTTCACGAGAAAAAAATAACTTTGGAAATTGATAATACTGTAAAGAAACATATCGCCAATGTTGGCTACGAACCTACCTATGGTGCTCGCCCAATCAAGCGAGTTATCCAAAATGAAATTCTGGACGAATTATCACTACAAATTATTGATGGAAAAATCAAAGACGGACAAACAGTAAAATTATATCTAGAAAAAGGCAAAATCATGTTCAAATAAATGCTTTTTACCTCCTGTTTTATACAGGAGGTTTTTGTTTGTAGATGAAACAAAAGTATGGTACAATAACGTATAATATATACAGAAGACACTAAAAATATATTTATGCGAAAAATAATGGTTTTTTTATTGGTATTATCACTGCTTGTACCACAACTAACCTTGGCTCAGGCAAATTTTAATCCACAATTTATAATTTCAGACAACGAAATGTTCGACTATCAAGGTTGGACTATTTCTGATATCCAAAACTTTCTCGAAGATCGAGGGAGTTATCTGGCAAACTATCAAACTGAAGATTTGAACGGCAATATGCGGACTGCTGCCGGTATTATTTTTGATTCTTCACAAACAAATCGAGTAAATCCAAAATATTTGTTGGTAACTTTGCAAAAAGAACAGAGTTTGATTACTGATGACTCCCCTGCTCAAAAACAGCTTGATTGGGCAACCGGATATGCAGTGTGTGACAGTTGCGATCGCAATGATCCAAAAGTTGCCAAACACAAAGGCTTTGCCAAACAAGTGGACGATGCCGGCGGTATCATGCGCTGGTATTTCGACAACAAAGACATCAATTCCATTATTAAAAAGAAGGATTCGTTGTTGACTATCGACAATACTGAAGTTATACCTCAAAGTTGGGCGACTGCATTTTTATATACCTATACACCGCATTTACATGGTAATAAAAATTTTTGGCGCATATGGCAAACTTGGTTCAGTCAAAATTATCCAAATGGCACCTTGGTAAAAACAGACAATTCTACCAGCACTACAGATGTCTGGTTAATACAAGATGGTAAAAAACGAAAATTCAAAAACATGGCTGTTTTAATTTCTCGCGCTGACCCAAAAATGGTAATAACCGTACCAGAATCGGAACTTACTAATTACGAATCCGGCTCAGATATTTCGCTACCAAATTATTCAGTTTTGAGAACAGAATCAAACAAGTATTATCTATTGGACTACGACACTATCCGTCCTTTTGAATCAGAAAACACTGTGAAACAATTGGGTTACTATCCTGACGAAACTATCGACATAAGTACTAATGATCTGGTTGGCTATTCTACCGGACCTATGATTACCGCCTCTTCTACTGCCCCTACTGGTATTGTCTACCAAATCACTGACTTGGATAATAAATATTATTTTTTAAAGGATAATAATTTTTATCCAATAACCGAAAAAAATCTATTAGCTGCTAATTATAACAACGTACCAATTGAGAAACATCAGAAAAAAGATTTGGCTCAATTTCCTATTATTTATGCAGCCCCTGTCATTAAGGATGGTTTATTATTAAAAGATGCAGACAGTGAACAAATATATGTAATTGAACAACAGAAAAAACGTCTATTGGCCGATACAGACACATTTAACGCCATGGGATACAACAAAAACAATGTAATAACTGTAGATTTCAAAACATTAATGACTATTTCCGACGGCGAAAAAATATTTTTGAATTCCAATTTGGTAAATTCCAAAGATAAATTTTTGGGTGATTCAGAAATTGCCATAAAGGACTTGTACGGATCCAAACTACCTGCTTATTTGTTGGCCGAATATCCAAGCGGCCGCATCATCTCAGGAAAAGCTATAGACACCCAACTTTCTATGGCTTCTCTCACCAAATTAATTACCGCTCTAACTGTCTTAAACGAAAAATATAAACCAGATACAGTAATTACTTATAACAGTAAAAAATACGGTGTGGAGGGTGGAAATCTTAGTATTGTTGATGGAGAAAAAATTAAATCCAAAGACGCTTTCAATACTATGTTGGTAGGTTCAGCCAACAACACTACACGCATGTTAGCACAAGCTACAGGATTGGATGAAAAAAGTTTTATAAAATTAATGAATAAAAATCTAGATACTTGGGGTATGGATAATACCAAAGTTGCCGATGTTACCGGACTCGATCCTGCCAACAAATCAACCCCACGTGATCTTCTAAAAATTTTCATTAAGACTTTCAAAAACGAAAAAATTAAGGAGGCTGTCAGTCAAACTACTTATACTTTCAAAGAAGTTCTAAACAAAAACAAAGTTGCTACACACACAATCAAAAATACCAACAAATTAGTTGAAAAATCTGGAAGAAATTATAAAATTTTAGCCAGTAAAACCGGATATATCGAGGAAGCTGGTTCAAATCTAATTATGTTGTTTAAAAATAATAAAGACAAAAAAGAATACGTGCTCATTACCATGGGCAACCCAGATTACACCAACCGTTTCGTAGAACCAAACAAACTAGCAGAATGGATTGTCTCAACAAAAAATATTATTGCTATCAAACCTTAATTATTAATTTAAAAATATGTCGCTAGTTTTCGCGGCTATCACTCCTCATCCACCATTATTAATCCCCAATATTGGTAAGGAAATATTAAAGAAATTAGAAAAAACAAAAACCGCCATGGAAAAATTGGAGGAAGAATTATATTTATCCAAACCAGATGTAATAGTAGTCATCTCCGCACATGGTAGTTATTTTTCTGATGCTTTTACTATCAATGTTTGTCCTGAATATCACGGTAACTTAAAAGAATTTGGTGATTTAGTTACCAAATTACAATTCAAAGGCGAGATGAATCTATCTACTACTATTAGAGAAAAAACAAAAGAAGAAAAAATTCCAACCACCTTGATTACCGAACCAGTGCTAGATCATGGTAGTACCGTGCCACTTTTTTATCTTACTCAACATTTACCAGATGTAAAAATTGTTCCAATAAGTTTTTGCGATTTAGAATGGAAAACACATTTGGATTTTGGTTATTTGATAAAAGAAAAGATTCTTGACTGCAACAAACGTGTAGCGGTGATAGCTTCAGGGGATTTATCTCACGCTCTTACCACTGATTCACCAGCTGGCTTCAACCCAGACGGAATCAAGTTTGATGAAAAAATTCAGGAACTTTTGGCCCACAAAAATGTCTCTGGAATGTTGCAGCTCGAATCAGAGTTTGTAAAAAATTCTTCCGAATGTGGATTTAGAACTTTTTTGATATTAATGGGTATTCTAAAAAATATAGACTATACTTATCGCCAACATTCATACGAAGC
>CAZXEV010000060.1:0-4492 GCA_964639735.1 uncultured Gammaproteobacteria bacterium
GGTTATGAAGCCGAGCTTCATCCTTTCGCCCTCGCGGGCGAAAAAAGCGAAATAAAATAGTGTTATAAATTTTTATTCGCTCAACACTTTCGCTCTCTTCAATAATAGTTTTACTTCTTCGCTAATCTCAGCAAAGCTTTTTTCTTTAATGTTTGGCTTCGCTACAAAAAATAAAAAATATCCTTCTTTAATTCTACCAAACCCGTCGCCCGTCATAATTTCTCTCAAAATTTCTGTTATCTGTCTTTTGGCGCGATTGCGTATCACTGCTTTTTTAGACACTTTAAGCCCAACATTAACCGCTAACTTAAGCTGTTTTTTGAATTTATCAACATCTTCTTTTGGAGGAAAATAAGCCTCATTTTTGGCTAATTCTAGAACTTTTAAACTTAAAAACTGGTTATTTATCCAATAACCGTGTTTTAGAACTAAATTAAAGTCTCTTACTTTGGTGAGGTGGTTGTTTTTGTTGTACATGCTTAAATTATATCAAAGAAAAACCCTCGATTCAATCGAGGGTTTTGAGTTTAACGTGTTTTTCTCAATAATTTTCCTGATTTTTCATCAGAAACTGTAAGTTTCTTACGTCCTTTTGCACGACGTCTAGAAAGCACTGTACGTCCATTTTTTGTGGACATTCTTTCTAAGAAACCATGTGCCTTAGCACGGTGTTTTTTGTTTGGTTGGTAAGTTCGCTTGGTTGCCATACCTTTTTATTTAATGTATTATGCTCATTATATTAACACATTATTGGCTTTTAGTCAATAATCCACAGTCCTCACAACTTATCCACATACTTTGCACAGTTTGGGTGTTTGGAGCGTTTGTATAGATGTCTTTCTGTGCTAAAATAACATAAAAGTTTTAAAAATCAAACACTTATGACTAATAATGAAATTTGGCAAGCGGTTTTATCTGAGTTAGAGCTAGCAATCTCAAAAGCAAACTTTAACACCTGGTTTAAAAATACCGGCATCGTCACTTTTCAAGAGGGACACGTTATTATCTGTGTTCCAAACACTTTTAACCAAGCCTGGATTGAAAAAAAACACCACCACCAAAATATCCAGTCTTTGGAAAGGATTACCGCCCTCCCTATAAAAAAATTAGAATACAAAATTGAAAACATTAAAAACGTAGTGGAACAGACTGTAAATACAACTCCACCCCCACAAGTTAGTGCTGAAACTGAAAAACCTCCTTCTTATGCCCAACAAATCAGCCACCAAACACCACAAACACACGGGTTTACTATAAACCCAAAATATAATTTTGAGAGTTTTGTGGTTGGTAAGGGATCGGAATTGGCTTTTACAGCCGCCAAAGCCGTTGCTGATCGACCTGGTGAAGCTTACAACCCTTTGTTTATATATGGTGGTGTAGGTTTGGGCAAAACCCATCTTTTGCAAGCAGTTGGCAATGAACTACTAAGAAAAAACCCTCAAACCAACATTCTTTACGTTAGCGCTGAAAAATTTACTAACGATTTTATTACTTCTTTGCGTAGCGGTGGTTCAAGAGATTTTCAGAACCGCTACCGCTCCATTGACGCTCTTTTGATTGATGATATTCAATTTATAGCTGGAAAAGATGCTAGCCAGGAATCTTTTTTTCACACTTTCAATGAACTACACCAAGCAAACAAACAGGTTATCCTCACGTCAGATCGTCCACCAAAGGCTATACCGGCTCTTGAGGACCGTTTGAAGTCTCGTTTTGAATGGGGCATGATTGTTGATGTATCTGCTCCTGATTTCGAGACCAGAGTGGCAATTTTAGGCAAAAAATGTCAGGAAAAGAATTTTATCTTGGACGACAAAACCTTAAACACAGTAGCTACAATCGTACAAAGCAATATTCGTGAACTTGAAGGTGCTTTAAACAAAATTATTGCTTATCACCAACTCAAAAATATGGCTCCTACCGCTGAGTCTGTAAAATCAATTCTTTCTAGTTTTGATTCTTCCTCTGCCCGTCGTTCGGTTACTTCACAACAAACAATTGAAACTGTCTGCACTTTTTTTAATGTGTCTACTGAAAATGTGTGCGGCAAGAGTCGTGAAAAGAAATTGTCATATCCACGCCAAATTATAATGTACTTACTACGCAACGATCTCAAAATGTCTTTCCCTTCAATTGGGGACGAGCTTGGAGGACGCGATCATACCACTGCCATGCACGCCAATGAAAAGATTACCAAAGATATCGATAATGATCTAAAACTAAAACAAGAATTAGAATTAATCCGACAAAGATTATATATAAATAACATCTAAATATAGTTTTGTTTTTGCGCTTAGTGCTGTGTAAAAACTGTTTATAACGTGTGGACACCTAAAGAATAAAACCACCACTTATCAACAACAAAAAATAAATTTTAAAAAAACGATTTTCTCCACACAGTTTTCCACCAAACTATTAAAAAATTATCAACACTAAAATTGGCTAATTATAAATTAAAAACGAACTTATTAACTCTTTCCACAGCCTTATTACTATTATTGTTTATATATATACTTAATTAAATAACGTAACGTTCCACACCCACTATGAAAATAACGTGTACAAAAGACAATCTGTCCAAAGCACTATCGATAGTTGGAGGTATAGCAAACAAAAATGTAAACCTTCCAATACTCGGAAATGTTTTGATAAAAGCAGACGACCAAAAAACTGAAATAATTGCCACCAATCTTGAATTGGCAATTGTTGCACATGTAAGATCAAAAGTAGATGAACCCGGTTCATTTACCGTACCAGCTAAAACATTAAGTGAATTTGTGAATCTCTTATCTGACGAAAAGATTGAGATGGAATTAAAGGATAATGAACTATTGATAACTTGTGGAAAGTCATCTACTAAAATAAAAGGATCTCCGTCTGACGAATTTCCTGTTATCCCTTCAGTAACTGATGGTAATGGATTTTTGTTTAACGCCGAACAATTAAAAAATGGTTTGGGACAAACAGTCTCTTCTTTAGCTAAATCAGAAATTAGACCAGAACTATCAGGAATGTATTTTGGTTTTAATACACCTTATTACAACGGTTTGATAATTGCTGCTACAGATAGCTATCGTTTGGCAGAAAAGAAAATTAAAGTACAACAAGGCGAAGGAGAGTTTAAATTAATAGTACCAGGCAGAACTGCTCAAGAAATTATTCATATACTTTCATTAGCAGACAACGAAGACAAAGAACCAAATGTACGTGTATTGGTTGGTGAAAACCAAATTGCGATGCACTATGGTAATATTCAATTAGTTTCTAGGTTGGTGGAGGGAAACTATCCTGATTACGCTCAAATTATTCCAAAAGAATTTAAAACTTCAGCCATGTTTGATACAAGCAAGATGACCAAAGAAATAAAAATGGCCAGTCTCTTTACAACCATTGGTGTTAATGCCATCTCTTGTATTATAAACAGTCGTGAAGGTGCAGTAAAACTTTCTTCTACATCGTCTCAGACAGGCGAATATAGTTCAGAAATTATGGCTGAGATACACGGTGATGATAATTCAATAATGTTGAATCATCGCTATGTCTTAGACGGCTTAAATAATATTAAATCAGATATGGCTACATTGAAAATGATCAATGCCGACAGCCCATGTTTGTTTGTTCCAACCAACGATGACAGTTTTGTATATATAGTAATGCCGATAAGACAATAATATGTTCACAGGCATTGTGGAAAACTTGGGAAAGTTCGAAAGAAATGAAAACAACGCCTTTGTTTTTTCCACAAGCCACATTTTTTGCAAAAAACTTAACAAAGGAACCAGTGTGGCGATAAACGGGGTGTGTCTTACGGTGACTAAAAAAGTATCAAGTAAAAATTTTGTGGTAGACGTAATGCCAGAAACCCAAAACAAAACAATGTTGGGTGAACTGAAGAAGAAAGATGTTGTAAATCTTGAACTTCCAGCCACATTAAACACTTTTTTGTCTGGGCATGTTGTTCAGGGTCATATAGATGGTGTGGGAAATTTGAAAGAAATTAAAAACGAAGGCAATAGTCGTTTGTTAAAAATTAAGACAAACCAAGAAATCACGGAGTTTGTGGTTAAAAAAGGCTCAATAACAATAAATGGAATTTCGTTAACTGTGGTAACTGTCGAAAAAAACTGTTTTTCAGTTGCAATCATTCCTTTTACTTGGAAAAACACTATGTTGTCACAGATTAAAATTGGACAAAAAGTGAATATTGAAACAGACGTGTTGGGAAAATATTTAAAAAAATTTTTAAATAAATAAGTTATGAAGTCAGCCAAAGAATTAAAGATAGCTATAATCAGTGGTGCTTTCTGGGAAGAAATTGTAGGAAACCTAGAAAAACACTGTATAGAAGTTTTGAATCGTAAAGGTGTAGACATCTCACAAATTACAATTGTAAGAGTTCCTGGATCTTTTGAGATACCTTTGGCGGTAAAAAAACTGGCCCAACAAAATGTTTATGATGCAGTGATTACTTTTGGTGCAATTCATAAAG
>CAZXEV010000061.1:0-4272 GCA_964639735.1 uncultured Gammaproteobacteria bacterium
GCATGCATTGTTAGAGGAGGTTCTAGAGGATCCAACAAAAAATACTCCTGAATACTTAGAAAATAAGGCAAAAGAGTTGCTTGTGCTACCAGAAAATGAACTACAAGCACGTGGTGAACAAGGAAAAGAAATAAAAGAAGAGGCAGACCAAGAAGAAATAAAAAAAATACGTGGAAAACATTGGGTTAAATAGAAATTTGTAATAAAAAATCGCCCACTACGGAGACAATTTCACAACGTCTCAACGCTCGGGGCGATTGGGGGAGAAGGGCACACCAGCAAAGGAATTAGAGCTGGATACAATATCACATTTTTTAAATATAGTAGATAAAAGTTTGGAGATATTTTGATCACCGCACTCTACCTAAACCAGCATTGCCTTCTCAGGAGGGGACCGGCCGATCCCGTTTTGCACATTTGTATAAAGAACAGTGGAAAATTCTGCCCGTTTTTTATCGGACATATTATTCCTAATCTGAAATTAGTATATCAGTCATAAAAGTCATGTAAAGGACTTCAAAGACAAAACTGTGGATAAGTAGTTATTTTTCTTAAAAAGAATAAGAAAAAATTAGAAGTTAACCTCCACAAGTACTGGGCAGTGATCAGAGCCCTTAACATCCGCCAAGATTTTGGATGATTTGATATTTGGTAATAGTTTTTCACTTGCAAAAAAATAATCGATTCTCCAACCAACATTTCGAGCACGAGCATTTGCCCAGTGAGTCCACCATGTATAATGGCCGTTTCCCTGTGTAAAAAGTCGGAACGTGTCAATGAAACCTCCCTTCACCATATTGTCGACTCCTTTACGTTCTTCTTTCGTAAAACCATGCTCACCTTCATTTTGTTTTGGGTTTGCTAAATCATCCTCAGTATGTGCCACATTCAAGTCACCGCAAAAAATGACTGGTTTTTTCTTTTCTAGTAACCGTACATATTCCAAAAAAGCTGGGTCCCATTTCTTGTATCGTAAATTGAGGCGAGATAACTCTCGTTTTGAGTTTGGTGTATAGACTGTAACAATATAAAAATTCGAAGATTCCAAAGCCAACACCCGACCTTCTTTGTTTGGGTTACCATACTGATCATCACCTAATTTATATTTTTCAACTATTTTTTCTGGCAAATTTGTCTGAACAGAGAGGGGATGGGTTTTAGTAAAAATAGCCGTACCAGCATAACCAGCTTTTTCTGCTGGATTCCAAAATTCCTCATATCCCTTTAGATCTATTTCATTCTGATGTTTTTTAGACTTTATTTCTTGTAAGCAAATAATATCTGGCTGGTATTGTTCAACAAAAGGCATGAATAGGCCTTTTTTGTGCACTGCCCGCAGTCCATTTACATTCCATGAAACAATTTTCATATAGATACTATACCAGATTATAAAATGTATTAATTTTTACTATGAAATTTTTTGTGAATATCTTTCAAATGTTTGTCTGTCACGTGGGTATAGATTTGTGTTGTACCGATATTTGCATGCCCCAATAGTGCCTGAACTGAACGCAAATCAGCCCCGTTTGATAACAAATCCGTTGCAAAACAATGACGAATAACATGTGGTGTTACCTTTTTTGAGATACCAGATTTGATAGCATAATGCTTCACGATTGCTTCAATAGAATGACGATCTAATGGACCAATGCTTTTGGTAAATTTCTCTCCACCAATACGAACAAACAAGGCATCGTGCATATCTTTTCGGGCATCAAGGTATTGTTTAACGTGTTTTTTTGATACATCAGACAGAAAAACTACACGAACTTTGCCACCTTTCCCACGGATAGACAACTCGTCTGAATTAAGATTGATGTCCCGCGGAAGGGCACATAACTCAGAAACTCGAAGTCCAGTAGAAAATAACAATTCCAAAATGGCTTTGTCTCGCAAACTTTTCAAATCACTTCCGTTTGGTGCATTCAATAATCTGTTTAATTCTTCATGTGTAATTAAATCTAGTGAACGTTCTGCTGTTTTTGCTAATTCAATCCGTTCAGCCGGTAACGTTTTGACTTCTTGACGAGCAAGGTATTTCAAAAAAGCCCGGAGGGCAATCAAATAATAATTTTGAGTCCTCTTAGACAGAGTATCATTATTTTTTTTAACACTTCCTGTTGGTTGACGATTAAGCCAGAGGCGAAACTCTCGGACAGAGGCATCGGTCACATCAGCGGGGGAATCCTTTTTGAGAAATGATAGAAAACGTGTCAGGTATCGATCGTAATTTTCAACTGTTTTGAGCGATCTACCACGTTCAATTTCAATGTATTCTAAAAACTGCTGTTTTAGTTTTTTTAGGGAATTCATGTCTGTTTATTATACCAAATTATTGTGCGACGTTGAAATAAACCCTATTTTTTCGCCCAAAAACAGGGTTACCACAATATGAAAGGATAGACTTGCAAAGCCATATCTTTTGTGATATCCTATTGTCTAATGATTACGAAAACCAAAAAATCAAAAATCATCAAGACCGTACAGGTTCATGATACAGATACTGGCTCCCCAGAAGTTCAGATCGCTATTTTGTCTCGACGAATTGATGAACTTGCGGCTCATTTGAAGAAAAATGCCAAAGATAACCATTCTCGACGTGGACTTCTTCAGATGGTTGCCGATCGCAAGAAACATATGAAATATTTGGAAAAGAAAAATCCAAAGCGTTATTCAGCCCTCGTTAAAACATTAGGACTTAAAAAATAATCGCCCAGAGCGATTATTTTTTCATATAGTGATATAATCAATTCTAGGTATTTCTCTTAGGCAAGAGTAATCATTTTTTAATAAGAAAATTTTAATTTTTATATATGTCAGTTATCAAACATAAAAACCAGCGTGTCGGTATTTTTATAGATACGCAAAATTTATACCATACAGCCAAAAATCTTTATGGTGCACGAGTTAATTTTGACCAAGTAGTCAAAGAGGGACTTGCAGGGAGATCACTCATCCGTGCAGTCGCATACGTAATCACCACAGAATCAGGTGAGGAAAAAAGTTTCTTTGAAGCTTTAGAAAAAGTTGGTATTGAAACCAAAACAAAAAACCTACAAATTTTTGCTGGTGGTGCCAAAAAAGCAGACTGGGACGTTGGTCTTGCAGTAGATGCAATTAAACTCGCACCAAAACTGGATGCAGTTATTCTCGTATCTGGTGATGGGGACTTTGTACCTCTCGTAGAATACTTGAAAGTGAACGAGGGATGCCAAGTAGAAGCAATGTCATTTGGAAAATCATCATCAAGCAAACTTATTGAGGTTGTTGATGATTTCATTGACTTAGACGAAAACCCACGTAAATATCTTATCGGATACCGTGGGGGTAACAAGCAGGCACGCCGAGTAATCTAAAAATAAAAAAACTTTATAATAAGCCATTGTAGAGGACATTAAACAACAAAAACACCCTTCATTACAAGGGTATTTTTGTTGACATTTAGCAACAGATTGTTTATAGTATAAACAGATGGGGGCCCGGATGTGGGAGGTTGAGACTGGCGAGTTAACTCCTCCTCTCGCCAAGATTTCCCTCCCACCAAAAACCCATTATGTTTTTGGAGATTTTCTCCAACCGTTCTTCATCTGTCGATCCTTCGGGGTCGACTTTTTTATTTAGAACAAACAAAATATGGTTTTGCTTGTAGTAATCTGATACACTTAGTAGTAAACACGATCTATGAATGAAGAAAATAATTTAGATACATCAATTCCTTCTTCCGATCATATTGAAGCCACCTCTCCTGAACAAAAAATAATACTTAAGTCACTTCGCACATATGAAGGTGACGTGGCTGAGGCGATTTCAGAAACAGGCGCATCAATTTCAACAATCGCTGTCGCAGAACAAAAACGCAAAATTGAGGAACCTGAGATGGCACCCTCAATAGGGGAAAGTCCTGATTCTGGGATTAAAAATAAGATATTTGGATTCGTCGGAGTTACATTACTCGTACTTAGTTTTCTGATTATTGGAGGAATCTACTATACAATCTCACAAAACAACAAGAAAATTGACGTCGCCAAACAAACAACGCTTATAACATTTTCCCAGCAAACAGATCTTACTATAGATAACCTAACGAGTGAATCTTTTGCCGAGGCAATTCGTCAAAAAACAAAAGAATTTACTCAACAGGTTAATTCTATTTTGTATCTATCGCTGAGCAAAAACGGTACAAGTACCCCATCAATTAATGAGGTGATACCCCTCATTGACCCACAAACACCCGGACTTCTCACTCGTTCATTGGGTTCCAAATATATGCTT
>CAZXEV010000062.1:0-3596 GCA_964639735.1 uncultured Gammaproteobacteria bacterium
AATGCAGTCATATGCATATTTACCACGATACTGATCTAGTAATTGAATAAAATCCTTCTTTTTTTCTTTCCAATCAATCTTTTCATGTTTTATACTAATATTACGACATGTACTACACACACCTTTTTCATCAAACAAAATAGTTTCCTGTGTTTCTGGCATAACACAGTTTGTGCATCTTATTAAATCTTTTGGATTATTTATAATTCTATCAGTCATATTTTTATTTAAGAATTAATTTTATACATCCATATCTGATCATATTTTTTACCATCATGATCAATTGCATTTTTATCAATTTTCAATATTTCAAATCCACATTTTTTATAAACTTTGATGGCTGATTCATTTTCAGAAATCACGCCTAATCTTATTTCGTTCAAACCAAGTTCACAAAATGCGTACTCAACCAGCAAATCAACCGTTTCTGTAGCGATACCCTTACCCCAAAATTTCTTATCACCGATCATAATCCCCAAATTTGCAATCCTTTTTTCAAAATCAATCGGTTCAAGTTTAATATTTCCAATATGCAGATTATTTTCTTTCCAAAAAATTCCAAAAAAAAGACAGTTGTCGGATTCCAATTTTTCAGTGATATATGTTTCTAAATCTGAAACCACAACCTGACGTGTTTCCAAATATTTATTCACCATTTCATCGTTTAACCAATTACAATAATTTTGACATGCGTGTTTTTTTTGTAAAATTGTCAAAAAACATCTATCACCATTTATAGTTGTTATATAATTAATTAAATTAATCATAACTTTTCACAATTCTTCTAACTGTTTTGATAACATATTCTTGATCTTCAGTAGTTAAACCAGGATACAACGGCAAAGATATAATTGAATTATACCAATTTTGTGTATTTGGAAGATTGTCACCTATATAACCAAGTCCTTTGTAATATGAATGCATGTATAAAGGAATATGATGAACCTGCACACCAATACCTTGTGCACGCAATTCGTCAAATATTTCCGATCTTTTTGCTGATAGTTTTTTATTCAAACGAATCACATATAAATGCCATGCGGAGCTATATTTTCCATCATTATCTAAAGGGATAGATATTTCTTCAAGATCTTTAAAATTATTATTATATATTTTCGCCAACTCTATCCTTTTATTAACATAACTATCTAATTTTTTTAATTGATTTTCTCCAAGCGCACATTGAAATTCTGTCAAACGATAATTTTGACCTAATTCAACCATATTAAAATACCACGCACCAAAACTCTTATCTAGATTTACTTTAGTAATACCGTGAGTAATAAAAAGTTTCATTCTTTTATAAAACGCCTCGTTGTTGGTAATAATTGCACCGCCTTCGCCAGTGGTTATGCTCTTAACCGGATGAAAACTAAAAACTGTCAAGTCGCTTATAGAACCTATTTTTTTGCCTTTATAGCTCGCCCCTAGCGATTGACATGCGTCTTCTATAACAACTAAATTATATTTTTCTGCCAATTCTTTTATTTTATCTAGATCAACCGGTCTACCGGTATAATCTATCGGCACAATTGCTTTAGTTTTTTTATTAATTTTTTCTTCAATCAAATCTACATTAATATTGCCAGTCATTGGATCTATATCTACAAACACAGGTTTACCACCTTGCCAAATACCAGCGTTTGAAGTAGCCGGAAAAGTCATTGCTGATGTAATGAATTCATCTCCATCCTTCAGTCCAATTGCAAAATACGCCGCATGTAAAGCGGTCGTACCATTTGAAACAACAACAGCATATTTTGCCCCACAATATTCAGCCAATTTTTTTTCAAATTCCTCTACTTTTGGACCCTGAGTAAGATAATCAGAACGCAAAACATCTAACACCGCCTGGATGTCATCATCGTCGATGGATTGATGTCCGTAGGGAATCATATAGAGGAAAGTAATTTCTTTATCTGTTCGGCGGTATACCACTGAGAATTATTTAAACTAGTGTAACAAAAATCTTCTACCAAAACCTTGCCATCACTATAAAGCTCGTGGCAAGGCCACCAGGAATATTCAGGTAAAATTACAAAATAATCATCGTATTCTCTAGCATGGCGTGCTTCCTCGGTAGTGATCAACACCTCATGAAGTTTTTCACCAGGACGAATACCAGTAACTTTAATTTTACAATCTGGAGCGAGAGTAGTAATAAAATCTTTTATAAGCATGCTGGAAATTTTTGGAATATATGTTTCACCTCCGTGCATTTTTTCTAAAGCCATCAATACTAAATCGACACCTTGTTCCAAAGTAATCCAAAAACGCGTCATCTTTTCATGAGTAAGTGTTACCTCTCCTTTAGATTTTTGTTCTTCCAAAATTTTTACCAAACTACCACGACTACCAAACACATTGCCATAACGAACTATACTAAAACGTGTTCCATTTTCACTGGAATAAGCGTTAGCACTTATCATCAAACGTTCAGCACATAATTTAGTCGCACCATACAAATTAGCAGTATTAGCAGCCTTGTCAGTAGATACCAAAACAACTTTTTCAACCCCTTGATCAAGAGCAGCAGAAATTATGTTCTGGGTGCCCAAAATATTAGTCTTCACTGCCTCAAAAGGATTGTATTCCAAAATAGGCACGTGCTTAAGAGCGGCGGCATGTACCACAAAATCAACTCCATTAAAAGCCATTTGCAATCTGTCTAGATCACGAATATCACCGATGAAAAATCTTAGTCTATCTTCTGCATCCTGAAATTCTCTTTGCATTTCCGACTGCTTCAGTTCGTCACGACTAAACACAATTACTCTTCGAGCTTCACTTTTATCTAACAAAGTTCTAAAAAATTTTTTTCCAAAAGAACCCGTTCCTCCAGTCACCAATACTGATTTGTCTTTAAAATTAAGCATATATTTTAAAAGTCTTATTGTTTTATTTTCCACTCCATCAACGTACTTAGCGAACCACCTCTAAAATTACCCCTTAATGTAGCTGAATCATCTAAGCTAAATGAGCAAACCAACCCTGGTGTATCAATCTCATGTTTTGACGAGGCATCATGAACAAACTCAACAAACACTATATATTCACCTACTCCAAGTGAGCGTGGTGGTATTACCAATCTGATCGTATGCAAACCAGCATTCAAATTTTCAAACTGATTAGGCAACACATCTCGACTATCAGATTCCATAACTGTAGTACCATCTGTTTTTTTAATATCCAACAAACCATACATACCAAGCAAAGGACCATTAGAGCGACAGACCATTTCTATGATTATAGGCTCATCACAATTATAGTCTCTAATATTTTTACCTTCGGAATTTAGTAATTTTATAGAATGCAATTGAATTTTTAATTTAGGGTTATCAACAAACACATTGGCTGGTGCGCTCATGGTATTGTTCATTTGTGATAGATAAAAATTGGTCACTTTATCCACCGAACCACTTTGAATAATCTTACCGCCATCAAGTAGAATACATTTATCACAGAGCTTCTGTATCATCGCCATATTATGACTAACAAACAAAACCGTTCGACCGTCTTTTCTAGTAACTTCCTCCATTTTGCCAAGACATTTTTTCTGAAATTCAATATCACCTACAGCCAAAACTTCGTCGATT
>CAZXEV010000062.1:3606-4258 GCA_964639735.1 uncultured Gammaproteobacteria bacterium
GAGCGGCCACCGAAAATGCCAAACGAACATACATGCCACTTGAGTATCTTTTTACTGGAGTGTCTATAAACTTTTCTACTCCGGAAAATTCAATAATTTCACTTATCTTCTTTTTGATTTCAGCTTTACGCATTCCAAGAATAGCTCCGTTTAGAAAAATATTTTCTCTACCAGTTAATTCTGGATGAAAGCCAGTACCAACTTCAAGTCAACTACCAACTCGGCCACGCAATTTAATTTCTCCAGTAGTTGGTGGTGTAATTCTGGATAAAATCTTTAACAACGTGCTTTTGCCAGCACCGTTTCTTCCAATTATTCCTAAAACCTCTCCTTTTTCTACAGTAAAATTTAAATCTTGAAGAGCTAAAAATTCATTCTTGTCACTAAAAATCTTATCTTTAGTCCATCTAAACGGTGATTTGATAATGTTGGCTAGCGTGTCACGTAAAGCCAAATAACGCTCACCTTCACCAATGAAATATTTTTTACTTAAATTGTTAACTTCAATTATTGATGACATATTTTAAATTACATCGGCAAAATATCGCTCTACTGAACGAAAATATAAATAGCCAATTAGTACGTAGACAACCATCGACACCGAAGAAACAAATAATAGCAGCCAATCAACATTACCAATACCCAAAATACC
>CAZXEV010000063.1:0-3823 GCA_964639735.1 uncultured Gammaproteobacteria bacterium
GTAGCTCCTTTATCCTTGAGACAAGTCGCGAATTCATCATATTTGCCTGGACCATTAGGTTCTTGTTTTGTATTAATTACAGCTAGTCCAAAAACCCCTAAAACCAAAACCCCCAATCCTATAAAAAATATCTTTTTTTGTTGTTCTTCCATAATGATTATTATAGCAATAAGTGAAGAGCAAAAACAAGTTTTACTTGTTTAATGTCTGAATGCCATTGTTATATGGTACTCCATATAACAATTTTGGTAAAAAAATAATAGCCCCAACTATAACTGCAACAATCACAGCCAAAAGTACTGCCCCAGCAGCAACATCTTTGGTGTCTCTAGCATACGGATGATATTCAGGAGAAGTCAGATCCATGTCTATCTCAATGGCACTATTTAAGGCCTCGGCAATAAAAACCAAACCAATAGAAAACACTAAAAACAACCATTCAGTACTTGATATACAGAAAATAAAACCTAGATACACGACAAGCAAACTTAAAAACAATCCCAGTTGAGCATTATGACTAGTCTTGAACAAAATACCAATTCCTCGCCATGCATGGTTGGCGCTTCTTAACCGAGCAATAATTGAAAACTTGTCTTTTTCGTGCATCTGAATTTTATTTTTACTTTACACCTTACACTATTCCACCTTTAGTGTCCCGAACATACCCATAGCTCTATGAGTTCCAACAGAACAATAGTATTGGAAGCTTCCGGTTTTATCAGCAGTAAACTCGATAACTTCGAGAGTAGGAGCTTGAGTTTTCTTTGTAGCTGCACCGTATTCATCTATAACAAAGTCATGAAATCCTGCAGAGTTTTCGAAATTTATTTTGACTCTATCTCCTTTTTTCACAGTGATCATACTAGGCTCGAAAGCAAAGTTGCTTCCTTTTATATTAAATTCTTTAAAATTTGGATTTGCTACTTCGAGATCCAGAGATGTATCCAAAACATCAGCCTCTCCATCGGGTCTTTCTGATTCGGTCAATTGAGTTCCTGCTGCATTATTATTCTCTGTCTGATTACCCATCTCCGCTGGTGCCTCTAAATTTTTCCCCTTAAACCCAAAAAACAAAGCTACTCCAACCAAAACTACTAAAACCAAAGCTATATATGTATTTTTCATGTAATTTTATTAATTAACTTATAAGAATTATTATTATAGCAAATTTTTACTGAAACTGAATATAGCTCGGCTGGGGACTCAATTTTAACAACTCTTCTGGAGAAAATAAGACTGTGCCTGGTTCGAGTATATCGTTTTTATAAAACAACTTAAAACCAGTAAATTGCACTGGTTCAGGATAAATAAAATTTTTATATGTACCAATTTTTTTAGACTTACCTCCCCAGCCATCCATATGCATAATAAATTGCACTTCGGGCAATGGCTTGATGAGTTGATAGTTTGTCACCATTTTTTGAGTGTAACGATGCACGATTAGAATTTTTGGAGGCAAATTATTATCTTTTACAACCTTAGCCAAGTACTCAGCGGCAAAATTCATGTCCGTCGCATCCATAGTTCCAACAATTTTTCCAGGTCGAATACCACTTTTCATAGAAAATTCTGGATCCAATCCTAGATGCACATTTGGTAATTTTAAATATTTTTCCAAGCGTGGCACTTCTTCCTGCACTGTAGAAAAACCGACCTGAATATCCAAAAATACAATGGCATTTATTTTTTCCGCCATAACTAAAACCTTTTCAATTTCTTTGTCCGGCATCCGAGATTTGTATTTTCCATCTGCTCCAGCACTAGCCTGCGCAACCACAGCAATATAATGAAGCGCCGGGATTACTGGTGTCGCCGGATCAGCGGCTTCCCATTTCTTTACTTCCACATCGAGCTTGGCCAACATCTCGCCTTCTGGATATTCACCAAGCACACCCATCTTTTTTGAATATAAGTTTCCGTAATAAGCGATAATGCGATTGAAGGGCAAAAGTGCCCCAGCGTTTGGATATACGGTTTTCACTGGCCAAGAGTAAAGAATTGGTTTGGGTTCTGTGGTCAATGTCGTTTCTACTCCAGTCTTTGGATCTTTGACTATTTTGGTGACCGGTGGTTTTGGAGGTGGATTGTTAGCGATTTCAAGTAATTTTTTATCATAAGCCACTTTGTCGAGTGGAGGAATAACAGGTTTAACTACCTCCTTAATGGACTGAATAAATTTTCCATCATCTCTTACGTACGAAACTCCACCAACAAAAAACTCTGGAAAAAGAAAAAACGAAATAAAAAGCAAAAATACTAGCACTACAAAAAGCCGAAAGTGGGTACTCTTAATTGTACTTTTTATTTTATTCATTACACGCTTCTGCATTAGTGCTTATCAGTATAGCAGATTAAGAATTTTTTAGCTGAAGTTTATTTCAAAACTATACATACCCATACCACAAACACCCTGAAATGGCTCGCCTGCTTTTGGGGTGCCAATATCTATCACCTCTTCTCCAGTCGGAGGTAAAACTTTTTGATAATTTATAGAATGAATAGCAAGAGACAAAGAACAATCGTAAGTTCCGTTGGTTTTGACAATCAGCTTAGTCGGTATTCCACCTTGGGCATTGGTCACTCGTGGAGAGTATCCCCCACCAGCAGTAATGCGAATGTATTGGACTCCGTCACGTATCTCCACACCCTGTGCTTGATCATTGCTCGTTGGTTTCTTGCCACCAAGAAAAATAATTCCTATGACAACCACTAAAGCTATCGTTAAAATTGCATATACATTTTTATTCATATTATTTATAAATTATATACTCAAGAACGGATTAATAATACCGAGACCTACCAAACCAGCCAAAAAACCAAACACCCCGAGTCCTAGCACCACCACTCCGACTGTCTTAAAGAAAAGCGGTGCATACTGACTACGCGCAAAAGATGCTGACCCAAAAGACAAGAACAACAACATAGGTAGTGTCCCCAAAGCAAAACTAAACATGATTAACATACCGGATACAAATGATCCACTACCGATCGCAGCCGCTTGCATAGCTTGAGTAAAACCACAAGGTAAAAAGAATGTCCCGAACCCAATCAATAGTGGAGTAAATATTTTATGCTCTATTTTTCTAAAAACATTAAAAAATCCAGTAGACAAAGTCATGCCATTCTTTAGAAAAACTCCCATTAAATTTAATCCCAAAACTACCATGATAAAAGATGCAATCAATCCAAGCACAGCTGAAAAGGTAAAGTTGATTCCCACCACACCACCAATCATACCCAATACTCCACCCAATAATGCAAAACTAATCAACCTACCCGAATGGAAAAGCATAAAAGTTTTAGTATCACTTACATTATCTTCAGATATTTTTGCCGACAAAGATAAAACCAATCCCCCGACAATAGCCAAACAACTCGATACGGAGGCCACCAATCCCACCACAAAACTCACCAATGGTGTGGTTTGTCCCCCAATACCAAAATTTAATAGTCCCGATTTTTGTAACACAAAAAATATTACCAACAAAAATAGACCCAAGGGAACAGCCTGAAAAAGTAGGTCATGATTTTGCTCTTCTTGTGCCCTTTTTTCAACAGATAAAGTATAACCAGTTGGTTTATTTTTACTGGTCAGCATGTCGGCAATCTCCGACGGGGTCTGATCACTATCTGTCTCGATCTCTACTGTTTCTTTTTTAAGATCAACATGTGAATTTTTAATAAAACTTTGTTCACTCAAAACATCTTCAATCAAGATTTTACACGAAGCGCAATGCGTACCCGAAACATGAAATGTATATTTATTCATAATTTTTACAATTTTTTAGCTTTAATTCGTAATGAATTCGACACTACCGACACA
>CAZXEV010000064.1:0-3691 GCA_964639735.1 uncultured Gammaproteobacteria bacterium
ACTACCACCTCATCCGTAGTAGTTGCTATATGTTCAACTGTAGTGGTAGAAGTATCACCAACGACTATTGGTTCAACTATTTGGACAATTCTTGTTGGCGAAAGACCACCACCGCCACCAGAATAATATATTGGTGGTTGAGGATTATTTGTTAAAGCTGGAATGTTTATAACTGGATTCGATGGATTTATGTTTTGAACAGGAGTCAATGATGTAATAAGATTGTTAATCTGTGGTGCAGCCAGTTTTACTACCGAATTAACAATATTGTTTGTTGGTGATGTTTCACTTTCTATATTTTTTACAGGAGAAACCGGATCAGTCCAAGATGAAATTTGATCATCAGGTGTTTGGGATCGCGCATAATCATAAATATTTTCAGCGGCAGAAATAATTTTACCAACTCCGGTGTTTAGCAAACCTCCAACACCAATTCTAAAAAATGGCAGTTTTTGTTTTTCATTTTTTTGCGTTTCAGCAAGGAATAATTTTATTGTGTTTGCACTGTAACTTACTGCTTTTGGAATGAGGTGGGAGGCGTAATCGCTTAATATCAAGCTATTGTCTACAGAATTTTTATCACTCTTCCAATCTGTACCACCAGTCAAATGACTTTTAACAACAACATTTTCACTATCCTTAGTTGAAGCAATATATAAATCAACTAAATTATTAAAAGTATATGGATCGAGTTTAGATATTTTGTGTACACTATATTTGTTGCTTTCAATAGTATTATCACTATAAAAATTTCCATTTGAATATTTGGATGCTTCATCGAAAATATCTTCTAAGCTATTTTTACTAATTATTTCACCTCTCAGATCTTTACTTACTAAATTCCAATTATTTTTTACATAACTTTCATATGAATCTGGTGGAACTGCATGAATACTATCACGCGTATGAGCTGGTACGAGCATGTCAGACACCAGATGAATATTGTGCCCAAGTTCTTTGAAGGCCAACTCCTTATCACCTTTACGATAATCATTTATCGCTCTTTGCCAACTATTATCACCGCGCGAATATTCGGTTTGTTTGGCAGGATCTTTAGCCCAATCTTTGGCTGAGTTGTGTTGTTTGCCAAAATACAGACCACGATTATAGATAGGATCATAAAAATGATTAAGCCAGCGTGTTGGCTCGTCTTCGTCTACTGTGCCATTTTTTATCCAATTCAGTTGCTCTACTGAAATCTTTTGACTATTATTTTGATTGTACAATTTTACCGCTAGCTCTGCGATACCTGGATGAGCCACTTTTGTGTCGTAACAAAAAACTTGACGTGCGAACGTCAAGTTTAAAATAAATACAAAAAAAATAAAAATAAATAAACTTTGATATTTATTCCCTCCCTGTTTCATATATTTACATCATTGATTATTAAATAATAAAATTATAATGATTTAATATACCAGATGCCTGCAGTTGTTTTTATAAATTCCATAATATTCCCGACCTTCTTCCCTTTTGACGTTCCAACATAAACATAGGTAGCCTCCCAACTATTTTCCAAATCTTTGTGAATCTCTTTTATGTCATTCATCATCAATGGAAGCATGCCTTTACTTTTAACATCCAATAAAAATTCCTTTATCCTCTCCCTATCACCAACCCTAAAACAGCAATTCACAGCCTCATCAAAATCTTCTTTTTTTAAGGCTGCCAAAAATTTAGCATGAGTTTGTTCTGGTGTTTGAATATTTGGTGCCAAATTTTCAGGATACTGTGGATACAATCTTTCGAGTTCGTCTCTACTATAGTCCGAAAACGGAAAATCCGGCCTTGCGGTACCGGACAACACACGAGCTTGCTTACTCAAAAACCAACTATACGCACCAAAAATAGCAACCAAAGTTAAAAATACTACCCCCAACCATAACATAATTTTCTTATGCATAGTTACTGTAAGTTAAAAATAAAATATTTTTAAAAAAAATCTCGGCTATAGGTTTCCCAATCCGAGATTTCGTTCCCCCTCTTGTACTCATTGCTGATATTATTATATCACAAATTTATTTTGTGCTCGAACATATCCTGTGGATAACTTTTTATTCCACTTTCCATTCTTTTTTTAGCTCCTTTAATCCATCTTCAAACTTCACGGTAGGAACCCAGCCAAGCAATTGTTTCGCTTTGATATTGTCGGCCTGAATTTTTTTCATTTCACCTGCTCGTGGCGGCAAGTTAATTACCGGTCCACCAATCAACTTGGCGATCTGATTCACACTAACCTGGACACCAGTCCCTATATTTATCGGACTTCCATCTTTTACATTTGATTTCCATGCCAACATATTGGCGTTGGCAACATCTGACACATATACATAGTCACGGGTAGCAGTACCATCGCCTACAACCGTCATAGACTTGCCACGCTGACGTTGATCGAGAAAAACCGGGATAACCATCGGATACGAACCGGTCGCTAGTTTGCGAGGACCAAATACATTAAAATAACGCAGACACACCGTTTCGAGACCGAATAGATTCGAATACAATCGACAATATTGTTCACCCATAAGCTTGTGTAGACCATATGGACTCAATGGGTTTAGCGCTGTATTTTCATTTATTGGTAGAACGGCTGCGTCACCATAGACCGCACATGACGATGAAAAAATTACTTTTTTAACACCAGCTTTTCTAGCCGCTTCGAGCACATTGATTGTTCCGGTAACATTTATCTCGTGAGTAGCTACTGGATCTTCGACAGAAACTTGTAATCTAGGATCGGCTGCTAAATGAAAAACTGCTTCAGCACCAACAAAATATTTTTGTAATTTTTTAATATCTCGAATGTCAGCCTTAACAAATTTTGCCTTTTTATTTACAAAATTTTTTTTGCCAAGCATGAGATTGTCTATCACCACCACTTGATGACCAGATTCAATTAATTTATCAACGATATGTGAGCCGATAAAACCAGCTCCACCAGTGACGACTAATTTTGACATAAAATTCCAATTAGTTTTTCCCTTTTAAAAATGGGCTTCCTACTGCCACAATATCATAACCTAAATTTTGCAATTCATCAAATTGAGCCGCGAGCATTCTGCGACCGTCCATAATTAAATAAGGTGTTTTACAAACTTGTTTAATCACTTCACCTACCGCTCTAAATTTTGGCCAGTCAGTCAAAATCATACAGGCATCAGTGTTGGCCAAGACTTCTTTTTCAGAATTGTAATAACTGATTTTTTCGTAACGAGGATCTTTGGTTGGATCAAACAATGACATAAACATTGGCATGGCGGCTGGGTCGTAAATCTTTATTGATTTTACACCTTCGTCTACCAAATGACGAACCAAATCTATAGCTCCGGAATTTCTGACATCATTTGTATCTTGCTTGAAAGCTACACCCAAAACGGCTACACTTTTTTTAGACCAATTAAAATTGGCTTCTTTTTTTGACCGTCCAAAAAAATTATCACGTTGGAAATTGTTTGAAATCAAAGTTTGACGGACATACCCAGCACTCACACCAACCTCTTCGAGCTGATGTGCCAGCGAAGCCGCATCTTTGATAAAGCAACTACCTCCACAATAAACACTGTCATAAAACCCCCAACTTCCAATACGGTCATCACTAATCAATATTCTTCTCAAATTCTCAAAATTAATTTTTGGAAAAGATTCGCACACTCTACCCACCACATCAAATGTGGTAGTTACGCGATTAAAT
>CAZXEV010000065.1:0-3646 GCA_964639735.1 uncultured Gammaproteobacteria bacterium
GTGTGGCTAGTCGGATTTGGGCTACTAGCTATGCCATCCCAGCGGTTTTAGGTAAGGATTGGTCTAGTATTTTTAAAAAAGTAACTAAGCCGCTTGTGATAGAGAAGCCTATTATTGTAGAGCCTCTTGTGATAGAGGAAAAAATAGCGGAGAGCGCTGTCTTGGGCGTGAAAGAAGTAGTAGTAGAAAATGATAACAATAAATTTATCACTCAGGCAGATGTGCCAGCTAAAAAAATTACCGCTGATTCAAGCGATAAAGAAAATGTAGATGAGTTGATTGTAACTAGCGATGCTCAAAAAATAAATGACAGTCCTCTTGAAGAATCAAGCTCTAAAAATAATTTTTTACCTTTGGTTATTGTTGTTGGTATTCTTATTGGCGGAGGATTGCTGTTTCGTTTTTGGAAGAAATAAGTAATCAAAAAACCCAAGCACTTGCTAGGGTAAGTGAGTTAACTGATATGCCTTATCAGTAGCTAGTCAATAAATATTAGTCACTATCTAAAAATAGTCGCACTAGACGTAGCTCTTCAAAACTAAAGTTTTTTCCTAGAGCTTCGCGCACAGGTAAAAGACGTAGTTCACCAGTATGTTGGTATATTTTTGCAAATTCTTTTTTTATTTTTTCATAACGTTTTGTTTCTGGTTTTAGGTAGATCAGGTCGCGTTTGGGGTCAATCATTTTTTTGGCGGCCAGTTTTTCTACATGACTCAGGATAGTATCTTCATTTAGACCGCGCTCTGTAGCTATAGCTGAGATTGATAATTTTTGTAATAGTAATTTTTTAGTAGTGTCATAGGTGGAAATAGATATCTTATCTTTTTTACTTTGGTGTTTGATAGTGATACTGCCAGAGCAGGAGAGGATAAAGTCATTTTGTTTTTTTAAAATTTCCGCTTGGCTAAGCTGAGTGAATCGATCTTGGGCTTCTTGACTTGCTTGGCGAAATTCAAGGTCTTTTGTTTGGATGTCGGGGTGTACTTTGAGGGCTTGCTCGTTGATGCCAGCGAGCGTCAATCCAGCTAAGCTACGCACGCGTGATAAAGCTACATAGCCTTGCCCGTATTCAAAGACTTGGGACAAATCCATATGAGCGCTATCAAGTGACATGCCTTGGCTTTTGTGTACGGTGATAGCCCAGGCTAAGCGTAGAGGTACTTGTGTGATGCGTGCTAAAATTCTGTCACCATCTTCTAGGTGCCATTCCATTGGCTCGACTGTTAGATCATTTTTGGCTGATGTTTTTATTATAGGGTAGGAATTTTCTTTGGAAAATCCGGTGACTACTCCTAGTGTTCCATTTACAAATTTGAAAGAAGGATCATTTTTGGTAAACATCACTTTGGCTCCGATTTTGAGAGTCAATTTTTCTGGTGATAAACAGCCACACTGTAATTGGTTGACCAGCTGACTTGCCCCTCGATTCATCATCATGAAGGTATGTTCAGTACCTGATAATTTTTTTAGCTCGATATCATTGATGCGATCGACATCAACGTTGTGAGAAAAAAGTTGAGTGACCTCACTCTGAGTCTTGCTAGTAGATCTGGTTTGTAGTAAAGCGTGGTGTGAAGTAGTGACTGCTCCTTGGCGTATGGCAGAAAGTAAGGCTAAAAAGGCCGAGTCTTCTTGGCGGTGTTGTTCGGCTAGATAGCAGGTCTGCAGATTTAGCGCCGACCAGATCATTGATGAAAAAGCAAAATGAGAAGCTGGCGCATTGAGTGATTGTTGTTGGTCAGTATAAAATTCTCGTGATATTATTGGTGGTAATTGAAAAAAATCTCCAACTAAAACTATCTGCAAGCCACCAAATATTTCCTTGTTATCACGAATTTTTCGACAAACAGTCTCGATCATACTGAGAGTATTGGCAGTTAGCATAGAGATTTCATCGATGATCAGTACTTGAGCATTTTTGACGCGTTGCTTGATGTGACTTTTTTCTTTCAGGCTATTCAAATCATGAGTGGTGAGCTGGTACTTGATACCGATGCCACTCCAGGAATGAATTGTCGAGCCACCAATATGTGTAGCAGCAATGCCAGTGGAGGCAGTAATAGCGACAGGTATGTCATGGTCACGTAGCCAATTGATATAGCTATTCACTGTATGTGTTTTTCCACTACCTGGTTCACCAGTCAGAAAAACATTAGTGCCAGTCTTGAGGATTGCTAGGGCTTGATCTTGGGTCATTATGGTAGAATGATTAGATTATTTTTTAGTGTTTAGATATTGAATTATTGTAGGTGTTTTTGTTTATTTTGTCTAATTTTTTTGGAGACAGATTTTCTATTGAACTTTATAACAAATAAAAAACCGCCCTGCGTAAAGTCGAGGGGCGGTTTTTGTGACTCGCTAGCTCAATAGTCCTGCTAAGCGCAGGAGATATAGAAATCCTCCGATAGAGAGAATGAATATAGCTGAACTAAGGCTTAATCCTATAGGAGAACCCCACTCATCCCATCGCGTTCGGCGAGATTTTCGCTCGAGCCAGTACCTTTCGTCGGCCGTCAGGCTTAGTTTGTCGTCTTCGTTTTTATCCATAAAATTGTGATAAAAAAATTGAGTTATATTATCCAATCGACCATTTATTTTTTTGGATAATTTGGGGCTCTTGATTTTTGTTGCTTGGGACTCCTTTTGTTGTCTCAAGAGCAAGACGGAGTACAAATTCCAATAGTTCAATACTAACTTATTTTTTATTTTTGGGCAAATTATCGCTAGTATATTTTTTGTTTTTTAGTTCTTTACGATTTTGATGTTAAACATCGGATCACTGAGCGCTCCCCACAAGCGTAGCCATAGCGGTAGGAACATTTCAGTACCCCTAGCACTTGTGATGTCACCCAGGTTGATGATATTTTCCCAGCCATAACTTTTTAGTATTTCAGTGACTTTGCTTTTGGCTGATTCATCGTTGCCACTGACAAAGATATGATGGTCGCCATTGGCCAAACTTTTTGGATTGACCTGCACTAGGGCAGTTGTGGTATTGAAGCTTTTAACAACTTTCGCTCTTGGTAGGGCTTTTTGAATTTGCTCTCCTAGGCTGTCAGTGTTGCTCACGAATAATGAAGGAGGCATGCCTTTGGAAAAATCTAAAGGATTGGCAATGTCTATGAGTATTTTTTCACCAATAGCCTCTTCCAAACCTTTTAGCACTTCCAGTACTACATGGCCAGATAGGGCATTGAAGACGATTTCACCATGCTGAGCTGCTTCAGCAAATGTTAAGAGCTGGATATTTTGATGGTCTTTGTGCCAGTCACTAAAAGGCGGATTGCCCATGTTGTCATTTTTAGCACTTGCCATGGTTTTGCTAATATCCTGCGTACCTATGACGACTTCGTGGCCCAGTTCGCTGAGTTTGACGGCATGGGCCTTGCCGACCACGCCTGTACCCAAAATTGATATTTTCATATTTTTATATTTTAATAATATATTATCAGTATAACAAAAAACATAGTAAATGCCAGGTATTAGGCTAGTGGTCAAAATATTAAAAAAGTGATAGATCTAGCTGAAGGAGTGTGATAATCGTTAAATAACGATAAATACATATTGACAAACGATAAAGACTAAGCTAAAATGAAGAAGTAATTATTTATAAAAACCAAGATATGAAAAGAAGTTCAACTATATT
>CAZXEV010000066.1:0-3637 GCA_964639735.1 uncultured Gammaproteobacteria bacterium
CCAATCACAGCGAGAGGTAATCCAATTTCGTTGTTATAATTTTTTTGACTTTTTCGAATATTGAATTTCTTTTCAAGCACCGCGGCGATTGCTTCTTTGGTAGAACTTTTTCCAATCGACCCAGTCACACCAATCACATCCGGATGATATTTGCGAATTATTTTTTTTGAAAAATATCTAAGCAAAGAGTGTAGTAAAGTTTTCAGCATATTTTATTTATCGTTAGGCACTGCATAATATTGCAGTGTAAATTTCATTAAATCACGAAATACATTTAAAGATGTTTGTTCTGCCCACTTACGTTGTGGCTCTTCATATTTTACCACCAAAACAAATTGAGGGTTAGTGGCAGGTGCAAAACCGGCAAAAGTTTGATTAGTGCGGTCATCACTATATTTACCATTTTCGGCAATCTGAGCGGTGCCTGTTTTTCCAGCTATATAGTATCCTTTTATTTGGGCAACTTTATAATGATTTTCTACCACTGATGTCAACATGCCACTAAGTAATTTGGCAGTTCGTTCGGATATTATTTGTTCGGTTTTTTCCGGTTGTGTAATTTCTTTTTTTCCATTTGGGTATCTAGTTTCAGCTATGATGTATGGTTTTGGTAATATTCCTTTGTTGGCAATCGCGCTATATGCCGTTGCAATTTGAAGTGGAGTGGCGGTGAGGCCTTGTCCGAATGATCCTACTGCACCAAAAATTTCTCCTTTTCTCTCCAAAGATGATATATCACCAGCCGCTTCTGGACCTAGTTCGATTCCAGTTTTTTCTCCGAAACCAAATTTTTTAGCATAATCATTTAGTCGACCGTGACCAAGTTTTTCTTCTACATAAATCATACCGGTATTGATCGAACTTTCCAAAACCTGAGTCATCGTTTGGGTTCCATAGCATTTATTTTGAGCGTTGTGAATGGAAAAACCGTTTATCACGCGAACACATGGATCTACAAAAGTTGTGTTAGGGGATACTAAATTTAAATCAACCCCAGCCGCCATCGTAATTGGCTTGAAAACTGAACCAGGTTCGTAAGGAACGAAAATTGAATTATTACTAAAAGATCTAATATCTTTTACTTCAGAATATTTATTTGGATTAAAATCTGGTAAACTGCACATAGCCAAAATAGCTCCCGTTTTTGGATTCATCATTATCAGTGAAGCGCTTTTGGCTTGATATTCTTCCAGTCCTTTTTGTAACAATTCACAAGCTTTATATTCTATCGATCTGTCAATTGTAAGTAACAGATCGGCACCATCTTGCGCGTTCACTTGTGAGTGCATCGCGAGTGTAATCCAACTACCCATAGCCCCTCGTTCTCCAGAAATAAAACCTTGACGACCGGTTAATGTTTTATTCCAATATCCTTCAACTCCATAGCTGCCGATTTGTTGGGTACCATCGTCGTTTAAACGACAAAAACCCAAAATAGGTCCAGCCAGATTTTCTTCTGGATAGTAGCGATACTCTTGAGGAGTAAAATATATACCAGATAATTTTTCCAATTTTATTTTTTCGACAGTATCACCATCTATTTTTTTGGCAACTGGTTCATACAAATCATTTGGTTTGGAAAACTTTTTATTCAATATATCACGGTCGGTTTCCGGTAGTGATAATATTTGAATTAATTTGTCAATTGTACTAGATGTATTTTCTGGTTTAATTTCCTTTGGAACGGCGTAAATTAGAAAATATTGTCTATTCACTGCTGCCGGATATTCCTTTTTGTTCCTGGTATCTTGGAAATAAATTTCACCGCGTTTAGGATGAAGTTGTTTGTAAATTTCGTGAGCGGTAAGAGCAAACGTGCTGTAATATTCCGCTTGTATTACTTGTAACACAAATAATTTACCAATAATTATTGTGGTTATTACGATAAATGCGAAAGCAATCCATCTTAGATTTATATTTTCCCTTTCTTCTAGTTTCATTTTAAAAAGATTTTTTTAGCAATTTCTTTATAGATGTTTCAGGATCGGCATTTTTCCAAACTATTTGATATACGGTTTCTGCCAACGGCATTTTGACTTTGTATTTTTTAGCGAGCGCTAAAGTGATTTTACAGGCGTTTATTCCTTCTACTACTTGACCAACTTCTTTGGCGGCTGATTCTTTGTTTGTGTGCTTTGGAAAACATTGTCCAAATTTACGATTGCGTGAATGGCTAGATAGGGCAGTAGCTACCAGATCTCCTAACCCAGCCAAATCACTAGCAGTTTTTTCTTTTCCACCCATTTTTTTGATAATTGCAGACATTTCTTCGAGTGCAAGTACGATGATAACCGCCTTGGTATTCATTGGCCACTCAAAACAATCGGCGATTCCAATAGCGATGGCATAAATATTTTTAAATGATCCGGCGATTTCAGTACCAATAAGATCGGATGTTTCTTTTAATCTTAGGTTGTCATTGCACAAAACGTTCTTAACCATTTTGATAGCCTCACTATTTTTACTAGAAATATTCATGGCTGTAAAACCTCCTTTGACCATATCGACAGCAATAGCTGGCCCGGAAATGCTAGTAATAAAAGATTTGGAATGAGCCGGAAGATATTTTTTAAAAATCTCAGTGGTAATTTCTAAAGTCTTTTCGTCTAATCCTTTGGAGACATCAACGCAAATTGTTTTTGGTGAAATAAATTTACTACTACGTTTTATGATGTCAGTCATAAAACTACTAGGAACTACAAAAAAGATAACATTGGCGTTGTGAACCGCGTGTTCCAAATCCTTTTCAGCTACGATATTGTGAGATAAATTTATCCCAGATAAATATTTTTTATTTTCATGCAAACTTTCTATTTGTTCTAGTGGTTCGCTGTCACCTTCGTAATTCCAAATTTTTACATTGAAACCGTTTGATCCAATAATTTGAGCGAGTGCAGTGCCCATATTGCCGGCACCCAATACTGTGATTGAAAGTTTTTGTTTAGACATATTATTTATCTTTATTAGCTAGTTGACCACAAGCGGCATCAATATCTAGTCCCTGTGATCTACGAATAGTACAGGTGATGCCATGATCATTCATCTTTTTTTGCCACGCTTGAATCGTAGCAAAATCAGTGCCTTCAAAAAAATCATTACACGAACTAGCATTGTATGGAATAAGATTTATGCGGATAGATCCCATCTTTAATCCCAGTTTAATCAAAGCATTGAGGTGTTGGGCGTCATCGTTTACACCTTTTAACATGATATATTCTAGGCCGATGAAATGAGTGCGACTTGGAAATGCAGTGTGATATCTTTTGGTCCAATCTACTAGAAAATCCAAGAAGCCCGGACGGTTTGATGGAATAATTGCTAGACGACTTTCTGGTAGGGCGCTGTGTAGCGATAGAGCAAAACGTACAGCTGGAAAATCTTTTTCAGTTACCATTTTTTCCATCGCTTCCGGAACACCAACAGTAGAAAGGGTTATTTTACGCTGTCCTATTTTAGCATATTTCACCAAAACCGAATCCTGCATGAAGCATATCAACGACTTCAATTAGAAAATGAACAGCTTCGCAGAGAAAGAGATGCTCAAATTCAAGAAAAAGCTAAAAATAGTGCGTTTTTCATTGAGCAAGAAGCTCAAATTCATCATCAAATTCAATTATTTGACACGCATGATAGATGT
>CAZXEV010000067.1:0-3393 GCA_964639735.1 uncultured Gammaproteobacteria bacterium
CAACTAACTTTAGCTCAGATGTATCAGTTGGGTTCTATTATGAACAACAACGGCATGTATTTAATAAAAGCTGAGAATGTATTGGAGGACGCACTAAAAAAATCTCCTAGAAGACAACAAATAATTTATAGTTTGTCTGGAATAAAAATGCAATTAAACAAGACAGCTGAAGCGATAAAAATGTTAGAGCAGGCCATTTTAGACAATCCAAGAATTGGTGAAAGTTATTGGAGGTTGGCGTATGCTTACAAATTAAGCGGTCAGAAACAAAAAATTTCTGAGGTTTTGAAAATGGCTCAAAATAATAAAATAATATTTACCGATCAAGAACAAAATATTTTGAATCAATTTATTTTAACTACTAGTACATCTAAATTTTAAACAATTATGAAGAAAGCACTTATCACTGGTATTACCGGACAAGACGGCTCGTATTTAACAGATTTACTTTTGGACAAGGGATATGAGGTGCATGGAATAATTCGTCGTTCGAGTAGTTTTAACACCTCCAGGTTAGAACATGTATATCAAGATCCACATATTCAGGACAGGAGACTGTTTTTGCATTATGGTGATCTGAGTGATGGTAGTAGTATTAATAGAATTTTGAATAAAGTAAAACCAGATGAAATTTATAATTTGGGCGCGCAAAGTCATGTGCGCGTAAGCTTTGACATGCCAGAATATACAGGCGATGTTGATGCTCTTGGGACATTGCGTCTTTTAGATGCCATAAGGGACAGTAATTTAAATGTAAAATTTTATCAAGCTGGATCGTCTGAAATGTTTGGTAAAGTTCTAGAAACTCCACAAAAAGAAACCACGCCTTTTTACCCTCGCAGTCCATATGCCTGTGCCAAAGTTTACGGACATAATATTGTAGTAAACTATAGAGAGTCATACGACCTTTTTGCTTGTAATGGTATATTGTTTAATCACGAATCACCACGTCGTGGTGGTACGTTCGTGACTAAAAAAATAACCAATGCTTTTGCCAAAATTAAGCTCGGTCAGGAAGAAAAAATATATTTAGGGAACTTAGATGCCAAACGTGATTGGGGCTACGCCAAAGAGTATGTAGAGGCCATGTGGATGATGTTGCAACATGACGTACCAGATGATTATGTGGTAGCTACCGGTGAAACTCATAGCGTGCGTGAATTTGTTGAATATTGCGGAAAACTGCTCGGATATGAAATTAAATGGCAGGGAAGTGGTTTGGAAGAAAAAGGTGTTGATTCTAAATCCGGAAAAATATTGGTTGAAATTGATCCATATTATTATCGTCCAGCAGAAGTAGATTTATTGTTGGGTGACCCAAGTAAAGTTAAAAAAGTTTTAGGCTGGGAACCAAAAGTAAGATTTGAAGAATTGGTCAAGTTAATGCTTGAAGATGAATTTAAAAGTAGAGGCTTAAAAACAGATAATTATTTAGTGGAATAAAAATATGGAAAAAGACTCCAAAATTTACGTGGCTGGACACCTTGGTTTGGTCGGCTCAGCTTTGGTGAAAAGATTAAACAACGAAGGCTATAACAATTTAGTGGTAAAAAACCATTCGGAATTAGACTTATTAAATCAGCAACAAGTTTCTGATTTTTTTAGCAAGGAGAAACCAGAGTATGTTTTTTTGGCAGCGGCAAAAGTTGGGGGAATTTTATCCAACAACACTTATCCAGCGCAATACATTTATGAAAATTTACAGATTCAGAACAATGTAATTCACCAATCGTATTTAAGTGGTGTAAAAAAATTACTATTTTTGGGTTCGTCTTGTTTGTATCCACGAATTTGTCCTCAGCCAATGAAAGAAGAGTATTTGTTAACAGGCAAATTGGAGCCAACCAATGAACCATATGCTTTGGCAAAAATTGCCGGCATGAAAATGTGTCAAAGTTACAACCGTCAGTATGGTACAAATTTTATCGCTGTGATGCCTACAAATCTTTACGGTGAAAACGATAATTTTGATATTCAAAATTCTCATGTATTTGGTGCGTTTACAAGGAAATTTTGTGAGGCAAAAGCAAGTGGTTCAGAAGATGTGGAGATTTGGGGTACAGGTGCGGCTCGACGTGAATTTTTACATGTCGATGATATGGCAGATGGTTGTGTTTTTTTGATGAAAAATTTTAGTCCTACCAAAGAGCAAAATGAAGCTGGAGAAATGTTCTTTAATCTTGGTACTGGGCAGGATATCAGTATAAAAGAATTGGCCGATTTGTTTAAAGAAGTAGTTGGTTTTGAAGGAAAGATAGTTTGGGATAAAACAAAACCAGACGGCACACCACAGAAACTCCAAGATATGTCCAAGATGCACTCTATGGGATGGAAACATAAAATTGGCTTAGAACAAGGGGTAAGAGAGGTTTGTAAGTGGTATGGGGATAAGTTTTGTTGACACCTTTTGACACCCAATAACACCCTTGGTATAATAAATTCAACTTATTATTTTGTTGAATATGGATGAAATTAAACCAAATGCTGTTTATACCACTCAAGAGGCGCAGCAGGTTCTAAAAATTAGCGACAGTACGATGAAAAGGCTTTTGAAAAAAGGATTAATTAGGGCTAATAAAATCGGCAAACAATATCGTATTTTGGGTCATGAATTGTTAAAATTATTGTCACCAGTAGTGGATGAAAAGGCTACAGATCTGTATCAAAAAGTAAAAATTAAAACAATTGAAAAAACTAAAAACTGGTAATATATGGAATTAATAATCAAACCTAAAAACAAATGGTGGGAATTTGACTGGCAAGAAGTATGGTTATTTCGTGACCTTTTTTATTTTTTGACTTGGCGTGATATTAAAGTAAAATATAAACAAACCGTAGTCGGTGCTATGTGGGCGCTATTTCAACCATTAGCATCAATGATTGTTTTTACTATATTTTTTGGTAAATTTGCTGGGATTCCTTCTGACGGTGTGCCATATCCTATTTTTGTATATTCTGGTTTGTTGTTTTGGAATTTGTTTTCTAGTAGTTTGTCTGATGTAAGTGCGTCGTTTGTTGGTAATGAGAGAATTATCACAAAAATTTATTTTCCGAGAATAATTTTACCTATCTCTTCTATATTTACAAATTTAGTTGATTTTTTAATTGCTAGTGCAGTATTGGTTGGTATGTTATTTTATTACGGCTACACACCTTCATTATGGTGTGTTTTAATTGTGCCTTTTTTGATAGTAATGACAATTTTTTCTACTTTGGGAATAGGTTTGTTTATGGGCTCACTAAATGTTAAATATCGTGATATACGTTACGTGATTCCATTTTTTATGCAACTGCTAATTTTTATTACTCCAGTAATCTACCCTATTATTATCGTCTCCGAAAAGTTTCGCTGGATTTTAGGTTTGAACCCAATGTCTGGTGTTATTTCTTTGG
>CAZXEV010000068.1:0-3339 GCA_964639735.1 uncultured Gammaproteobacteria bacterium
AATTACGGCCAACAATACCTCGCTCTTGGGCTCCACCTTGGTTTTACCGGTGTTGTGACCTTTGCGCCAAAGAAAACCAATCCACAACCACAACTAGACTTGCTAGAAGTGGTCAAAAATGTACCCATAGACCGCATGGTAATCGAGACAGATTCACCATATTTAGCCCCACAAGCCTACCGCGGACAACGCTGTGAACCTTGGATGGTAGTAGAAGTGGCCAAAAAGATTGCGGAGATCAAAAACATGGGACTTGAAGAAGTGGATCGCTTAACCACCGAGAACGCCACCAAATTGTTTGGTTTCAATCGATAATTATCCACCAAAATTCGAAAAAGGCTTGACCAATAATCAAAAGTTTAGTAAAATAGCGCCGCTTACATATTATGGTTGAAAATAGTCCCAAAAAACCTACAAACATTGAACGTAAATATTACGTTTTTGCTATGAAAATAGCCGGTGATTTTGGTGCAACTATCGCAGTTCCTGTAGTATTGTTCGCGTATATTGGTCAAAAACTCGACGACAGATATGCCACCAAGCCACTTTACCTGACAATCGGTATGGTATTGGCAGCAATTTTGACCGCCAAAATGATCTATACAAAATCAAAAAAATACGGACAACAATTTCAGGATTTGGATAAGAAAAATTAATAAAATATGATTCATATACCAACCTTAGCACCCGAAGTAGTATTTCATATCGGTCAGCTACCAGTCACCAATACGATGATCAATGTTTGGTTGGCGATGATCATTTTTCTTGTTATCGGAATTATTATTAAAACAAATCTATCATTTCGTCCTGGTAAATTCCAAAATTTCTTTGAGTACATCTTGGAACTTTTGATGGGATATTTTGACCAGGTAACAGGAGATCGAAAAAAGACCCTGCGCTTTATGCCAGTAGTCGGTTCGGTCTTCTTTTTTATTTTACTTTCCAACTGGTTAGGTTTGTTGCCTGGTACTGGTAGTATCACTGTTGGTCACGCCATGTTATTGCGCCCAGCCAACTCAGATTTAAATTTAACAATTGTGATGTCTTTGGTTGCGGTGATTTCTTCTCACTTGTTTGGTCTGGCTACAGTCGGTATTTTTACACATCTAAACAAATTCATTCAAATTGGTACCTTTGTCAAAAGTTTGAGAAAAGGGCCGGTGGCCATTCTCACTGCTGTGATTGAGTTGGGTGTCGGTTTGATTGAAATTGTCAGTGAAATTGCCAAAGTTGTGTCACTATCACTTCGGTTATTTGGTAACATTTTCGCTGGAGAAGTTTTGATTTCCGTAATTAGCGGACTAGTTAGTGTTTTAATTCCGACACCATTTATGATGCTTGAGCTTTTGGTTGGTTTGATCCAAGCGTCAGTTTTCACAATGTTAACTTTGGTGTATATGACGGTTTTGTCTACTGAAGCTCACGAAGAGCATTAATTTACTGTTTATTTATTAATGATATTGAATGGTGTGTTGTAGCGCTCCTCCCAAGGAGAACCGGCGCATCGGAAAATATCGTAAGAAAACACATATGGAACACGAGTCAATCTTGACCTTGGCCAAAGGTTTGACAATGGCAATCGGAGGTATTTTTCCAGCGTTAGCTATCGGCAAAATCGTAGCTAGTGCTATGGAAGCTATTGGACGCAACCCAGAATCAGCTGGAAAATCATTTGTGCCAATGTTACTTGGTGCAGCTTTCGCTGAAGCTATTGCTATCTACGCTTTGGTAGTAGTATTTACATTGAAATAGTTCAATTGGTTTGGTCAACTTGTTTGGCCAAACTGCTTTGAATATTTTCTAAAAAATGATTATGATGAACTTTATCGACATTGCTAACGCTAGTGAAGCTGCTAGCGAAGAAGCAACACATACTACTGAAGAAGGTAGTGCCTCCGCTGGCCCATTGGCAGATTTAGGTATCAATGGCACATTATTTGTGGCCCAACTTATCAACTTTGCCTTGGTTGGTGCGATCGTTTGGTTTTTAATTTTGAAACCACTCACCAAGAAAATGGCTGAACGTCAAAAAATGATTGATGAAAGTATCGACAACGCCAAAAAAATTCAAGAAAATTTGGCCAAGAGTGAAAAAGAATACCAAAACAGAATTGATTTGGCCAAAGTAGATGCCAATAAAATCATGGAAAAAACTACTGTGGCTGCAGCCGCTGCTACCGAAGAAGCCAAAGTGATCGCTCGCAAAGAAATCGAACAATTGGTTTTACAAGCACGCAAAAGTATCAAAGCTGAAAAAGAAACAATGACAGTGGAACTCAAAACTGAAACCGCTGGTTTTATCGTCATGGCTTTGGAAAAAATTATTGGTGAAAAATTTGATTCCTCCAAAGACAAGAAATTCATCGAAGACATCTTGCAAAAAATTAAATAGATTGTATGGCTAAAAATACACCGAAACAATACGCCATCGCTCTCCATCAAACTATCAAAGGTTTGTCTGGAAAAGATTTAGACGAAGCTCTAAAACAATTTGTAAAATTGTTGGCCCATGACCAAAAATTGAAACAGGCCGACACAATCATCACAGAATTTGTCCGTTATGCCAAAAAAGTTGAAGGAATCAATGAAATCGAAATAACGACGGTAGGAGATCTGGATGAAAAGACAATCAACAAAATTAAACAAAGTTTTGGTGACAAGGTTGAAGCCACCATCAAAGTAGATCCAAGCATTTTGGGCGGTATCAAAATAAAAACCGAAGATAGAATTCTAGATGCCAGTCTCAAAACTCAATTATTAAAACTAAAAGAATCAATAATCTAATCCTATGTCTATAAATTCCATTGTCGAAGAACTGAAAAAAAATATTTCTTCTTTTGAAAAACAAGTTGAAGTAGAAGAAGTAGGAAGTGTACTCGAAGTAGGTGACGGTATCGCCAGACTTTCTGGTTTGAGCAAATGTCAGGCCAACGAAATGTTGGAATTTCCTGGCGGCACCTTTGGTGTAGCTCTAAACCTTGAAGAAGAAACTGTTGGTGCGGTATTACTTGGTGAATTTAGACATATCAAAGAAGGCGACACTGTCAAACGCACTGGTCGTATTTTGTCTGTACCAGTTGGTGAACAGATGATCGGCCGTGTAGTAAATCCACTAGGTCAATTTGTTGACGGTGGGGTTGATACCAAAGCCAAACAATTTTATCCTATTGAAAAAATTGCTCCGGGTGTAATGAGTCGTCAAGGTATTTCTCAACCATTGCAAACAGGTATCAAAGCTATCGACGCTATGATCCCAGTTGGTCGTGGTCAACGTGAACTTATCATCGGCGATCGTCAAACTGGTAAGACTGCTATTGCAATCGACACCATCATCCACCA
>CAZXEV010000069.1:0-3333 GCA_964639735.1 uncultured Gammaproteobacteria bacterium
ATAATAAAACACTACCCACACCACCAACAACCCCTTTAGTTATTAAAGAAATGAACCATGATGACATTCCCAAATTGTACAACAGTGTCGCCAATTGAGTGGAAATAAAAGAGAAAAATATCTCTATCCATCTAGTTAGTGGCGCTGAAAATTTGAAAGTGATTTGAAAAATGAGCCAAGTGGTTGCAAGAAGAAATGGAATTCCAAGATATTTATGCATCACTAAATTATCCAAGCGTCGACTCCAACGTTGATTGACTGTCTTCTGATCTCTTTTGACTATTTGTTTTTCTAATATTTTGATCAATCCATAGCGATGAGCAACATTTGTAGTGTTACCAGTATTATGTGCTACATATTTGTTGATATCTTTTGTCTGTTCTTCGGCAGATTTAAGTTGGAGATAACCTATTGTTTCGCTTAAAAAACCAGACAACTCATTTTTTTTACGCGCATTTATTGCAACTACCGGCAAGTTTAATTCTTCAGACAATTTAGTTATATCCAAACATACACCGTCTTTCTTCGCCAAATCGAGCATATTAATTGCGAGTATGAGCGGAACTCTTAAATCTACAAGTTGTAAGGTTAAAAAAAGATTACGCGCTAAATTTTGCGCATCTAAAATTTGTATAATAGCATCCGGTTTGTCGATATTAATAAAATCAGAAACCACTGTTTCTTCTTCAGTAAAAGCCGTAAGGCTGTAGGTACCAGGCAAATCTACTACCTTTATTTTTTGCCCCTGCCACCACAAAACACCTACTTTTTTTTCCACAGTTTTACCGGGCCAGTTGCCTACTTGCTGACGAGCGCCAGTAAGATTATTAAACAAAGTTGATTTACCAACGTTTGGATTACCGATAAGACCTATTACGAAATTAGATTTTAATGCCATATATTTTTTGTGCTTCAATACGTCCTAAAGCGATTTGGGAATCAAATATTTTCAAAACCATTGGGCCAAAGTTATCGTTTTTTATAACTTCAATTTCCGCGCTTAGATAAAGTCCTAATTCACCCAACCGTCGGCAAACTTTCTCGTTACAAATTATTTTTTGCACTTGCACTCTATCCCCTGCTTTAAATTTATCCAAGGTATTCATAAATTATTTGCGATAAGGAATAACAAACCCACACGGACAATGTTTAGGATATTTTAAAATTTTGGCCAATCTGCGTATGGTCATATCTGAAAATGCATGTTCTAGCACGTGGGCTTCTTTACAAACATTGTGAATTGGTACCTGGAGAATCTTAGCTAAAAGCACTTCTACCAAACGATGCTTTAGCACTATTTGCTGTGCAATTTTAAAACCTTTAGAAGTAAGTTTAGCTGTAGAATAAGGCTGGAGAAATAATAATTTTTGAGAGTGTAATTTTTGCAACATTTTAGATGTGGCCGGACGCGAAACACCAAGACTCTCAGCGATTTCTACTGAGCGCACTTGTTTATTACAACTTTTTTCTGCAATCGAATAAATTTTACGCAGATAATCTTCTTGGCTAACACTGAACATACTAATATTGTTAACTATGGTTAACAATATTATATAGTGCTCGATTAACAAAGTCAATAATTCAAAATGATTATTTTGATCGTAGATAAAAGAAAAGACGAAGCACTAAATATTGCTTCGTCTGTCTTGGTTTGGAGTTGCGAAAGATGTTCGAACTAGCTTGTTAAAATTTGAAAATACTGGCAATAGACAAAACAATACCCGCACCCAAAAGACAGCCTGCCATTTTACCAACAGCTGACTTGAGCATCGTTCTTTCTTCAGTCACAAGCTGAAGCCTTAACTTTTCAGCCGAATAACCCTCAAAAATCCCAGCAATTCCATCTGTTATGGCATTACCAACAACACCACCAAGAATAGCACCTGTTACTCCACCAAAATGCCCACCAAAGATTGCCATTATTGCTAAAATCCCATTGTCTATCAAGCCGAAATATATGTCAGGTAAAGTTGATTTTAATTTTATTTTAAATGGCAATAAGGAAATTATACAAAGTAGTGATAATAAAATTAAAACAGGACCTATCCAGTAACCATCATTAATAAGAAAAACACTAATCACTCCAATTATAATACAGAGCGTAAGTATATTAATAATGGCTAAGAAAAAATTTTTATTCATATTTTATCTAAAATTACGATGGTGCTAAAAAATCCAAAAAATAAAAATATACCAGCCATTACTATCTTTCGCCATAAAAGTGGACGAAATACTTTTGGTAACACTTTGTGGTTTAGATAAGAAACGAAGCCAACATGAACAAACATTGCTACCGCGTTAATTACCGCACCTAAAATTATCAACGATTTTGGTTCATAAATATTGAACAAAAACAATGTAACGCCAAAAGAAATTTGTGCCCAAACAAATAAAGAATATAGCTTTGAAAGATCTATTTTGCCACTACCTTTAACTTCCAATCTGGCAATCGCAATATTTTCTGCCATAATACGCGAAGTAGAGTCCATCACTCCCAATTGAGTCTGAAACAACACAACAGATACCACCACCAGAAATAGTGTTCCTATAACCGGCATAAGCTGTGCCCCAATTGCGCTACCTTCATTAATAACAAACTGGATTCCCTCGGCATTATCACCAAGACCATGTGTAGTAGTATAAGCAAGTATCATCAACAACATCATGGATAAGCCACCAACAAACCAAAAAACAAACAGATGTTCGAGACTGATTTTTTTCCACCACTGTTTAAATCGAGAAATATTTTCTGTTGTTAATTCAAAATCTTCTCCAGCCAGTTTGATTTGTTCATCGCCTTTTTTGGTAGCAAAAAGTCCAGAAATTTTTTGACTATATTTCCCCATTCCATACCCCTTTTCTTTGACATAGATAGATTGAGTCAAATTTAAATTTCCACCCGCACCACTATAAGCAAATGCTGCCAAAAAGGTTGCTAAAATAATTCCTTCTGGAAGAAAATTGTAGCCATCTCCCCTGCCAATCATGCCTTGAACCAGCAAAACCCAATCTGTTTTAGTCGATAATAATACAGCCAATAAAAATATAAAAGGCACTCCGATCATAATGATAGTCTTGGTTATTCTCTCCATCATTCCATAGACTGTTTGCCCTGCTGATAAAATAACACCAATAATTATCAAAAACAAAATAGCAATCCATTTAAAATTTTCAACACCAATCACAACACCACCCAATGCTTTAATGCGCCGGACTTCTGCCACTGCCCGTAAACTTTCAATCACCACATCACCACCAAGCTTTTTAGCGCGTTCGTACAATGTATCAACAATATATGAGTGTCAAAGCATAACTTGATCATCAGAGGTAACA
>CAZXEV010000070.1:0-3318 GCA_964639735.1 uncultured Gammaproteobacteria bacterium
GTTGAAAATTAAAACCAAAAATATTTATCCAACTACGCGCACCATTTATTATCAAGCCGATACCAGGTATTAACACCAAAACTAACAACACTACCACTCCAAAATATGGCACCCAGCTCAATTTACGCCACTTTTCATAATTTAATTTTAGAAAAAAATAACCAAGCAATAAGCCTGGTAATAGTCCATATAGAATTTGACGTTTTACAAAGAAAAAAGAATCGCCAAATTTTCCATAAGCCAACGGGCCGCTGGCCGAAGTTAAAGCCGCCAATCCAAAAACAAACAAAACGCTAACATAAAGCAAGAACATTCGGTCGATTGTACTTTCGGTACGTGCCATATCAAATATTTAGCCCAACTACCAAGTAAAATGCTGTGGCCAAGAACAGATTCAACAATGTGGCCACAAAAGTCAAGAACCTGGCCAATATCTTGTCGTCACTGTAACAATACCAAGACAAGGAAAAATTCAACAAAAAGATTACAAAGCCACCAAATGGCACCGCCAAAATCTTCCACCAGGCACCAATCAGGTCAACCCCGAAAACTACGTTGTAGTGCAAGAAAATCTGGTCGGCCGTCGGACGGACATACAGGGCGGCATAAACCCACATAAATAGCTGAAAAAACAGCAAAAATAGGGCTGGCAACCAGACCCAACGATCCTTCCAATAGACTTTGGGATAACTAAACATAAGTATCGATATTTTAGCATGTCCAGCGACCCTTGACAAGTTAGCCAAATTAGAATACAATAAACCCACTTTATACCATTAAATAATCAATTATGTCACATAAGAAAGCGGGTGGCTCTACCCACCTAGGCCGAGATTCCGTCGCAAAACGCCTAGGAGTAAAGAAGCATGACGGAGAAGTTATCAAAGCTGGAATGATTATCGTGAAACAACGCGGTACAAAAATCAATGCTGGTAAAAATGTTTTACGCGGTGGAGATGATACCTTGTTTGCACAGGTTGCTGGTAAAGTAAAATTTTCCAGTCACAAACGTCGCCGTTTTGATGGATCTCTAAAATCTGCACAATACGTAAGTGTTGAAGCATAAAAAATAAAAATATTTAAAAACCCACCGATTGGTGGGTTTTTTGTTTTAAGGTGTTGAAGTCACACTACTTCCAAATCCAGAAAACCAAATCGGTGGATCCCAGAGAGTTTTTACATTCATAAAATTTCTCGAATCCATATTGTTGAATAATAGGCCTGGCAATGGATCAGCTAAGCCGGATAAAATACCGGTATCCAAATTCATTAAATTAGTATTGTTCAACATTAAGTCACCGCTATATATTTTAATACCATCAGTATGATCAAAGCTTGGTTTTGATCCAATATAACCAATCGCGCTATTATTTATTCCAACTGATGAATTATCTATTTCTAAAGTATTACCTGGTGCCCTACTGTCGAGCAACTGAGAATTTTGCATATCTAATTCACCGTTTTTTACAGTTACCATCCCTTGGTACCCATCATTACCAATCGAACCACGACCGCCAGAGATATTTGAATTTTTAAAGTTACCTTTGCCACCTTCAATAATTATTCTTCCCCAATAATTATTTAAGAGTGGTTGAACTGGAGTAATATTTATATTATCATCTTCGGTGCCATTTAAGTTCAGAGTTCCTTTTACCAAAATATTTGAATACTCTGGCATCTTTATATTCGTTCCTGCAGAAATATCTACAGTAACATTTGGTTCGATCGTAATATTTTGCCACGTCATTGGTATTTCTTTATTTACAGTAGAGTTTGAAGCGAAAACAGCTTGATCTACAGTCACATTATTGGTCGTGTTATTGGTAAAATTTATTTGCAACATTTTTGGCCAAATATTTTTTACATAAACTGGACCGTTAATATTGGTAAAATTTTCTAAACCAATATTTTCCAATTCCAAACTACCGTCATAATTTTCAATCGCCAATTGTCCATTTTTAAAGTTCGTGTTTTTAATTATTGAATTTGTTTTGTTTGTGTAAATATTTACATCGCCAACATCAGTAAAAATTGAGTTATTTATATTTAACACCGCCCCATCCGATCTTATTGCTTGAGAAACTAGTGAATCATACATATTTGCGCCAGGTGCTCTGAAGGCTTTACCAGCATAACGAAAATCCAGACCAAACAAATTGGCAGTTGAACCTGCATACAACAGCAACCCTTGCCAATCTTTGGTTTGTGGTGCGCCAGTTCTAGAACCAATAATATTTTTATAGTTTTCAGACGCAAAATTTTCATCTCGACCGGAAGTTAACACGACTTTATTATCGCTAGCGCCATTTATATTTAAATTACCTCTTACTTCAATCTTTGAATCTTGGTAATAAGTTTTTATTACCACACCAGGATCGATATTCAAAGTTTTTCCGACTGGAATTTCATAATAAGTCAAAATATAAGGATAATTGCTTTTCTTCAATGAACGATCTGTTTCTATTTGGCGACTCTTTAGAACAATTGAACCAAAATTGGATTGCTTTGGTGAACCATTGAGTGGAATATCGTCGCCACCACCATCTACTTTTCCATCCAACCTAGGCCCTTGATTTGTCTGCCAATTTTGTAAATCATTACCAGGCAGACGCGAATTTATTTTTTCCATCGATGAATACGTAACAGCCGAACCTGCAAACCAGGTACTACTACAGTCCACCTCATCCACAATCTGATTATTTCCGTCCAGCAAACGCAGTCTCTCACCACTGTTTTTCATAGTGCCGGAATATATTATATCCGCGGGGATTTCATTGACCGTACGATCGTCAGTACGTTCAAATAGATAATAACCATTTTTTGGTATTACGCGATTGATTATTTTACTCACACTAACCTCTCTGTCTCCAATCATCAGCTTCCACCACTTGGATGTGTTGGTAGAAGAAAATAAAACTATATCTTGATTGGTGTTGTTGTAAAGCTCAATATATTCGTCTTGATCGGTCGGTGCAGAAGTTCCGGCCCATGCGATTTCATTTATCACTACGTCTGGTGCGGGAGGTAATGGTGTTGGGTCTGGAGCTGGGGTGGACGTGGTCGAGGTGGCGATCGTTTCTGGAACGGTTGAAGTGGTGGTATCAACCGGCGTTGAAGTAGTTATTATGGTGGTCGTGATATCAATTGTTGATGTGGTAGAAGTCGGTGTCAGAGTTTCAGGTGTAGACGAATTAATTTCCATCGTGGAAGTGGTTGAGGCGGTTGTTTCAATAACAGGAGTTGAGGTTGGTGTCGATGAAACTACTACCACCTCATCCGTAGTAGTTGCTATATGTTCAACTGTAGTGGTAGAAGTAT
>CAZXEV010000071.1:0-3212 GCA_964639735.1 uncultured Gammaproteobacteria bacterium
AATTATATGCAACTTTGGGCAAAAAAATCACTTGGTCAACATTTTCTCAATTCTAAACATGTTTTGAGCCAAATAATCGAGGCTGGAAATATCAAAAATGGTGAAAAAATCCTAGAAATTGGTCCTGGAACAGGGATTTTAACCGAGGCTTTACTCCAATCGGGGGCAAATGTTATTGCTATTGAAAAAGACGCTAGGGCTATAGATTTGCTAAATCAAAAATTTAGTAAAGAAATAAACGACAGCAAACTAAAGCTAGTATATGCTGATATTTTAGAAACAAAAGAAAAAGATACTGAAAATCAAGAAAATAGCCATATTCCGAATGAACCCTATTCAATAATTGCCAATATTCCTTACTACATAACCGGTGCAATACTAGAAAAATTCCTAGAAAAAGGCCCTAGACCAACAAAAATGGTGCTTTTGGTACAAAAAGAGGTTGCTGAGAGGGTAGTTGCTCGAGATGGAAAAGAAAGTGTGCTATCAGTATCCGTAAAAGCATTTGGTAATCCTAGTATTGTAGCCAAAGTACCACGTGGAGCTTTTTCACCTCCGCCAAATGTCGATTCTGCAATATTAATGATAGAAAATATCTCAAATAATCAATTTATCGAGAAAAATGTTGATATAACTAATTTTTTTGAAATTATTAAAGCTGGTTTTGCCCATAAAAGGAAATATCTAATAAGAAACTTGGAAGAAAAGATAAATAAAAATGATTTAGAGAGCATTTGGTCAAAACTTGGATTAAATCCGAAAATTAGAGCCGAAGAAATAACGGTATCTCAATGGTTTGATATAGCAAAAAAGTAAAAGATTATTTACATTTATTACTGTCCACAGAATTTAATAAAAACCTTGTAGTTATTTGCTATAATTTGTCCTAGTATGGCAGGAAACTACCCACACAAACAAACCTTTTTTATATTTGTTATTTGTCTATTTTTGGTACTAGGTGTTTCATTCTTTGTTAACGGCCTACCATCAACAAAAAATAAGGTTGTATACCAAAACACCTCGATAAAACCTCAAATAATTTCAAATGAAAAACCTATAGAAACCGGAACTGAATGGCAAAAGGCTTTTTTGGACCAAAAAGACAATGTAAAAATCGATTCTCCAAATACTATAGATAAAACAAAAGTAAAAGAAGAATCTCTGAATCCAACCGAATTACTTGGAAGAAATTTCTTCACAAAATATGTACAACTCCGCCAATCAGGCCTAACAACAGACACTGAAGCCGTTAATGCAGTGGCAAATCAAGTTATAAACGATGGTGTATCTAGTATAAAAGGTCCTAGTTCATACACAGCAAAAAACATCAAAATATCATCTGGATCAAGTGTGGATGATATAAAAAAATACGCAGAAAATTTGATGCTCATACTAAAAGATTCTATGCCTGTTAAAAACGAAGCTGAAATAGCTATGATCGCTTTTGATAGTGGAGATATGAATTTACTAAAAGAAATAGATAAGGTTATAGCTGGATATAAAAAGGCAGACAGTAAACTACTTTCAACTCCTGTACCACAAATCTTGGCACAATATCATTTAGATCTTATAAACGGCCTTTCAGTTCAAACATTCAACGCTCAGTCTCTTAGAAATTCAGATAAAGATCCTTTGACCGGCCTAGCTGCGATAGGTATGGAAGTAAAAAGTCTCCAAGCAATAGCAAATGCAATAGCTGGAATGCAAAATATTTTTACCCAACAAGGCATTACTTTTGTTCTCCCTGCATCAGGATCAATTCTCCAGAGTCCATAATTTTATACAACAATGTTTAATTTAATTAAAAAAATAATTGTATATACTCTAATTATCGGAACATTGCTTGTTTTGATTCCACAAAAAAGCTATGCCGTATTTGGAGCTGGAGATACTGTAGTTGTTGTCGCAGATACAAGTCCAACTGGTATAAACAACTACATAAATCACATAATGACGCACCTCAAAGACTTCGTTCTTGATAAATTGGCTACAATTTTGGCTAAACAAATTTTACACCAACTTACCGTTAGTGTTATCAATTGGATCAATACAGGATTCCAAGGAAGTCCTTCATTCTTACAAAATCCAGGAGCATTCTTTCTTGATGTTGCCGATCAAGTGAGTGGGGCATTCCTTGCGGGGAACGGTCCACTATCTTCTTTGTGTTCACCTTTTGCCATAGATATTAGGTTGGGTTTGGCATTGAATCAAACAACACTTAGTACAAAAAGATACACTTGTACATTTAGCAAAATATATGAAGCGCAAAAAAATGGTCCTGATATTACCATAAATGGAAAAGTAGTTAATTCATCAAAAGGATCTATGAATGGTTTTCTAAAAGGGGATTTCAACCAAGGTGGTTGGCCGGCTTTCATATCTATTACCACCGAACCACAAAATAATCCTTATGGAGCTTTTCTTTCTGCTCAAGGAGATCTTAATGCAAGGATAAATGCAAGACAAAACGTTATTCACGCAGACCTTCAACTTGGTCAAGGTTTCATGTCTTGGCAAAGTTGTAAGGATATACCTGGTGGCACAGTAGACCCAGAAAATCTGGATCAAGTCATGGAAGCAGAATCAATAGTAGGTAACGATCCTTCTGTAAAAACAAAAAATAACAAAGATGGAACTCAAACATATCAAACCTGTGAGACACAAACTCCAGGATCAGTTATTGCAGGTCAATTACAAACAAGCTTGAATGTTCCTGCCGTTGAACTTGAATTAGCTGACGATATAAACGCCGTTATAAATGCTTTAATAACAAAAATGATTAGCACCCTTATATCTGGTGGTTTGGGTTCATTAAGTAGTGGTGGATCTGGTAGTGATGGTAGATCTTATACTCAAGAAGTTATAACAGAGATAAATTCAGAACAAGCATTACAAAATTCCACCGCCGAACTTAGATCCTCGATTAATGCAAGTATAGATGAAATACCTAGGTATTCTAACCAATACAAACAAGGAATTAGTCTACTGACTGGTATGAAAAATCAATTTATTTCAGCTAGAACTTGTCTTGAAAGCCGTGGAAATTATGCCGAAATATCAGAAATTGATAACACTATTGCAACAAATATTGATCCCGAAATAGCAAAACTACAAGCAAAATATGATTCCATAATGAATGATAGTAAAAAACTTCAAGATATGATCTCCGAATTATCTAATAACACAACAACAAGCGGTATAAAAACAGATTC
>CAZXEV010000072.1:0-3159 GCA_964639735.1 uncultured Gammaproteobacteria bacterium
ACCCGCAAAGAAAAATTGAACTAGAAACAATATTTAAAAATGATTTAAAAAATCGTATCAACGAAACTAGTAAATATATCAAACCAAAAGAAGGAACGATGGATTTTGCATTCATGTTCATTCCTTCTGAAGGAATTTATTACGACTTACTTATTAATCAAGTAGGATCACTCAAAACAAACACACACGATTTAATAGAATACGCTTTTAAAGAAAAACATGTAATAATAGTTTCGCCAACATCTTTCCTGGCATATCTTCAAACAGTGCTACAAGGTCTTCGTGCTTTACAAATAGAGGAATCGGCTAAAGAAATTCGCCAGCGGGTAGAAGAATTGGGTAGACATCTTTTGGCCTATGATGAATATTTAAAAAAACTGGGAAATAATTTGACTACAACAGTAAACAGTTACAATGCTGCCAACAAAGAATTTATTAAGATTGACAAAGATGTAATAAAAATTGTTGGTGGATATAAAAAAATCGAGTCTCTCTTGATAGAAAAACCCGACGTTGAGGAATAAAATTTTTAAGATTCTATTCTATAAGTTCATTCATTCTATTTTTCGTAATTGAGTCTGAACCAGTTCTGTCAAAATAATAGGTCTTGTCAAAAGTATTTTTTACTATAAAACCTTTTGTTTTAGCCAGATTATATAAAATATAGTCCGCTCCATAATCGTCATTTGGAAAACCACCAAGACTAGATATCACTTCGCGTCTGATCAAAAATGTTCCTTGTGGATTGCAATCTTGCACGTGAATTTTTTTTGTTACATCTCTCATGTCGACGACATACTGATCACCGATAACTATTAGCTTTGTCGAAATAAAATCAACCTTTGGGTTGTTCTCAAAATATTTTAGACCTTTTTGTAAGTGCATATCATCATACCAATCATCTGAATCCAAAAAAGCAACAAGATCTGATTTTGAATCTGATTTTGAATTTGTAAACCCAAAATTCAATGCTCTCATCTGACCGCCATGCACAATCTTGAGATATTTAATTCTCCGATCGATAATATATTTTTCAACGACTTTTTCAGTATCATCAACAGAACCATCGTCAATAATAATTAATTCCCAATACAAAAAAGTCTGTTTTAAAACAGACTCTATTGCTCTACTTAAAATATATCCGCGATTATAAGTTGGTAACAATATACTAATCAACGGACTACTCATACAAAAATTATTTTTCTGTTATCTCAATCGAGGTTATTATTGTTGGATTCACTGGTACAGAATTTTCTCCAAAAATACTAGCTTTAACTTCACTCTCGGCAATCTTATCTACAGTTTCAATACCGCTAATTACATTTCCAAAAATTGTATAATTTTTTGGAAGTGGATAATCAGCATGCATTACAAAAAATTGACTGCCGTTTGTATTTGGGCCAGAGTTTGCCATAGCAACTGCCCCGCGAACATATTCACCATCAAACGATTCGTCTGCAAATTTATAACCTGGCCCACCAGTACCATTTCCCACTGGATCTCCACCTTGGATCATAAAGCCCTTTATTACGCGATGAAAAACAGTCTTGTCGTAAAAGCCTTTTTTTGCCAAAGTTACAAAATTTTCAACGGTTTTAGGTGTTTGACCTTTGTTGAATTTAATTGTGAAATCACCAAGCGTGGTGTTAACTAAGGCAAAATATTGTTTGTTAACATCAAATTGATCCATAGATTTGTTTGTATTTAAATTATTAATTACTTTTTTACTTTCTTCTGGTTTTACCAGTTTACTACTCTCTGTACTCGTTGTAAACAACACTTGTTCAATAGTTCGCTCATCTTCTTTTTTGGTCAACTCGTTTAAATCACTTATTTGCCCTTCATTTTTAACAGCACAGCCGGACAAAAACGGAATCAACAAAACCAGTAGTACAATTATTATATTTTTTTTCATATCAATATATATTTTTTAACTGTTTTCTTAAAATTCTCCAGTTTGGTATTGTCATGGATACCAACTGCCAAAACTTTTTGCCATGGTTCATCTCTTGTAAATGAGACAATTCATGAGCGACCACATAAGTAGCCAGCTCATCTGGCAAATACACCAATTTATAGTTGAAATTTAAATTTCCGTTTTTGGAGCAGCTACCCCAACGACTGCTTGTATTTTTTACCATTACTTTATTATACCTGAAATTATAAACACAATTCAACTTTTCTATTTTTTCACGCACCAACCGCAACGCCCTGCTTTTATTTAATATATAATCTTTATGCCCAGTCGGAAAAATACTTTTCTTTTCTTTTTCTTTAAAATGAGCAATTTTATTCAAAATCCAATCTGCATGTTGAAAAAGAAAATCATTAATTTTTAAATCTGAAAAATTTAATGGTGTAGACAAACTAATTTTTCCACCAAATGAAATAGCCAAACGTATTCGACGAGCGCGACTAGACCGACGATGACTATAATATATTTCTGTGTCTTTTAAAATTAATTTATTCATTTTATAGTAATTCTTATTCACTTTAACAAAAATATTCGTTAAATACAACTACCAAATTGAATCACAAATTAAAATGGTGTATAATATACTTACAATAAATTAATTTACTTAATCAAAATATATGGAGGATAAAAAAATTGTTTCCACCAAAGGATGTTGTAGTGACTGTGGTCACAAGCGCTTGCTTTGTTGGGCGATTGGTTTCGTAGTATTAGTTATGGTCTTTTGTGCCGGCTTCAAACTCGGTGCTCTAAAGGCATATTTTCATCCATATTATGGTCAGGATTATTATGGATACCAAACTGGTAGCGGTATGATGCGCTGGGGTAATCCTAACAACGGATATGGATATGGAATGATGGGCAACTGGAGAAACTACGACGAAGCCTTACCAACCGAACAAACAACCTCTGAGGCAACCACAACAGCTAATACAAAATAAATTCAAAAAACATCTCGGTTTGGTCGAGATGTTTTTTGTTTGATTTAAATTGTGTTTTTGATATTATGTCTGTATAATGATATTTGTAATACTTAAAATAAAACTATATGTCTGAAGAAGAAAGACCGTGCCCTCAGTGCAAATCCATAAACACGTATAATCTCCAATTAACAATCTATTCATGCCTAGATTGTGGAAACGAGTGGGATAACACAAAAACAATAGAGGGTGAAAATCAATCGGATG
>CAZXEV010000073.1:0-3125 GCA_964639735.1 uncultured Gammaproteobacteria bacterium
TACAATAGTCGTTTTCTGGTTTATTATTTTTAATAGTAATTTTTATTGTCATATATGATAAAAAAGTTTGTAAGTTCGGTCGTAAGGATAGCGCTCATAGTGATGACATCAGGAATTTTAAATCCTTATGTCGCTACGGCTGCTTCTATCTCATCTGCTAAAGCAACCTTTGGTCGTCTAAAAGAAAGCACTGCCTCTGATTCTGTTATCGTCCAGTTCGTTTCTCCAACCGGTATTCAAACAGGCGGAGCTGATACAATTACTCTAACCTTTTCTTCTGATTTTACTGTGGCTGCCGTGGCTGCCGTTAACTTTGACATTGGTCTTGGTAATAGTGGTACATGTTCAAGTGCTAGTTATACCGACGAGACAGTTGCTCTTACTCCTTCTGGTACACAATGGGGGGTTGGAATAGCTGGCAATGTCATTACTCTAAGTCCTGATACCGATGCTACTCTTACGGCTGGATATTGTATGAGAATAGAAATGGGTACTGCTGCGACAACTGGTGGTACTGGTTCAGCTAGTACTATTACCAACGGGGCATTGGACGACGACGATTCAATTACTATTGGTGGAGCTTTTGGTGACTCAGGGACCATAATGGTAGACATTATTGATGATGACCAAGTCACAGTTACAGCTTCAGTCAACCAAACTTTATTTTTTGACTTAGACGCTGCAACTAGTAGTGCCACAGAAAATGCTACTCCATATACAGTTCCTCTCGGGACACTCTCTGCTGCGACAGTCACCCATTCTGATGGTTCAACTATAAATATGATTGTAGCTGAAGGTGGAACAAATGCTTCCGGTGGAATGAATGTGACAGTTAAGAATGCTAATGGCGCCAACGGACTTGCTTCAACCTCCACTCCAGCTGATAAGATTCCAAGTGCGACAGCCACAATGGCCGCTGGAACTGCCAACTATGGTTTATGTGTCGCTTCGGCTGGACTTGTAGAATTTACCAGAGCAACAGCATATAATACAACTTGTGCTCTTGCTTCAGACACAAATGCTGTCGTAGGACTTACGACAACAGTTGCGGATATATTAACTTCCACTGCCCCTGTTTCATCTGGACATGCTGAGATAGTAGTCAATGCTGCAATTTCAGGTTCAACTCCTGCCCACACTGATTACACTGATACTTTGACCTTTGTTGCAACAGCTAGTTTTTAATTTTTAATTTTTATTATTATATCTATGACCGCAAAAAAAATATCCTTGTATTTTATCTCAGTTTTTGCACTAATAATGCTTGGTTATGCTAGTCCGATTTTTGCGATGACGATTACTCCAGTTCGTTACGAAATAAAAGGTGATCCCGGTCAAAATTTGTCAAAGGATATTATAATTATAAATGAAGAGAATGTAAGTGTTACCTATTATTCTTCTTTTGCTAACTTTGAAGCTCAAGGAGAGACGGGAAGTGCTGCTTTTGTTGAACCTGTTGATGATATTGGGACATGGATGAAAACTGAAAGTTCAGTAACTCTTTTACCTGGAGAACAAAAGACAGTTAGTTTTACAATAAGCATTCCAGAAAATGCAGAACCCGGTGGACATTTCGGAGTTATCTTTTGGGGAACATCACCAGAAAATAGTGCCGACGGAAAACAGCTTGCAGTTAGTGCCAAGACTGGGTTACTAGTTTTGCTTTCTGTCAGTGGGGAAGTTAAAGAAGGTGGTGGGCTACTTGATTTTTTAACTAAAGATAATAAATTTTGGTACAACAGTCTTCCTGTTTCATTTACATATCGATTCAGACATGATGGAGGTGATCGGGTCAAACCAGCGGGTTTTATAAAACTTCGCAGTTTTGGTTTCATACCTGTGAAAAAACTTGATGCCAATCCAGTCAATGGAAATATTTTGCCAGCCAGTACTCGTAAATTTACTGTTGATTGGGTAAAATATGTTGAACCAAAAGATACAGTAGTAGCAACAGGATTTGTTAAGCAGTTCTTTCATCGGGCAGTTTACCAATGGAAAAATTTTGCGGTTGGTCTATACTCGGCGAATTTAGATCTCACTTATGGTTTGCAAGAGCAACAAGCCAAAAAAACGTTATTTTTCTTTGTATTCCCATGGCAATTACTTATTTGTTTAGCAGTATTAATTATATTAATTTTCTTTATTGGGAAGAAATTAATAGTAAAATACAATAATTATATAATCAAAAAAGCTCATCCCGTTGTTGAAACACCTCTAGATGTTAGTCATGGTTAGAATCTATATTTTTAAAAACATATTTTATCTTTTATTGGTGGCTTATATTTTTGCGCCACAGTTTGCTTCAGCTCTTGATATTGTTGTTGATTCAAGTGTTTCAATTTCTGCCGAAGTGAGGACTAGCACTGGTAACCCCGTGAATAATAAAAGCGGAAGTTTAGTAAATTTACCAACTGTAATTAATTTTTCGGGGATGGCCTATCCACTTTCCCGAGTTTATATTTTAAAAGATGGACAAATTGTTGCCACCACAGTAGCTGACCAATCATCACACTTCTCTGTCTCTATTTTAGGACTTTCTACCAATGTCTATACGTTTTCTGTTTATAGTGAAGATAGCAACAATAGAAAATCATCTTTTTTCTCATTTCCAATATTTATAACTTCTGGAACAATAGTTAATATTGGAAATATTTTCTTGTCTCCAACTATTGATGTTGATAAAATTGAAGTTAAAAAAGGAAATAGTTTGATCATTTTTGGGCAAAGTATCCCTGGCAAAGAAGTTATTATTTCTGTTTTTTCAGACCAGGAATATCTATATAAGGTTATTTCAAATACAATGGGTGTTTATTCATATTATTTATTCTTAGATTTGGTAAATATCAGACTAAATCAAAAACTACTTTGAACAATCAAACTAGTCTGTATTCCAACGCTGTATCATTTTCTGTTGGAGATAAAAATATACTAAAAGATGAAATAATTTGTTCTTTATTAAAAGGGGATTTAAATTGTGATAATCATGTAAACCTAACAGATTTTTCTATCATGGCCTATTGGTATAAAAAAACAAATATTCCTAAAAAAATTGATCTAAATAATGATGGAGTGATTACTTTGGTTGATTTTAGTATAATGGCATATAATTGGACCGGCTAAACCAC
>CAZXEV010000074.1:0-3059 GCA_964639735.1 uncultured Gammaproteobacteria bacterium
GTCTTTTCCTGGGAGGATATTGACAAATGCACCGAAGTCTTCAAGGCGAACAACAGCACCTTCGTATTCTTCACCAGCTTCTACTTCATGAGTAAGCTGTTTCACGATTTCAATCGCGCGTTTCATACCTTCTGCATCGTTTGAAGTAATCATCACACGACCATCTTGTTCGATATCAATCTGCACACCTGTTTCATCAATAATTTTGTTAATCACTTTTCCACCTGGACCAATCACATCACGGATTTTTTCCGGATTAATCATGATAGTTTCAATACGAGGTGCGTGTTTTGATAATTCAGCGCGAGGTGCCGCAATTGCCGTTGCCATTTGAGCAAGGATAGCAGTTCGTGCTTCTTTTGATTGTTTCAATGTTTTTTCAACGATTTCCCAAGTAAGACCAAGGGTTTTTGTATCCATCTGGATAGCAGTAATACCATCCGCAGTTCCGGCAATTTTGAAATCCATACCACCTGGACCGTCTTCTACATCTTGTAAATCAGTCAAAACTTTCCAGCGTCCTTGTTCATCACTAGCTAGACCCATCGCAATACCGGCAACTGGTTTTTTGATTGGCACACCAGCGTCCATGAGAGCCAAGGTCGATCCACAAGTTGAAGCCATAGAACTACTTCCATTACTTCCCAAAACTTCAGAAACCACACGCATAGCATATGGAAAATCTTCAGCACTTGGTAACACAGGTTCGAGAGCGCGTTCTGCCAAAGCCCCATGACCAATAGCGCGATTACCTGGACCACGTAATGGGCCAGTTTCGCCGTATGTAGCAGGAGTATCACTATAATGATGCATGTAGCGTTTTGTACCTTCTTCTTCCATAGTGTCCAAAGTTTGGACGTCACCTGGAGAACCCAAAGTTACTACAGACAGTACTTGAGTATCACCGCGTTGGAACAAACCAGTACCGTGAGTACGTGGCAACAAACCGACTTCTACACTAAGATCACGAATATCAGTCAATGAACGTCCGTCCAAACGTTGATCTTTATTTAAAATTTGCAATGTAATATATTTTTCAACGTAAACTTTTACGCGACCCAAGATAATTTTTTTGATATCATCGGCCACTTCTTTGGTGGTCAAAAATTCGGCAATTGCTACAGAAAATTTGTCTACCATTTCTACGCGTTCCTGACGATTCTTTTTTGGAGTTCCAAAAATCCATTCGTCAGATCTTTCAGCGATAAATGCGTCTACTTCTTTTTCAGCAGTACGCAAAGCTGTCTCCTTTTCATTTAAATTGTTGTGAATATCTTGTTTTGGCAAGCCAACTTCTGCTGTAATCTTAGCGATAAAATCCAACACTGGTTGAAGTTGTTTAGCACCAAATTGAATAGCGCTTACCACATCTTCATCTGGACATTCTTTACATCCAGCTTCTACCATGATTACTCCTTCTGGGTTACCAGCCACTACGATATCGATATCACTTTCAGCACGTTCTTTCAAAGTTGGATTAACTTTCAATTCACCGCCGACGCGACCAATACGCAAACCAGCAATTTTTCCTTTCCAAGGAATGGAAGAAATTGAAAGTACCATACAAGCTGCTACTAGAGCAGTGATTTGTGAATCATTTTCTCCATCATATGAAAGTGCGGTCAAGATAACTTGTGTATCGTTGCGCATCTGTTCATCAAACAAAGGACGAATAGATCTGTCTACCAAACGACCAGACAAAATTGCCTCTTCAGTTGGGCGACCTTCACGTTTAATAAAACGACTGCCTTTGATTTTTCCAGCGGCGTAAAGTTTTTCCTCAAAATTTACCATGAGAGGGAAAAAGTCGATACCGTCGCGAGTATTCTTGCTCATTGTGGCAGTTGCCATAATGACTGTTTCTCCGTACTGAACCAAACAAGAAGCATTTGCTTGTAAGGCCAGCTTACCAGTTTCCACAGATAGAGTTCTACCACCCCACTCCATGGACCATTTTTTGTTTTCCATATATGTTTTTCTTTCTGAAGCTGACTCAAGAGCTAAAGACCTCGACAGGTCTGTGTGTCCTTGAACCAACTTCGTGGATAAATTAATTAATTATTTTTTAAATTTTGGATTGTAAACCTTTTGATTGTATGATTTTGGCGGATAAACTTTCGTAGTAGAACTATTTGGTCTATTCTGCATTACCGGACGATCAGAAATCAAAAATTTATTTTTGTCTTCACCACCCAAATCAATAAAATCATCGGCTTCTTCACGTAATTTGCCAGAAGAAGTGTTACCAAACGCCATAACTTCTACCTGTTTTCCCTGGTTCTGCAAATATTCTACCAAAGGTAAATAATCACCATCACCAGATACCAAAATAATAGTATCTAAACTTGGAGACAGACGAATCGCATCAACAGTAATACCAACATCCCAATCAGCTTTCTTTTCACCACCGTAAAAAATTTGTAATGGGCGTTCTTTGGTCTCGATACCTAGGTTGTATAGAGCGTCAAAAAACGGTTGCTCTTCTTTCCCTTCGGTACTGACCACATAAGCAATCGCACGAATCAATTTACGACCGGCAGTTGCTTCTTTTACAATGTTTCCAAAGTTTACTTTCATGTGAAAGAGGTTTTTGGCACTGTAATACATGTTTTGAACGTCAATAAACACCCCAACGCGTTGGTCGGGGTGTTTTAACGGATGATTAATTTTAGTTGGCATCTTCATCTAATTTTCCGATTATCTCCGCTTCTGCGTCGATATCTTCAACGTCTTGAACTTTTGCCCCAGCTTTAACTACGGCGCGAGCTCCTTTTAATTTGAGTTTTTTTACTAAATTTTCGTAACTCTCGGCGTTTTCTTTCTTTAAATAACGCATCAAACGACGACGAGCACTAACTTTGCGTAACAAACCACGGCGAGATGAATGATCCTTTGGGTGTAATTTCAAGTGCCCAATAAGCTCATCAATTTCAGTTGTCAAAATAGCGATTTGAACTTCACTACTGCCAGTATCCCCAGCATGAGTCTGATACTTTTTGATAACGCCCTGTTTCTTTTTTATGTCTAACATACATGCATATAATTTACCGAGCCTAGTC
>CAZXEV010000075.1:0-235 GCA_964639735.1 uncultured Gammaproteobacteria bacterium
AAAATAAAAAACCAACCATGACAGGTTGGTTTTTTAATATTAATTTTTAGGGAGCGGAAGTGTTTACAATTGTATTGTTTGGAGCCACTAATATTTTAGCGCCGAAATTTGTATATGGTTTTAGACCTTGAGTAGTAGCTGAGTAAGTACATTCATTATACTGAATACCTACTCCATTTTTCCCATCATAACATCCTGCCCCACCATCTGCTCCGCCTGCACATTCTCCATTACA
>CAZXEV010000075.1:245-3042 GCA_964639735.1 uncultured Gammaproteobacteria bacterium
GTATCTTTGGCTGATATACACAGCAACCACCGTAAGCTTTGATCATATAATCGTTTCCTACCCCATTGCTACCAGTACATTTTGGATCCCAACTAGCATCACCAATTTTACAAATATACGGATGGCTGGTTTCAAAATAATTATTGTCACAAGTCTTGTTTACAATGCGACCAAAATCTGGGGCTTTGGTTTCATCACTTACACAAATATTTACAAATTTTCCAATACAATCCGCATCTGTTTTACAAACCACATCGGATGAATTATTACCTAAATTTGCACAGGTTCCTCCTTTACAAACACCACTTTTTATAGCACCGCGCTGATTTCTAAACGCGCCTTCACCAACAGGTACTACGCTGAGACTATCGCCCCAGATCGCAGTCACTCTCTTTATCGGCATCTGATCAGAATTGGCGTGCATATAGAATCTGGCAGTAGCGATATATGGCTTGGACTCAATTATTACGTCCTTATCGTACAAACCATTTACAGTGAAACCATCTTTATTTATTTCCAAACAGTTACCATTTACACTACATTCACCAACTGGATGAACTTGAGGCACCTTTGATTTATCGGTAGCAGAAGCGGTAATGTCAGATTTCAAAGTTGGTTGATTTAAAGGTACATAAATAGGATCGGCAAATAGCTTGAGATTACTAATCGGATCACTAATCTTGGCGAAGAGTTGTTGGAATTGTTTAAACGCATTTTTAATTTTATCCGTCACAGCAACTGCGACCGGAGGATTTTTGGATGGGTCTTTAAATAAACATTCATTATAAATACCGTTGTTTTGACAAATCTGTTCATAACACTGACTATCACTATCACAACTACTATTTTTCAGTGGACCGCTTTTGTCATTACACATACCAACACAAATATTTTTGGCCACAACACTTCCGCCATTATTTATGATGGCATTATTTACAATCTGAGTATCACAATTATTTACATTGCCACATGAAGATGCATTAGCAGACGGTTTTGTACATATACCGGAAGCAGGTTTTGCCACTCCGTTTACGTTGCTGGCCTTAGTAATAATGTTACAGGTACCAAAATCGCCAAGAATCTGACAATCTTTATCTGTCGAACATATTCTTTGACAAACAGCCGTATCAACATGATTAGTACAACTTGCACCTTGATTACAACTAGAATCATTATTACATTCTGTACCACCAATCAATTTCCATGGCTCATAAGCCAAATTCATATTTACAAACGAAACCTTTGTAGACCCTTGATCACACGAACCATCAGTATTTGGCATGGAATAATCTTGGCCATTACGACACGATGACAAAACAATTAGATTATTAAATGGATCAGGTGTATAAGCAAATGGACTAGTAGTAGAATAATATGCGTAATTCAACTTGTTGTTGAAATTTGGAAAATTAGCAGTATCAATTTTGTATCCACTTTCTTTCCATAATCTATTGGTCCAACCTACTGAGTTCACATCTATTCCAGCACCAACCAAACAACCGACTTGGGTATTTTTAGCTGGGAAGTTGCCTTTTGGAATCCATTTAGTAGAATTATTTTTATTTTCATCAGAACCATCCGGTACACATTGGAAGTTGCAATCATTCTGATTCCAATGCTGACAATCATCTTCTTTTCCACCATAAGATGTACCACCACAATAACCACCATCAACACCACGGCGACCACTTGCCATGTGATAACCACTAGGACAGAAATTTACGGCCAAGTTACTACAATCAGACTCAGAACAAGAAGCAACACCTGACGGATCTATACACCGACCGTATTCAGCAGGTTGTTTAAATATTTCAGCAGCCAAACAATATTTAGTATCAACTGGTGGAATAAATCCGGCTTCAGCGTGTTGGTTATTTATATCCTTTGAACCGGCCAAACTATCTACTGGTAACCAACTCAAACATGGAAAATCATCTTGCTTTCCATTAATAAATCTTGAAAAATCTTTTTCCAAACAATAACCACGCCAACCAATAAATTTAACATTTTGTTTCTGTTTCTGACAAATACCAGTACTGTTTGGATCAGCAATCAAAACATTGTTTGGTCCGAGCATCTTTCTACATTCATCATCAGCATTACAATATTTTCCATCTTGAAGACCACCGGAACAAATACCGTTTGGAACTCCAACAAGTTGATTGTTTAATTTAATAGCATCTGGGCCTGAATTTGGCTTTAAATAATCCCAATATTTTTTTATAACTCCATCTCCAAAAGTCACTTTGGTATAATCACATTCACATTTATTTGCCCAGGCCAAATCCGTGGTAGCTTTAATATTTTCTCCACACTTGTTTACGTTTGCAAAAATCTGTGTATCAGTAAAAGTAGAATTTGAAAATGGTGAATCTTTTTCAGGATACGCACGACAAATCTGATCTGGACTGTCAATATTTACTAAATCCTTGTGTCCACCATATGGACCTTGTAAACATATTTGATTGACACACAAACCTTCATTGTTTTTTCCACATGCCTGTGGTGTGCTGGTTGAAGCACAAGCAAAAGCATTTATCGGGTTGATTGGACAATTATTACCTCCGCAAGGAATTGGTTTTGCCAAACGCCAAACAGCAGTTTCATCTACACTAACATTAAACTGACTTAACTCTTCCAACGGATATGCACCTAGAAGTGAGAACCCATCAAAATCTTTGCCTTTCCAAGTTATATCTCGATTAATATAAACCTCTTCAGTCAATAATTTTCCAGATAATTCATGGTCACCATCAATAAATTCGCCACACTTTAGAGAATTGTTGGTCTGTTTATC
>CAZXEV010000076.1:0-3029 GCA_964639735.1 uncultured Gammaproteobacteria bacterium
CACGGACATCACGTGAGTTTCACCTCGATAAAATATTCCCGAACCATGAAGGATTGGAGATATTCCACCGGCTTTAGCAAAAAGGTTTCGAATTTCATCAAGTTGTCGTCCATCTGCACGAACATTTTCTTTTAAAGCTTTTTCGTGAAACTTCCTATCGAGATAGTGGTACATGTAATCGTATGCAACATTTTTTCTTTCGTACTCCTCATCTTCTATATATTTTTCATCAATAATATTTTTCCAATTTGTTTCTGTTTCTTCTATTACACGCTTGCTTTCAGCGCTAAATAATTCTTTATCAAGCTCACTTTTTATTTTTTCTTCAAAAAGTGAAACTATTTCTTTCGGTACTTCTGGTTTAGTAAAGACAAGTTTGGTCTTACCTAATTCATTCTTCAATTTATTTTGAAATTCTTCCCATTTATTTATCTCGTTAATAGCTAAATCAAAACACTCACCCATCTCTTCGTTTGAAAGTTCAAAAGCCATTGATTCAATCATGTTTATTGTTTTATCTTTTCCACAAACAAGAAGATCAAGTGAGTACACCGCTTCGTCACCATTTGGAATGTAATCATTTATCTGAATTTTAGGATCTTCTTTTGTTTTACTTATGTGAACTGCACCTACTGGTCCTTTCCAAGGAATATCTGACACGTGGAGTGCAATCGAAGCTGCATTTATTCCTAAAGTTTTTGGATCTGTTTCACCGATAGCAATAACTGTGATAATAACTTGAACAGCATTTTTTATGTGATGATCAAAAAGTGGACGAATAGTTCTATCGGTCATGCGAGCAGCCAAGATTGCTTGGTCACTTGGACGACCTTCTCTTTTATTAAATTGTCCACCAAGAATTTTTCCAGCAGCGTAAAATTTTTCTAAGTACTCAACCGTCAAATTAAAAAACCCGGGGTTGTTCTTACCACTTTTTGAAATGACAGCTGTCGCCATCACAACTGTACCCTCACTTTTTAAAATAACCGAACCGTTGGCTTGATCGGCTAGGTCGCTAAACATTGCGATAATTTTCTTACCGCCGATTTCTACCTCATATTCTTTACTATGCATATATTTTAGTTAATTCCCAGACTCTAGTTTTGAAACGATGTTTCAATTCTAATTGTCTGGGCACTAACAGATTACTTATTAATATTTGTATTTTATCAAAAAAAACATTAATTGACAATAACATTTATTTATTATAAGGTAAAAGAAAAAATTCACATCAAAATATATTTGTCATGAAAAGAAATATTACCGTTGGTGACATGTTCGCCGATCTCGTTCATTCGTTGGACGGAAATACATATTCGTTAATTATTGAACCTAATTTGGAGGCCCCCTTAACTCCTGTTGAAAGAAAAATTAAAGTTCTTCGTTTGGCGGGGAGTTTGTGTAACACAAAAATCCAAATGCGCACCAGCGCCGGGTTCATGAATAACGAGAGTTTTATCTACTTGTTATGGTCCTTGTTGTCTGAATCTGGTGAGTATCAAATTGACAAGAATGAATCTTATCTTATTCATCATCAGTTTGATACAAAAAATTTTCAGACTCTTATCACTTTTGATAATTCCAGGCCGCATCTTTCAACTGTGGTTAGTGATTGTACCTTCTGGAATAGTGGTATTATCTATCTTTATTTCTAAAAAAAAATTCAAAAACAGCCACCTCTTTTTTACGAGGTGGCTGAATTTGTTTATCTTAGTAAATTAAATATTTTCGATAATTGTTTGAGAGGTCTAGGAAATCATCAGCTTGTTCTTTTAGTTTCATTGAAGCACTTTTACCAAATGAAACTACTTCCACTTGGACGCCCGAAGTACTTTGTAAATATTCTACTAGTGGAACGAAGTCTCCGTCTCCAGCGACCAGAATTACAGCATCAAGTTTGGGTGCCATCTTCATGGCATCAACTGCAAGTCCGACATCCCAATCCCCTTTCTTTGCACCACCAGCAAAGATTTGTAGGTCTTTTGTTTTTGTTTCAATTCCAAGTTTTGTTAACGCGTCAAAAAAATTTTTCTCCTCACCCCCTTCACTTGTAATAACATACGCAATTGCTCGGACAAGTCTACGTCCTGCCACAGCATCTTTCAAAACCGCACCAAAGTTTACTTTCCTCTTATATAAATTTTTAGCGGAGTGGTATAGATTTGAAGTATCTATAAAAACTCCTACCCTCTGTTCTTTGTGTTTAATTACACTCATATATAAATTATTTTATTTTTTTTATTAAAAATTAACTATCGACCTTTTTGTATTATACATCATTATAAAACAAAAACCTCCGACCGGAGCCGAAGGATTTTGTTATGCTTTTAATTTTTTAGATTCAGACATATATCTATCCTTGTCAGTCTTTTCTAGATATTTTAAATGATTTCTGCGGTCAGCTACCATTTTTATTAATCCTCGGCGGGAATGATTGTCTTTACTGTGCTCCTTTAGGTGCCCAGCTAATTCATCAATTCTTTTACTTAAAATGGCAATCTGAACCTCAGGACTTCCAGTGTCCTTATCGTGCAATTGGTTCTTTTTTATAATATTTTGCTTTTTCTTTGTTGTTAACATCGTCCGTGCATATTAGCATAAAATATTAAATAATGCAAGGGGTATATGTTATAAGTATAAAATAATCTTTTTTGTGATACAATTATTGTGCGACATTAAATTTTAAATAATGACTACAGAATTAGAACAATTAAAAAGGCAGTTTTTGGAACACCTTGAAATTGAGAAAGGCTCTAGTTTGAAGACTATTGAAAACTATGAAAGATATTTGAATAGGTTTTTTATCTTTGCCAAAATTCAAAAACCAAATGAAATTACTGATACCAACGTTCGTGAGTTTCGCCTATATTTAAATCGTCAGTCGACTGGTAACAATCGGGCAACTGGGGAGACCCTGACAAAAAAAACCCAAAATTATTATCTTATTGGATTACGAGCTTTTTTAAAATATTTAGCCAAGAATAAAATAGACAGTTTGCCAGCCGAGAGGATTGAACTTGCAAAAGTTC
>CAZXEV010000077.1:0-616 GCA_964639735.1 uncultured Gammaproteobacteria bacterium
CGCAGCAATGAGGACAAACACTAGTGTTGCACAAACAGGTATCCTCTTCGTGCTCCAGCGGTGTCCCACAATTTACGCATTTGGACATATGCTAGTAGTATAACAGAAAAATATTTTCTTCTCAATATTGACAAATTCATCAAATTTTGATATAAGAATAAGTCCGCATTTGCGGCATTTGAGGTAGACATGCGAGTTTTCAGGCAAGCAGACAGGAATGATGATACTCGTCGTACGCTGACGGCTTTTCGGCCGTCGCCGGATTTTCCGAAGCCAGTGGAATCCAAGGTGCTCATCGTCAAACAAGACGGCGTGCGACTCGGGAATCACTCCCACCCCCACTTCGAAGGTTTCTTCCTGGTGAGCGGATCGTGTGTGGTCCGCACCTGGAAGAACGAACAGGAAGGTGTAGCCGAGACTCGTCTCGAGGCGCCGGTGATGTTCATGTTCGAGCCGAACGAGGAACATGTCCTGACGTGCTCGGCCGACATGATTTTGGTGGGCTACATGCCCATCACCTTCGAGGAGGAGAACAACACGCCGGCAACTCATCTGTAGTCTTTCAGCTTCCATGAGACGCTGGAGCGACGCGGGGCGTCGCAAGATCGTCCCAACT
>CAZXEV010000077.1:626-3007 GCA_964639735.1 uncultured Gammaproteobacteria bacterium
GAGCATCTCCTCACCTGTTCGGCCGACATGGTCCTGGTGGGCTACATGCCCATCACCTTCGAGGAGGAGAACAACACCAAAGCCATCCACCTCTAGTCTATTCAGCGTCCATGCGACATTGGAGCGACGCGGGGCGTCGCAAGATCGTCCCAACTCGTTTTTCTCACAATTCATTTGTGATAAGAACGAGGACGATCTTAATATAATAAAACACATCAATTTTTTTGATGTGTTTTTAATTATGCTGATACAATTATCTTTATATCTTTTGTATCCCAATCGCCACCACCCCATATTTCAATTCATCCTCCACACTATAAAACTGTCGATACACACTCACCGCTTCATCTGTATTCGTGGCATCTGGAATGACATTTTTTACACCTTCGGCTTCGATCATTTCTTTAAAACTTTTATAAATATTTTTGCTAGTAATAATAAATTCAGCACTACCGTTTACCTTCAAAATATCCCCCACTTGCATTTCCAAAAATTTGCCCTTGTTCAAACGGCCTTCAACGGTTTTTTCACCGGATAAAATATAGCCGAAATACGGTTCTTGTTTGTTGGTTTCAAAAACTTTCATATTATTACGATTTCACACTTGTCTCCAACTCACTGATTAATTCCACAATTTTATCTTTTATCTGGTCGCGCACAATGCGGTGCAACTCTATCTCCCCACCATCAGGATCAATAATATCCCAATAGTCCAATTGTTCAAAACTACTCAAAAAACTCGGCCAGCCTTCTTTTTCTCCAATCACAATTACACGGTCGGATTCGTTCACCATTGATTCGGTCAATCTTTTGGATATTTTTTCAGATACGTCGATCCCAATTTCTGTCATACAAGGTGCGACAAATTTTGTCTTGGACAATTTCTCACCTTCCCATTTTTCAGGAGGGTTCAAGCCGGCGCTATTGGCAACATGGTCCTTGGTGAGGCTGTTGAATAGTGCCTGCGCCATTTGGCTTCTGCCTACGTTCGCTCGACAAATAAAAAGTAACTTCATACTATTATTTTCTTGGAAGCATTGGTATAAATACACTTGTCTGTCTTTTGTATTCAGCAAAATCAGGATTTTCAGCCATTTTTTTCTCGAGCATTGGAACGCCTGATACTTTGAGAATCAAAAATGTTATGGTAATAGGTCCGATAATTCCAAACCAACCATTGGTAACCGAGAGAGCGACAAGCCAGATTCCCCACCACTGCGTCACTTCACCAAAATAGTTTGGATGTCTAGTGTATGCCCATAGTCCAGATTTCATCAACTTACCCTTATTCGTAGGATCACTAATAAATTTAGCCAACTGCGCATCGCCCACTGATTCAAAGCAGAACCCAATTATCCAAACCATTACACCAGCAAAATCCAGTAGTCCAAGTTCAACACCAACATTTTTGTTAATAATAAATAATGGTACAGCGATCAGAAATAAAAGAACGCCTTGTAAAATATAAACTTGAAAATATGAACGCAGATAAAACCATTTCCCCCATTCTTTACGCCAAGCCAGATAGCGATAGTCTTCTGTTTTGCCGTGGTTGCGTGCGTGAATATGCCACGCCAAACGCAAACCCCAAATACTTACCAATACACCAACCAGCAATCCTCGTGCACCAAAATCACCATTAAGAAAAAAAGATGTCCATGTCATAAGTACAAATCCCAACCCCCAGGCCACGTCAGCTACATCATTCCTTTTTTTAATCAAAGAAAATATAAACCAAAGACTCATGTAAACAAATAGTACTAGACCCAGAGTTAGAAAATAATTCATACTTATATTTTATTAGCAATAAAATATGTGATTGTAGATACTAGTGCAGCCAATGTGGCTCCCCAAGCCAAGTCTACAATCGTAATTAAAAGTGGCCAATCTTTAGCAACGGCTAAATTGGTAAGATCGTAAGTGGCATAACAAACCAACCCAAAAAGTGCACCAAATAAAAGCGCGTGTGTCCACGATCCTTTTTGCACTGCCGGAGCAATAACAAATGTTACAAGCCCAAATATAAAAAGTAGATAAAAAATAATCGCCGCCATCCAATTTACATCACTCTTCATGAGTGAGCCGATCTGCGCACGATAAAACCCTTTGGCGACTACACCGATCCAAACCATGTCGATAGCAAAGAATACTGGTAATGCAATTGCGTAAAGTTTTATAAACATAATATTTATTTATTTTTATAAAATAATTTTCCAACAAAGAACACAAACAATCCCAAACACACAATCACGGTAGTTATAATGCTTGGATATTGTCCATCAAAACCACCAGCGGACATATGTTTAAAAAGGATCCATGAATACGCCCAGATGAGCACCATGCCATAGGCGACATTTTTATCTTTGCGCATTCGCAATATA
>CAZXEV010000078.1:0-2973 GCA_964639735.1 uncultured Gammaproteobacteria bacterium
CGGAGTGTCATCAACGCCTCTGGCCCAAAACTAAACATAAGTTTCAGTAAGTTGCCAACACCCAAGAGCTTTGTAAAATCCTTGATATATTTAAGCACCAAGAAAAAAGTCTTGTCATCGTATGTTTCTATGGTTTCAGGATTATGTATCAAGATTTTATTGACCAGGCTAGGAAGCAAAGTCATGTCCCTCATAAACAATACAAGTAGTTTACGATATTTTGGGTCTTCAATAAGTTTAAAAGTGATTTGGGTAACAATACCGAGTGTACCCTGTGAACCAACCAAGAGTCTGTTCAAATCAAAATACTCTGCCTCACCACGGACACCATCAAAATCAACAACATTCCACAGAGTGTAGCCCGCTGAGTTTTTGTGAACTTTGGGTTTGGCATTTTTCAAATCTTCTGCGTTTTCTGTGGCTAGATGATATATTTTTTTGTAAACCTCGCCTTCAAAGTTATTCTGCGCTATCTTTGCTTCTAGCTCTTTTTTGGAAAGTGGTTTGACCAAGTATTCGTTGCCATCTGTGAATACAACTTTTGCTTCGGCTATGTATTCTTCTGTCTTGCCGAAACGCAATGTACGCTCACCAGCAGAATTGTTGCCAAACATACCACCCATGGCATTTAAATTTTTCGAAGCGGTATAACAAGGCAGTATCATTCCCTTTTCTTTGGTAATTTTTTCAAAATCCCGGTAAAACATACCTGGCTCGACTGTGATAGTACCCGCAAATGGTAAAAGATCCTGATTGCCACCTGGTACTCCAGGGAGTGTTGAGTCAGTAGAATTTTTTATCGAGGTTGGTCCAGCGATTAACTTATTCATGTATTTTGTGAAATCGAGAATTATGGATTCGCCTATTGAGCCACCAGACATGTCTGTACCAGCACAACGGGCTGTTATGGCAAGATGAGGATACTTATCTTTATTAGCACTTACCCATTTAACCAAATTTTGTACATCCTCTGAGTCTTTCGGGAAAAGTACCATCTGTGGCTTAACCTCAAAAACACTCGCATCGTGCGAGTATTTCACCAAGGTCTCTTCACTGTCATCCAAATCCCCTTTAAAAAATTTCTTAATTTCTTCTTTCATTTATACTTATTATAACTTAATTTATCTTTTACAATAAATGTAACACTCCTATTTTCGTAACTTCAATAACTTTTTCAATATTTCTTTTCTAAGCCAGAGTTTTGAAGTCTTACCAACATGTCCATCAAATTTTATATCAATAATGCTTTCAAGTACACTTTTGACTTCATCGTTCTCTGTATAAATATAATTAATACCTTCACTAATTGACGGAACAGAAAGAAGCCATTTAGGATTGTTCAAAGAGCTTAAGGCTTCTTTCGCTTTTTCCAGATGATTGTCGACAAAATCCTTGCCTTTCCATAATTCTAACTGGCCAAAAGTCCACTCTTTAACAATACCTTTTGTGTCTTCTAGAATTGCTTGAGTTGGGTTATTGAATACATACTCAGATTGTTCGTTGAAATAATTTTCTTTCCAACTTTTAGGCAAATCAATAAACTTTTCCAATTCATTAAAGGCTATAATGTCCCTCTCGGTGGTTACTGAAGATTTAAAATCGAGGGTGTTTGAAACTATGGCTATAATTAGCAAATTCGCATCGGGTGTATTGATATCAATTTCAGATTTTTTATATTCTTCCCAAATCAAGGTTGCACAAGAACCCACCATTTCAATTTTTGCTTTTTCACCTAGCAGGTTTTTCCAATACTCTTCAAAACCATACCTGTGGTCGAACAACTCTATTACATTTTCAGCAGTAGCTTCTTTAGTAATAAAATAAGGGTCTGAAACATCAACAACGACAAATTTGTCTTCTGTGTTTTGATTTATTGTGGTTTCAAAACTTAAATTCCAAGATTTAATTTCTTTTGTAACACTGGCATTAAGTGGTCCAGGAAGATAAACCTGTGCTTCTACTCCTTTTTTGTTTAAAAAGTGAGTGTATGCAATGGCGCAAGCAAAGACATCAATATCTGAAAAATGTGATCCTGCGGTTACGTAAATCATTATTATTTACTCCCTTCAATTAAATCTATAACGTCCTTTGCGGAATTTTCACCAATAAAATTTTCGAACAAGTGCAAATTGTCCAAGTTGTGCAGGATCACCACAACCGAAAGGATAGATACAACAAAAGCTGATTTAAGTATTGAACCTAGAACAAAACCGCTTGATGGTATTACACTAACAGCGCACAAAAGAATGAGCACAAAGAAACAGATTAGAAACCATTGAAAGCTAGGAATTCTCTCCTGGTAAATCATAATCATATTTTTACGGAGAACTTGGCAGTCACCAACATTCGCTAGTACCCTACCCACAGATTGGTTGCGGAGTGTTTCTTGTTTACTGCTTCCTATCTCTTCTTCTAAAATTTTATGAATACTTGATATAGTGTTTGATTTATTAACGAAATGGTAGTCCCACTTTTTTGACTCAAGAATTTTTTCATAATGGGCTTTTATGGTTGCCCCGACCTTGTCTTGAACTATTTGTGAGATGTTTCCTGCAACACGGTAACTTCCAGACATTTTACCGTCAAAATTACTTATGATTTCACGGATTTTTGTATAACGACTGCCTTGTCTGGTGATGAAAAACCCAGTAAAAATAGAAAAGAAAAATGTTGTGATAGTAATAAATATTTTGTCTGTATTTCCTGCTCCAAAATTTACTTTGTAAAAAAGCAAAGTAATTAATATAAACAAAATTAAAAGCAAAATTTGTACGTATTTCATCTTCAAAAAATTTATTACATCATGTTAAAAAGCTTCATTCGGTCCTCGACCACTTTCTCTATGGCATCCACTGCTGGTTGCAGGATTTTGGCTGGGGTTATTTCCTCTGGCATGTCTTTGATTGACTTCTCTACCGCATCACGAAAAGCTAAACGGATTTCGCTGTTGATATGAACTATTTGTACTCCAGC
>CAZXEV010000079.1:0-2944 GCA_964639735.1 uncultured Gammaproteobacteria bacterium
ATGATAAGACGGTAGATATTTACAATAAACATGAAATCTTTGTAAATCTAAGTACAAGTGGTATGTATGATAAAACAATTTTTGAAGCGATGGCTTGTGGATGTGCTGTTTTGGTATCAAATAAAAATCTAGAAGGTTTGATCGACGCAAAGTTTATTTTTGAGGAAGCAAATGCTAAAGAGCTAATAAAAAAATTACAAAACCATTTACTCTCGGTTAATTTAAGTGATAACTTGTATTTAAGATCGATTGTTGTAGAAAAGCACAGTCTTCAAAAGTTATCGTCGAGTTTGTTTAAGGAATTATCAGTTTAATCAATATATGAATTATGTATAATTTTACAAAATCATTATATGAAAAGCATCATTTAGCAAATCGTAGGCCAAACTTCAGTATCTTAAAAGATGAAAGAGGTAGTATTTTTGCAAGTATAATTGGAAAAAAAAATAAAATTTTGGATATAGGTTGTCGTGATGGTGCTTTAACAAAATATTTTTTGCCTGACAATAATGTTGTTGGAGTGGATGTGGATTCGATTGCGTTATCTAGGGCACGGGAATTAGGTGTGGATACTGTTGAAATGGATATTTATAGTGATTGGTCTATTTTAAATCAAGAAACATTTGACGTTGTTGTGGCTGGCGAAGTGTTGGAACATTTATTTCATCCGGGAGATATTTTAAAAAAAATACATTCTAAGCTGGTTTCGGGAGGCGTCTTCATAGGGTCTGTGCCAAATGCGTTTAGTTTAAAAAACCGCTTGCGATACCTTATGGGGTCAAAAATTAATACTCCATTGGCAGATCCAACACATATAAATCAATTTAGTTATTGTGATTTAAAGGACATGCTGTTTTCCGAATTCGGGAATGTTACAATTATTGGTCTAGGAAGATATAAAAAACTCGCAAAATATTTTCCAAATTTGTTTGCTTTCGACTTCGTTTTTATTTGTCGTCTTAAATGATATGATTTACAGTGACTAATATGAAACTTTATACAAAATCCTTTTTACGAATCGAAGAATACATTGCACTTTCCAAGCTTATTATTAATGGTTTAATTTTAGATGTTGGTGGCTCAAAAAGATCTGGATATCATGAACTGATAAAAGGTGAGCATAAAATTATTACCGGAAATATCGATGAGTCTTATGATATAGATGTTAAATTTGACGCTCAAAGCAAATGGCCGTTTTGTGATTCAAATTTTGATGGAGTATTAATGGTTAATATCTTGGAGCATTTGATTTCGTATGAGAATGCTGTATCTGAAGGTTTTAGAGTCTTAAAAAATAAAGGTGTTATCGCGGGCGTTGTACCTTTCATGTTTAATATACATGCGTCACCAAACGATTACTTTAGATATACAAAGCCTGCTTTACAAAATATATTTACTAAAGCAGGATTTTCCCAAGTAGTTGTTGAAGAGTTAGGAAGCGGTGGATGGAGTGTTATCTACCATGTTTTAATAGGCTTTATTCGATGGAATTGGCTAGCTTATATTCTAATGAAATGCGCTTATTATTTAGATAAAGCGACTAAAATTATAAGACCAAATAATAAAATGGATAAAATTCATATGCCGCTAGGTTATTTCTTTTTAGCTACAAAATAACTACTTTTATGAATATAGCACAAAAAGTTATTGTTATATTAACCGTTTTAATACTATATCCGGTAATAAATTTTGTAATTTTATTAAAAAAGGCATATTTCAATTTTTTTGTAAATAAAGAGAAGCAAATTCAAATACTGCTGATCAATAATGCAAAAATTGGAGATATGGTTTGTGTTACTCCTGTGTTTAGAGCAATCAAGCAGCACTTTTCTAAAAGTTTTGTCTTTATGGTTATAAACCCAAAAACTGTAGGAATATTAAAAAATAACCCGCATATTGATGAAATTATCTTTTTCGGAGAAACTATAAGATATAAAATACTATTATTTTACAAATTATTAAAACGCAATATAAGATACTCCGTTGTAATGGTTCCTGGCACAATGAATTATATCTTACCGTTCTTATTGTGCATTCCGGTTCGTTCAGTCGCAACTGCAACTGAGTACGGCCTTTATTACAGAATGTTAGCGATTCTTTGTTCGAGTTCTAAAAAAAGATTTTATCCAAATACACTGTCAGTTAAACACTATCTTGATTTATTAAATCCACTAGGAGTTTTTAATAGTAATTTAAAGAAGGAAGTTTATTTTTCAGACATTGCAAAAACTCAGACTTTAATATTTTTGAAAGCCAAAGGATGGAATCCAAGTGTAAAGCTAGTCGGTTTCTCTTTATCAGCAGGCAATATAATGAAACAATGGCCGCCTGAGGATTTCATGCGATTGGCAAACATGATATATGATAATTACCGATTCATACCCGTTTTTATTGGTTCACCCGCTGATAAGGATTTAATTAATGATTCACTCATTTATCTTGACAAGAAAATACCATATATTGTTGCTTTAGATTTTTCTTTGGAGAATCTACCAGCACTTATATCTTGTTTTGATTTTTTTATTAGTGTCGATACAGGTACTTTATATATCGCAAATGCTTTAGATGTTCCAGTTGTCGATATAGCGGGTCCTTGCAATATATATGATCAGATGCCAATATATGAAAAATGTGAAGTGGTTTATGTAAAAGATTTACCAGGTTGGCCTTATTCATCGGTACTTCACACACTTACAAAATTAACAAAGGAACAGATGAAATGTATAACAGATATTAATCCTGTAATGGTTTTCGACTCATTTAAGAAATTGCATGCAAAATATGGTACAAGGTGAAACACATAACTTTTTCGGCCATTTTGTTCGTGGCGCTATTCATTATGGCTTAGCTGGAATTGCGTCAAAGGTGCTCGTTTTCGTTAATGTCTTTTTTATTTTATCATCAGTTGATTTGTATCAGTACGGTGTTTATAAACTTTCTTTTT
>CAZXEV010000080.1:0-2846 GCA_964639735.1 uncultured Gammaproteobacteria bacterium
AAAAGCTTTGAACCGAGAGGAACAGGAGAGTTTGGTGAAAGATTTCTCGCGAGGTGAGGCCTCGAGGAGTAATTGAAGTTTCTCTGACGAATCTTGGCCATATTTTTTAAGACAACTCCCCGAGGTGAGGCCTCGAGGAGTTGTCTTCATTCTTTTTTGATAATTATTTTATCAGGATTTTATCCTCTATCTGTACAATTGGATAATGAACAAAAAAAGTTTTATCTTTTGGAGTATTTTTGTTGCACTCGCTGTCTTGCGATTGTGGCAATCTTCTACCGATACTCGCATAAGTTCTGACAATTGTTTGAAACAAAACATCACAGGTATGGGCAAAATAGTTTCTGAACCTGAGAAGAAAGATACTGGTCAAGTCTTTGTAATATTCGCGGATAATTTTTCGACTAGAGAGGTCCCGGAGATTTGTGGTGCAGATGTCGCTATCAGAGTCAAAACAAAACTCTATCCGAGTTTTTCATTTGGCGATCAGGTTTCGTTCTCGGGCAAACTTCTTGAACCTGCAAACTTTGAGAATGCAGACGGCCGAGTCTTTGACTACATTGGCTATTTGGAGAAGGACGATATTTATTTTGAAATAAAAAGTGCTAACGTAAAACGGTTGGATCGAACTGACACGCAACTATCCCTATCGGATCATTTTAAAATTAACAATCTATTTGACTCAATATCGTCGCAATTATTTATTATAAAAAAATCTTTTGTTCATAGTCTCGAGAAAAATCTCGGCGAACCTCACTCAGCTCTCGCGGGGGGACTTGTTGTGGGGGAGAAGTCAGCTCTCGGCAAACAACTATTGGATGATTTCAGAAAAGTTGGTCTTATACACATTGTCGTCCTTTCTGGTTACAACATTACAATCGTAGCTGATGCAATGCGTAGACTACTTTTGTTTCTTCCTAGATTCTGGGGAATATTTTTTGGCGGACTTGGTGTCGCAATGTTTGGCATCTTGGTTGGTGGAGGAGCGACAGTTGTGCGTTCTTGTCTCATGGCTGGAATCGCGCTTACGGCAGATTTGGCACGACGTGATTATAGTGTGTTGAGGGCACTTATCTTTGTTGGTTTGATTATGCTTATAGAAAATCCAAAGATTCTCTTACACGATCCCTCCTTCCAGCTTTCTTTTTTGGCAACGCTCGGATTGATATTTATGGCACGGCCAATAGAAAATAAAATTGGCTTTGTAACAGAGAGATTTGGCTTGCGAGGCATTGTTGCTTCGACATTTGCAACTCTCATTTTTGTATCACCATACATTCTATATACGATGGGGCAGATCTCTATTGTTGGTGTTGTCGTAAATATTCTTGTACTTCCGTTTGTACCCGTGACAATGCTATTTGTTTTTCTTGCGGGAGTGATCGGAATGTTTTTTATTATTGTTGCAACACCCTTTGCTTGGGTGAGCTACTTTTTGCTATCCTATGAACTTTTTATGGTCAATAATTTTGCCAAACTTCCTTTTGCTTCGCTCAATGTAGGACAATTTTCTCCGTGGTGGGTGGTGGGGTTTTATGTGGTCATTGTGGTAATTGTGGTCTGGAAAAATAGTTTAATGAATAATAAGTCTGCAGACAGACATGATTTTTAAGAGCAGAAGCAATCGATTTCTAATTGTTAAACTTTTTCCTGATAAAGAAAAAGAACCAAATGTGGTTGTTGTTGAGTATGTTGATAATAAAACATTACTCATTATTACTTCTTTTGTTACGGACAAAAAATACCTTAAGAACTTTGAGATTCTCTGGAGGACGGGCACCTAATTTTCATGAAGCGATCCCTCCATACTGCATATTCATGTAGTTTTTAGACCAAATGAACGCTGGCGGCCGACCCGAATTTTCCACTCTTAGAGAATCTCAAAAACCTCAAGGTACTTCACCTTAAGTTTATTTCAAAAAGGAGTTGAAGTCGGAGTAAGTCTATGATTTGACAGGCATGTTTTTAGTGATAATGTAATCTTGAACTCGCATCGTTGAAGGATGTAGCTCATCAAAACCAAAACGGCCACAATAAGCCATTCCCACAAGGATAAATTATGAAGAAACTCAATGTGTTGTTAGGTAAAAGTCTTCGAGTGTCGTTGTCTCCTGGCAAATCTTTCCAAGAATTCCACCAGGCGTTTGAAAACGCCATGAATGTGGTTACATTCTTTTTTGTGATGGCGGCAACAGGACACTGTCCGTTGCAGAGCATCACAACCTTGGGAGGGGATGATTTAGCTCCAAGCAAGAAGAGGTTTGAACCAGATAGAGAGATTGTGGAGCTTTTTGCCACGGCGTATCGTCTTGCTGGTCGTATCGAAGCATCGATCGATACAAAATTCCCGGATAATATTTGGGGGCGCGTTGATTGGTGGACTCCCGATACTTGTTTGTTGGTCCGGATAATCTTCTACAAGCCGGGGCGGGAGGCTTCGAAACTGCTTGAGGTCTATGTTGGGGTTGATTCCTGTGCCGCTAGGAAATATTCAATCCCAATACCAGATGATGATCGTATCCTGGCTATGTTTTGTCGAACGGTACACTCTTGTGTACGCTGAAGCAAATGGTGGTTGTTGTTGAGGAATGTTTTGTTGCTATAAGCCACTGCCCTGGGAGACCGGGGCTTTTTTTATCCCAAATTTCCTTCAACTACTTTCCAATTCAAATTTACAAAGAAATCCTCAACGTAGTTTTTCTTGCCAGATGGTTGATAGTCGGCAACATATGAGTGTTCCCACATATCGAGAGCGAGAACAAGAGTACAATCTTGGAGTTGTCCAAGGTGTTGTTCGTCTACCCAAGCGTTGAGAAGGCGATTTTCTTTGCGATCGTGATATAGCA
>CAZXEV010000081.1:0-2841 GCA_964639735.1 uncultured Gammaproteobacteria bacterium
GAGTAAAGATGGAAGATTATCTCAAACATGCCAAGAAGACCATCGAAGAGATCCGCAAAGATTGGTTACCACACGCCGAGAAGAAAGCTAAACTTCAGTTGGTGCTAAATTCCATCGCATCTGCCGAGAAAATAGTCGTTGATCCAAAGGAGATAGAAGATGAGGTCAATCATATCGTCGAACACTACAAAGAAGCCGACCGCGAGCGCGCCTCTGTCTATGCGGAGACTGTGCTTACGAATGAGAAGGTGTTTGCGATGTTGGAGGTGGTGAAGTAGGAAAAAGGGGGGTGGTAAGTCGAAAATTTGTAGGCGGTGTTTGTAAAAATTATCTCAACTCTAAAAAACACAAAAGCGGGATCAGATCCCGCTTGTGGCACATACAAACTGTCGCGTGAGACTGTCACGCCGGCAAATAGATCACCTAGACAAGGATTTCGTCACGTTGGACCGGGCGAAATCCTGCTTTCTTGAACGCGCGATAATCCGGATATCCTAACCTTGTGACGATATCATCAAGCCGATCATTAAATTGCCAGACCGACGCTTCGGGATGTTGCTTAAAATACTCACACAATTGGTCAACAACCGCAACCGGACAACCATCTCCCAGAAGCGCTCGCCGAACCACAGTGATGTTTGCTGGGACCTGTTTGTTGTTCTCGTCCATTGTTTCCTCCGAGACTATTCTATAACACAAATGGAAAATTTGTAACCGTGAAACTTTGTATAGTGAAAAATCAAAAACCTAGAACACCACTAACGATAGAGTAGCGATGGCAGCTGTTTCTGCACGCAATACCTGCTTTCCAAGACTGCAGACAGTGACGCCATTCTTGTGAAACATCTCAAGTTCGCTCGGCGACCAACCACCCTCAGGGCCTATGAAAATTCCGATTGTTTCTACGGACGAGGTCAGGGCTAGCCCTGACCTCGCCGTCGCCACCTCACCATTCAAATCCATAACAATTTTCCTAAAATTATATTCACTCAGACCAGACAATCGTGTCATTACCCCATGCACCACAGGCACGTCACCCCTACCACACTGTTCGCTAGCTTCGATTGCGATTTTATTTAGACGTTCGAAGTTCAAAGACTTCTTCTCACTATGTTCCGCAAGCACCGGCACAATGTCAGTGACACCAAGCTCGGTCGCCTTTTCTACCACCCACTCGAACTTGTCTTTTTTTATGATCGACTGAAATAGATATATTTTTCGAGTTGGCATAAACCTAGATGGACCAACTTCGCAGATTCTTAAGACAATCGGTCCGCGAGGCCTCGCCTCGAGGAGTTCACAGATATAGTCATTACCCGAACCGTCGAATACCACCACCTTATCTCCCACACTCAAACGAAAAACTCGACTAATCTGATTTGCAAAATCAGCCGAGCTTATCGTCAACTCTTTTTTGTCACCAATTTTTTCACTATGATAAAAACGATGTAATCTCATTTTGTACCGAGGTGCAACCTCGGCAATTAGCCATTATTTTTTGATCGAAGCCACAGAGTCAATGATTCCGTACTTCTTTGCCTCTTCTGCATCCATGAAGAAGTCACGATCTACGTCTTTCTCAATACGTGAAACACTTTGTCCAGTATTTTTTGCGAGAAGTTTATTGAGGATCGCACGAGTCTTCAAGATATGTTTTGCACTAATCTCAATATCCGAGGCCTGACCTTCTGCCCCACCCAACGGTTGGTGAATCATCACCTCTGAATTTGGTAAGGCCATTCTCTTGCCTTTTGTACCAGCCGAGAGGACTAATGCCGCACCAGAAGCCGCAATACCCACACAAACGGTCGAAATGTCATTTTTTATATGATTCATTGTATCGATAATGGCCAAAGTCGAAGTCACAGACCCCCCCGGAGAGTTGATGTAGAGAGAAATCTCTTTCTTTGGATCTTCTGATTGCAAAAATAACAATTGGGCGATTATTAAGTTAGCCATATGATCATCGATGGGACCACCGAGAAAAATAATGCCATCTCGCAATAGTCTCGAGTATATATCGTACGCTCGCTCACCAAAACTTGATTTTTCGATTACTGTAGGGATTAACATATTTGTTTTAATTAAATTAAAGCTTGTTGACACATTGTACATCATGTGACATCTTTTTTCAAGTTTTCATTACCTTGTTCTTGATTTATAATTAAGTGATGAAAAATATACTGATTACAGGAGGTTCTGCGGGTATTGGTAACGAGTTGGTAAAATCGTTTTCAGCGAATAAAAATTGGAAAGTTGTGACTTGTTCAAGAAACAAAATGAAAAATGATATTTTGAAGTCACACTCCGAATCTATTGATGCTTACACGACAGATTTGGGAATAGGAGAGTTAAGGCAACTTTTCATCAAGTATATAAGCAAAAAATATCAATTTGATGCAATCATTTTAAATGCGGCCGTTTCCGGCATTAGCAAGATAGATAAAATGGAATTGACTGAAGACTATGTAAGAAATGTAAATTTCATAGCAAACCAAGAAATTATTGATTCAAATATCGAATCCTTGAGAAAAACTCAGGGTCAAATAATATTCATATCAAGCGGAATATCCGAAGAAACTGACTACGACCCAGAAATTAAACTTTATATAGAAACAAAAAAGGCTACCGAGAGATACCTGATCGAATTGTCACAAAAACCCGAAAATAGCTCTATCAAATTTACAATCGTTAAACCTGGCATGACAGCAACACGACTCCATGAAAATATTCTTAGCCTTGGTTCTGGTAAATTATTTGAAAGAACAAAAAAGGCTGTCGAACAAAACAAACTCAGAAATCCATACATAATAGCTAAAATCATCAAAGATTTAGTTACAT
>CAZXEV010000082.1:0-2793 GCA_964639735.1 uncultured Gammaproteobacteria bacterium
TTTAATATCCGATTGGCGGGAGATTCAGCTTGGGCCAAATTAGTAAAAATTAATGATCCAACAAAACTGATTAACAGAAAATATTTTTTCATAAACTATATATCCTTTTTTAAATCTTCCAATTTTTTGCGGACATCTTTATTTACTTTCTTTGGCACACGAATTTTTACTTTCACAAAATGATCGGCACGTGAAGCTCTACCCAGGTGTGAAATTCCGTGTCCTTTCATTTTGATAAGCTGTCCAGATTCAATACCCTCTGGAATAGTAAGAGTAACCGGACCATCAATTGTTTCTACTTCTATTTTGTCACCAAGCACTGCCTGAGTAAAACTAATCTCATTTTCTGTGTAAACATCAAAACCTTCACGATGAAAATATTTATTTGGTTTAATATGAGCACGTACATAAAGATCTCCAGTTTGACCACCGTGAGGTGCGGCTTCACCATATCCCGTCAATCGCAAAGATTCACCAGTATTTATACCGGCTGGAATTTTTACTTTGAGATCACTAGATTTAGCTACAATACCATCACCACCACAAGTCTTACATTTTTTACTAGGCTTTTCCCCTCTTCCATGACAATTTGGACATGGAACGATGGTTTGCATTGTGCCCAAAAATGTTCTCTGATTTTGAGCAACTTGGCCTTGCCCTCCACAGGTGGAACATTTTTCTACTTTACTATCTGGTTCACCGCCATCGCCGTCACAGACATCACAAGTTGTTTGTTTTCGTAAATGAATTTCTTTTTCAATACCAAAAGCGGCTTCCTTGAAATCAAGCTCAACATCTACCTGAATATCACTACCGCGTGATTGTCTAGTACTACGAGATCTTCCGCCACCAAACATACCGCCCAAGATATCGCCGAGATCTTCACCGCCAAAATCAAATTGAAAACCACCATTACCTTGGCCTCCACGAGCTTGACGCATAAAATCTTCCCAACTAGCTCCACCACCAAACCCACCTTGCTGTTCAAAATCTGAACCGAATTGGTCATATTTGGCGCGCTTGTCGGCGTCTGACAAAACCTGATATGCCTCATTGGCTTCTTTGAATTTTTTTTCATCTCCACCTGGACGATCGGGATGGTGTTGCATGGCTGATTTTTTGAAAGCTTTTTTTACTTCATCAGCGGTAGCATTTTTTTCAATGCCTAATATTTTATAATAATCTTTGGACATAATTTATTTTCTATTAAGTCTCCCCTCAGTCATCTCTCGCATTTCATTATTTTTAATTTTTTTTTCTACTTTTTTAAGTAAATCATTGTATATTTTTTGCTGTTCTGGTTTAAAAATATTCTTTTCTTCACCTTGCCAGACAATCTTTGACTCCATCTCACTTTCAATCAATGCTAATGCTTCTGAATCATTAACTGTTTTTTTACCGGTCTTTAGGTCTACAATAATCTCGCTCAGCAATAAATCAGAGTATTGCAAAATAGCACACCGTGCACAGAATCCGTGAGAAATAGACATGTCGTCCACGATTTCACTTTCTGACAAAATCTCTGTAAAACGCCCACAAACAGAACAAACTTTTTTCATAATTTATAAAACATTTTAAAACAATAATTAGGGCAGATTATATCTGCCCTAATATTATATCATTTCCAATAAATTATTTCACCACTTCACCTTCGATAGGACCTTCTTCTTTTTTGTCTGCACCAGGAGTGGCTTCACCAGTGGCACCAGGCTGGGCATTCTTGGGTTGAGCCTGTTCTTGTTGGTACATCTTCGTTCCTACTGCTTGAGCAGCCTTAGAAAGCTCTTCAGCGGTCTTTTTGAGGGCTTCCACATCATCTTTATCCTTTACTTCTTTCACTGCTTTGAGAGCTTCTTCTACTTTGGATTTTTCTTCGGCAGTTATTTCGATTTTCTTTTCTTCCACATCTTTCATCATTTTTTCAGTGGTGTAGATCATGGAATCAGCAATATTGCGAGCCTCGATAAGTTCTTGTTTTTTCTTATCTTCATCAGCGTGCAATTCTGCTTCTTTTTTCATCTTTTCGATTTCATCTTTGGACAAACCAGAAGAAGCTTCGATACGAATACTTTGTTCTTTGTTTGTACCTTTATCTTTGGCTTTAACATTTAAAATACCATTGGCATCGATATCAAAAGTTACTTCAACTTCCAAAATAAAGCGACCAAGTTATTTGTTGTCAGCAGCCATTGGACGTTCACCTTGCAACACATGGATTTCTACACTTGGTTGATTATCAGCCGCAGTAGAAAATACTTGAGATTTGGAAGTTGGGATAGTAGTGTTGCGTTCGATTAGTTTTGTCATTACAGAACCCATAGTTTCGATACCAAAAGATAATGGAGTAACATCGAGTAGCAATACATCTTTTACATCACCTTTAAGCACACCACCTTGTACAGCTGCACCAACGGCTACTACTTCATCTGGATTTACTGAGATGTTTGGTTTCTTACCAAAGAATTTTTCAACAGCAGCCAGTACCATTGGCATACGAGTCATACCACCAACCATCACAACTTCATTTAAATCAGATACGGATAATTTGGCATCTTCGAGAGCCTTCTTTACTGGACCCAAAGTTTTTTCTACCAAACCACCTACGAGTTCTTCCAATTTAGAACGAGTCAATTTCAAAACCAAATGTTTTGGACCGTTGGCATCGGAAGTAATAAACGGCTGATTGATTTCACTTTCTTGAGCAGTAGATAATTCAATTTTTGCTTTTTCAGCAGCTTCTTTGATACGTTGTAATGAAAGTGGGTCGTTACTCAAATCAATACCTTGATCTTT
>CAZXEV010000083.1:0-2679 GCA_964639735.1 uncultured Gammaproteobacteria bacterium
AGGCACTATTGGTTTGCTCATGGATTGTGCTACTACTGGTGTGGAACCAGATTTCGCTTTGGTGAAATTTAAAAAATTAGCGGGTGGCGGATATTTCAAAATTGTAAACGAATCAGTACCGGTAGCTTTGAAAACTTTGGGTTATAAGGAAAATGAGGTAATTGATATTGTGGACTATCTAAAAGGACGTGCCACTTTGAAGGGTTCCCCAGTGATTAATCAAGAAAGTTTAATGGCCAAAGGATTGACCCAAGAAGAATTAGACAAGATTGAAAAAACATTGGCCGGTGCATTCGAATTGCAGTTTGCACTCAATTCTTGGACGCTAGGTGAAGACACTTTGAAACGACTTGGTTTTTCTAGTGAACAATATTTGGATAATAATTTTAATTTCCTCAAAGGTCTCGGATTTAGTGAAGATGAAATCGAAAAAGCCAATGAGTATGTGTGTGGGGCGATGGCGATCGAAGGTGCACCGTATTTGAAAGTTGAGCATTATAAAGTATTCGATACTGCTAACAAGAATGGTAAAAAAGGAAAACGCTTCATCCATTATTTGGGTCACATTCGTATGATGGCTGCGGTACAACCTTTCTTGTCTGGAGCTATTTCCAAAACAATTAACATGCCAAATGAAGCTACGCTAGAAGATGTAAAAATCGCTTATATGGCTTCTTGGAAGCTTGGTTTGAAAGCTAATGCAATTTATCGCGATGGCTGTAAAATGTCTCAGCCTTTGGCAAGTAAATCTGATAGCAAAAAAGAAGAGAAAAAAGAAGAAGTTGTGGAAGTAAAATTGGAAGAAAAAATTGAAATTAAAAATGTTGTAAAAGCTGAAGAAAAAGTTGTAGAAAAAATTGTTAAAACTTTTGCACTATCAAATCAAGAAAAAACGATTATCAATCAATTGGTAGGTGAGGACAAAGCACAGATGACCTACGCTCATGATGGTAGTACGCAAGGAACTAAAATTTATATTCACGGCGAACAGCGTCGCATGCCATCTAAACGAAGTGGTCTAACTATCAAAGCCAAAGTAGCCGGACAAAAAATATTTTTGCGCACTGGTGAATATCCAGATGGTCGTTTAGGTGAAGTGTTCATCGATATGTACCGTGAAGGAGCCGCTTTCCGTAGCATGTTAAATTTATTTGCAATTTCTATTTCAACTGGGTTGCAATATGGTGTGCCACTTGAAGAGTATGTTGATAAATTTACTTTCACAAGATTTGAACCAGCTGGCATGACAGATCACCCAAACGTTCGTTCGTGTACTTCGGTAGTGGATTTTGTGTTCCGAGTGCTTGGAATGGAATATCTTGGTCGCACTGATTTTGTTCAGGTAAAACCAGAAGGAATTCAAAAAAATCGTGTTCAACAATTAGAAAAATTATTGGCCGAAGCTCGCGGACAAAAAAGTATGAGTTTTGAAGATTCTACAGATGAGGTAGAAAAAGAAAAATTAATTTTGGAAGAAGAAGATTTGGGCGAGGATGAAGAAGAGACTTTGCCTACTCTGACAAAATTAGAAAAAAAGGCTGAAATTGTCGCAACCACCGCTGCCGACCAGATGTTGTCTGGAATGATGGGGGACGCCCCTCCTTGCCCTACTTGCGGGCACATCACCATTCGTAGTGGTAGTTGCTATAAATGTCTAAATTGCGGCAGTACAACGGGTTGTAGTTAAAAATAGCTTGTAGTGGATCCTACCCCGAAAGGGTAGGATCTTTTATTTGCTTTTATTTATATCTTTTGTTAGTATCTAAACATATGACTAAGATTTATACAAAAACAGGTGATAAGGGTGAAACTTCACTTCTAGGTGGAGAACGTGTCACCAAGGATTGTATCACCCTACAAGTAGTAGGTGAGATCGATGAACTCAATTCAAAATTAGGAGAAGTTGTGGCTCATCTTTGGGAAGAAGAACCAGCTCAATTTTTAAAAAAAATTCAGCAAGATCTTTTTAAAGCGGGGGCAGAAATTGCTTCTTTGCAAACTGAATTTAATTCCAAAATTGTTAAAATTGAATCAGGAGAAATTGAGGAACTAGAAAATAATATCGATGCCTTTGCAGAACAGTTGCCAGAATTAACTAATTTTATTTTACCAGGTGGAAATTTATCAGCTGCTCATTTGCATCATGCTCGTACGATTTGTAGACGAGTAGAACGTGAGCTGGTTTCTTTAGGTAAAGTGAAAGAAATTCGTGAAGAGCTGTATAAATATTTCAATAGATTAAGTGATTATCTTTTTACCGCAGCACGTTTTGTAAACTGGAACGATGGAGTAGAGGAATTTAAAGTTTAGTGGAGATTTTATTAACATATTAATAGTCTTGACATTGTATCTTTTTGAATCTACAATGAAAAGACTTTTCTCTAAAGAGTTGCGACAGATTTGATGTTTCAATCGGATCGGATTCTGAAAGCATTCTCTCTCCATTTCCTCTATGCTTCGGTATCTTGGAATGGCGTTTTCTAAATTTGATTCGTCAATTAATACATGCAGATCTGCTCGCAGCTCTGTAGAGAAAAGAAAAACTGCCCAGGTGGTGTAATGGTAGCCACGAAGGACTTAAAATCCTGTTCCTTCGGGAGTGCGGGTCCGAGTCCCGCCCTGGGCACCAGAATGGAACTTAGCGGTTGAGAACCAACCAAGGAGTGGGCGTGCCGTAGG
>CAZXEV010000084.1:0-2647 GCA_964639735.1 uncultured Gammaproteobacteria bacterium
TTGTTCCAAGTATTGGTATTCTATTTTTGTTGATTTCAATTTTGGAAGATACCGGTTATATGGCTAGAGTGGCCTGTGTAATGGACCGCCTGATGCATAGATTAGGTTTACATGGTAAAGCATTTATTCCGCTCGTCATCGGCTTTGGATGTAATGTTCCTGGTATTATGGCTACGCGAACTCTGGAAACCAAACGCGATCGCTTGCTTACAATTCTGATTAGCCCTTTTATTTCTTGTAGTGCTCGCTTGCCAGTGTATGTTTTGTTTGCTGGAATATTTTTTAATCAACATCAGGGGTTGATTATCGCTTCACTTTATATATTAAGTATTGTTATAGCTATTTTAATGGGATTGTTGTTTAAAAGAATATTTTCTACAGGTTTGTCCACGGAACTTATTATAGAATTACCACCATATCGTTTGCCGACTTTGCGGGGATTATTTTTGCATATTTGGGAAAAAGTTGAAGCGTTTGTAAAAAAAGCCGGCTCCGTTATTTTAGCATTTTCACTCATTGTCTGGCTCATGGCAAGTTTGCCAGTGGGGGTAGATTATGGTTCGCGTGAAAGTTTGACAGGGACTTTGGGGCAAGCTGTAGCACCAATTTTTGCTCCGCTTGGTTTTGATAATTGGCAATCAGCAGTTGCACTTACTTTTGGTATGGTGGCCAAAGAAGTAATAGTGAGTACATTCGGCGCTTTGCATGGCGTATCCAATGTCACGGAGACCGATCCCGGTTTGCTGTCCGTAGCTTTGCAACAATATTTTACTCCGCTCTCTGCCTACGCGTTTATGGTTTTTGTTTTATTATATTCTCCATGTGGGGCCACCATGGCGATTATTCGTAAAGAAACCGGCTCTATAAAATTGGCACTATTTGTGCTGAGTTATACACTGACGGTAGCATATTTAGCAGCATTGCTAGTATATCAATTAGGAAAATTAATTGGTTTTAATTAATATGTATTATATAGAAATTATTGTGGGAGCATCATTGATATCTTGGGCGGTATTTTATGCCTATCGACACCTCGCGAGACCGTTCAAAAAAAATTGTGTAGATCGTTGTAGTGGATGTGCTTATGCCAAAAAATGTCCAAATAAATTCAATTAGGAGTTTCTAGCATAAACATAAAAAATGTGATAATATCATAAATGAACCGGTTAATTATGATATTATTTCGTTTAATCACTCACTACATATTGCATTTATTTTTTCCAGCCGTTTTTGCTTTTACGTTTTTTAAGCAACTCTGGAAAAAAGCTTGGTTATTGATGTTGGCTACAATCTTAGTTGATTTGGATCATTTATTTGCAAATCCACTATTTGATCCGAACCGATGTAGTATCGGTTTTCATCCACTACATTCATTTGTTGCTATAACCGTGTATTGTTTGGGTGTATTGATTCCAAAAACACGTATAGTATCTATTGGTCTATTGATTCATATGTTGATCGACTACCTTGACTGCCGTTGGCTAAATTTTATTTAATTATGACCATACTCAACATATTTCTTATCGCTATCGCACTGTCTTTGGACGCAGCTGCTGTATCGGCTGCCAATGGTGCGCATCACCATCGAATGTCGTTTGCCAAGGCGGCAGGCATTAGCTTGTTTTTTGGTTTGTTTCAGTTCTTAATGCCGGTGATAGGGTGGTTGATAGGTAGCGGTTTACAAAACGTAGTTTCGCGATTTGATCATTGGGTTGCTTTTTTACTACTATCTATTTTAGGTACAAAAATGATCTTAGAATCACTAAAACCAATTGAAGAAAAATCAATCGATATACATAGTTTCAAAATATTATTTTTATTATCAATCGCCACAAGCATTGATGCGTTGGTGGTTGGTATGACTTTTGCATTTTTGCCTATAAATATCTGGTCTGCAACAGTCGTGATTGGACTAGTGACTTTTCTTTTCTCGCTCGCCTCTGTTTATATTGGAAAAAAATGTGGAGAGCGTTGGGGCAGAAAAACTGAAATTTTTGGCGGAATTATTTTAGTGCTGATTGGATTAAAAATTTTATTAACTCATTTAATGTTTTAATTTTGTTCAACACTTAATTATGTTCAAAAAAATATTATTAATTTTCTTTTTACTACTTTTCTGTCCGTCTATTGTTGGTGCCAAAACCAATGATGGACGCTTGCTAAGTGATAGAGTTTTCAAAGCAGAAGTTGTAAAAATTATTGAAGAAAAACAGATAGAACGTGAAGACGGGTCCAAGACGTTGCAGCAAAATTTATCGCTATTAGGACTGGAAAAAGATTGGAAAAATAAAAAAATTGAACACCTGGGAATTTCTGAGATCGACGTGGCTAGTGCCAACACATATAAAGTGGGGGATAAAGTTCTTGTAAACGAAGTGTTGAACATAGACGGGACAACAAATTATTACGTGATTGATTTTGTGCGTAGTAGTTATTTATTTTTGCTGGCCGGAATTTTTGCCATTATTGTAATAATTATTGGAAGAAAAAAAGGCATAAAATCATTAATAAGCTTAGTTGTAAGTTTTTTTATCATCATAAAATTTGTTGTACCCGCAATTATAAATGGATCTAATCCTATGATAGTAGGGGTGCTGGGATCACTCGTGATCTTAGGAATAATTATCTATCTGACTGAGGGATAGAA
>CAZXEV010000085.1:0-2631 GCA_964639735.1 uncultured Gammaproteobacteria bacterium
CCCATTCTTTTCCCACTACCTGCTGCTGCAACTATATATAAATATTTCATCTTTTGATAATCTTTTATATTATTCAACTAAATATTTCAATGAATCAACTAAATTAAACAACTAATTAAAATCAATAATATTTTCATCGTTATTAATATTTTCATTATTTTATTCCACCCAATTAAATAAACTTTCAGAAAAACTCACACTGCCGGATGCTGAACCTTGGGGCCAAGAAACCAAAGAAGTGATCGTGTATTCATCCACACTCGTAGGAGTAATTGTAATTGTTCTGATAAAACCAGAATCCACAGAGGTTGAACTTTGCGTATAATTATATTGCCCGATACTACTATCATACAAAAGCGGAGAGCAAACACCACTACCACAAGCGGAAACAGTGTTTGAATCATCAACATAGCAAGCAGTAGAACATTTTAAGGAAACATCACTAACAAAAGCTTCCCAGCCAATCTGGGCTGTAGCACTACTTATAATCAAGGTATCTCTTTGATTTCTAATCATCTCTATTCCTTCTTCCGCCAAATAAGCCCCGACTACTTTCTTTTTTGCAAAACCAGTACTAGTAATACCTTGCGATAAAATTGAAAGCAAGGCCAAAGCCGACACAGTGAAAATTGAAACTGCCACAAGTGTTTCCAATAACATAAATGCCCGATTATTAAATTTATTCTTTTGATTAAAAAATTTCATATATTTAAAGATCGACTAATCGCTGAGACACCGAAGTCTGCAAAGCAAATGGCGTAATAACATCTTTATAAAGAATATTTCCGACAAGCCTAATAGTGACCATGGGTTGCTTGTTGTCTGTTGGAAATGCTTCAGCCCCCGTAACCACAAAATACGACAAGGTTGGGTCAATACTAATTTCTTCTGAAGTCATTTGAGTAAACTTAGAATTAGTAGGATCATCGTAGGGTCCCTCAGTAGCTTTAAAGATATGCCCGTCATTGTTGTCTATATAATACACCCACTGATCATTTGAATCAGTCACGTCACCATCACTAGAAGATTCGAAGGAAATAGCCCAACCATTTGTGCAGCTTTTGGGATTAGTATCAATCGTGGACCCAATGCCTTCATTAGAATCAAAACAATGATAACCGTATCCGGTTCGGATATTTCTAGACATATCTTCCATGACATAATTTAAATTATCCATAATCGAACGCATGTCTCTTGATTTTTGATAGACTGAATTAGCGTTGAGCAAAGAACCCATACCAACAGTAGTGATAACAACAAAAAGAGACACCGCCACCATGGTCTCAACGATAGTGAACCCCTGAATATATTTTTTGTGCTTACTTTTTATCATATTATTTTATTTCAATTTTACCAGATGGATACACTTTTATCAGAGCTGTTTCTGTTTCTAACCTGGGAGAACTGATGGTTATTTGAACGAAAGAAATATTTGGTGTAGATTCCAAAGAAATTCCTGTAGAGTTTATATTAGCCGCACTGTTTGGTCTTTTAAAACTTATGGTTAAATCATTTAAAACACCAATAGAATCATCTTTGTAATGAACTTCCAAGCGTGAAATAGTATTACCTTTGTTTAGAAAAATTTGTTCCAAACATTCTGGGTTTCCAACCAGACAACCATCAGTGCTGTTACTGCTGTGAGTATAATCACCCTGCTGATCTAAATCTGTAAAATAAATCAAGCTCTGGTTGTCTACCTGAGTATCTATAAAAACCCCATAGGAAGGTTTCCAGTCTGGAAGATACGAACGTAATGGCAATTTACCAGCAAGAGCAGATTTTTGAGCTTCGATTATTTTTAAAGCAATATCGCTGGAGAAATTTTTAATATCAATCTTGTCTTGAAAAATACTATAATTAAAAATCACGACAGAAGACAGAGTAGCAAATATACCTAGCACCACGATAAATTCTACATAAGTCATCCCAGCATTTAGCTTGTAGTTTTTAGGTTTTAGCTGGCTAGCTTTGAATTGTTTCAAAAAGAAAATCATATTTAAAATGGAAAAATGTTTAATTCAAAAATAAAAGCAAGGAAAGTGCCCAAAACCAAAAATGGGGCAAAAGGTATCTCACTTTTCATTTTGAGTCGTGGCCCGATAAACATCAACAATATCCCAACGATGGCTCCAGACCAAAAAGCCACCATAACCCCAGACAATGCTCTTGAGAGCCCGATAAACCAACCGAGCCCCAAAGCAAGCTTGGCATCGCCAAAACCCATCCAGGTGCCCGAGGATACAAAGAAAAGCAAGGCAAAAGGCAAAGCAACAATTACACCAGATGAAAATTCTAGCAAGGTTGGGATGTGGGGGGAAAAACCAAAACTATCAAATAAAAATAGCCCGATGAAAGACAAAATACCAAAAGCCAAAGACATTTGATCTGGAATTATTTTGTGTTTCAAATCATAGGTAGCGATAACTAAAAGCAATGAAAACATTGTAGCGAAATAAACAAAAGAAATTATAAAGCTCAATGAATCAACAAACAAAATGTCTTGAAACTTTAGAAATGTCGAAAAAAAGATAACTCCGCTTAAAAATTCTACCAATGGATACTGTAAGGAAATCCTAGTCTTACAAGACCGACACCGTCCGCCAAGACCTAAAAAAGAAAAAACAGGGA
>CAZXEV010000086.1:0-2552 GCA_964639735.1 uncultured Gammaproteobacteria bacterium
TAAAGCAGACAAACGACGTTTGTGTTCAAGTTCAGAAAGTGGATTGTGCTGATCCATGAACTGTGACATTTGAGAACTCATAAAGAATTCACGAATAGCACTCATTACTGGACGAGCGTTGATAACTTTATTTGGTACAAGTTGTTCTACATCATATGTACTCATGCGATCTTTCACAATACGTTCCATACGAGCCAAACCAACACGGAAACGATTTTGTACAAGTTCACCAACCGCGCGAATACGACGATTACCTAGATGATCTACATCATCCGGTTCTTCTTGAGAAACATTCAAACGAATAATTTCTTTGATAACTGCCAATAATTTTTCAGTAGATAAAACGCGATTTTCTTTATTGTCATAATCTTCAGATTTGGAAGGTAAATCAAATTTGGTGTTAAATTTGTAAACACCTACACGACCCAAATCATATCTTTCAAAATTGAAAAACATTGAGTGAATTAAGCCTTTAGCATTTTCAGCTGTAGCCAAATCACCTGGACGAATACGTTTATAAACTTCAATCAAACCTTCGTCCATATTTTTTGCTAAATCTTTTTTCAAAGTAGCATCAATATAGTCGATAGTAGGATGATTATTTACATCTTTAAAATATTCTTTAATTTTTTCTTCATCATCAAAACCAAATGCTTTCAAAAGCGAAGTCACCGCAACTTTACGTTTGCGATCAACTTTTACCCAGATAGCATTGTTGATATCAGTTTCAATTTCAAGCCAAGCACCACGATTTGGAATAACTTTGGCACCATAGTAGCGACGTCCACGCTCACTTTGAGCAGTAAAGAAAGCACCAGCACTACGAATTAACTGAGAAACGATAACACGTTCGATACCGTTCACGATAAAAGTACCACGATTGGTCATCATTGGAACATCACCCAAATAAATTTCCTGAGATTTTGAAGTCCCAGTAGCTTTATTAGTCAAACGAGCGGTGATACGAAGTGGTGCCTCGAAAGTAACATTGCGTTTTTTGCAAGTCACTTCATCAAAACGAGGTTCATCCAAATAATAGTCTTCAAAATATAATTCCAAATTTCTTCCAGAGAAATCGGTAATTGGAGATACTTCTTCAAAAAGTTCTTTAATACCATTTTTTACAAACCAATTATACGAATCCAATTGCAATTCAATTAAGTTTGGCAATGGGATAGTGTTTTTTACTTTCGTAAAAAACTTTCTATCTTTTTCCTTGAGTGCTTGGCGTTTGAATACAGGCATAAGGTGAAGTTTTTTAAATAAATTTTTTATAAAAATGTAATTGTAGAAAATTTAAAACAAAAAAAGTGCCAAAAAAATAGGCTTTTATGGCTTTTTTCTTATATTTTAGCGGAAAACGGCAAGGTTAACATGAATTATTTTTTATTGAATTACCTTGCAAGCAGCTGTCTTACCCGGTTGGTAAATGCCACTTTTTTGCTTTGTTAAGCGAATATTTTGATTACGTGGCCTTTCCACGAAAGCGGATAAATAATAATACAATTTTGAAGTTTTGTCAAATAACGCTATGAAGGGTTAAATTGTCAAGGATTTTAACACTTTTAGGCTAAAATAAGGCACGATTTGCCTTATTTTATAAAAATTTATCAATAGTTATCCACACTACAAGATTTCACCATCTCTATTCTCATCGTCAGTCTGAGTCATTATGTAGACATCCGCCTTGTATTCATCCTGCCCTACCAGCTTGGCTTCTTTTCTTAATATTGATTCAAACGATTTGCAAGCAAAGCAACCATCTTCACCATTTTTACACTTAAAACGATTCAGCTGGCGTGCCAATTTCATCTGACGAGCGATTTCCAAGATCTTTTTTTCCGCTTCTTCTAGATTTGGTAGTGGTTTTTCAGTAAGAGTGTCACTTTCAGCCAAATACCAATAACTCGCTTTAGTAGTCTTTCTTTTTTGACATTTAGCCACCAACAAACTATATATAGGCAATTGTAATGAACTTTCTTCTTCTTGAATTTTACCTGTTTTGAAATCGATAATATGAACACTGTCGGTTTCTGGTAAATATTCAAGCCAATCCACTTTACCACATAAAATAATATTATCTTCTTCATTTAGCCAATAGTATGGCAGATCCATCTGAATTTTTACTGACAGATTATTTATTGGACCAGGGTGGTTGTATACTCGTGCGAGCATTTCCAGCCCGCGCTTTTTATATTGATATTCAGTGTCACTATTTGGAAATCCACCTTTTTCACCTTTCACCTTCTCCCAGGCCTGCTCGAATTTAGTTGGCAAAGGAATACTAAAACGACCACCTCTTTGGATTTGAGAGAGCGATTCGAGCACTTCGTGAACACTTTGACCAAGTGCCAGTGCTGGGGTCATTAATTTGATTTTGTGCTTGGTAACCGGATCACGATAAACATTTTTCAAATAGTAAGCACGCGGACATTTCAAAAAATCAGAAATAGAAGTGTGTGAAACCCAAACAGCGGTAAATTTATCTTTTGGCATATTATTTTGTAGTATTATTATCTTTACCCAATCTAACAATCATATCTTTAATAAAT
>CAZXEV010000087.1:0-2530 GCA_964639735.1 uncultured Gammaproteobacteria bacterium
CGCGGCGCATATAAGATTCGAAAGATTCATTTTTACGACGTTTTATCTCAGACACAATAATTCACCTCCGTCTAAATTAATAATTAAAAATGCAATAAAATTGCTAGACCTATTATATACTAATTATTTCTTATCGTCAAATTGTCCGAGCTTCCTTTTTAGCACTGGAATTAACTTTTTTTGATCAACAATTTCTTGAATTCCAGACTCCATATCACGAATAATGGCTGTACCATCCTGTACTTCCTTCTGGCCAATAATTACCGCAAAAGGAACCTTCAAATTGTCGGCCAATTCCAACTGGGTTTTCAAAGAAGTTTTGCACAGGTTGAAAGCAATTTTTACACCACCAAATCTCAATTCATCAATAACTTTCAAAGTGATTCTGCGAGCTTCATCACCGAGTTGGGCAACAAATGCATCGGTAGGAGCTTTTTTCAATTCAATATGATTTTTTTCGTTGTATTGTTTCAAAGCTAAAATACTGCGCTCGATACCAAGTGCCATACCAACAGCTGGTGTTGGACGTCCACCCATTTCTTCTACTAACAAATCATAACGACCACCACCACCAAGCGCACTTTGAGCTGCAATTTCAGCGTCAGCAGCATACACTTCAAATACTGTGTGGGTATAATAATTCAAACCACGTACCAAAGTAGAATCAAGCTGGTATGGAACACCGAGCTCATCCAAATATTCCAAAACTTTCATGAAATGATTTTTGGATTCAGCGCCCAACCAATTAATAATTTGTGGAGCTTCTTCTTTTATTCCCTGGCAGCGTTCTTCTTTACAATCAAGCAAACGCATTGGATTTTTTACCAAACGATTGCGACATTCTTCACAAAGATACGAACGTTTACTGCGGTAATAATTTACCAATTCAACTTTGTAGTTGGCGCGTTCTGTTGGAGTACCCAAACTATTGATATGAATTTCAATAGGCAAACCTAAATCTTTATAAAAATCATAAGCCACCAAAATCAATTCAGCGTCAGCGGAAGGGTCGGCGTGACCAAAAGTTTCAAAACCAACTTGGTGAAATTGACGATAGCGACCAGCTTGCGGACGATCATGTCTAAACATTGGACCCCAATACCACATTTTTACTGGCTGAGGCATATTGAACATGCCGTGCATTATGTATGCGCGTACTGCAGCGGCAGTTAATTCCGGCCGCATACAAACTTTAGTACCATCTTTATCTTCGAAAGCATACATTTCTTTGTCTACTACATCCGTACCTTTTCCAAGTGAGCGCACAAACAAACCAGTCTCTTCTAAGATTGGAGTTTCAATACGGCCAAATTGAAAATGCGAAGCCAAATCACTGGCGATCTGATACATTGGTTTGTAATACTTTTCATCCTTTGGCAATATGTCATGCATACCACGCAAAAGGTTGTAAGTTTTTTTACCACGTTCAGCTGCTTGAGAATCTTTTTCTTTGGAAGTTTTTTCTTTAGTTGGTTTAACAACTTTTTTTACTTCCACTTTTTTTGGCGCAACTTTTTTTTCTTTTTTAGTCATATCATTTTTAATAAGTAGGAGTTTCAAAAATTTGAATTCTGTTTAATGGCCAACCGCGCAACCAGGTTTTTCCGACAATCAGATTTTCATCTACTGGACCAAATCGGCGTGAGTCAAAACTATTGGGACGATTATCCCCCATTACAAAATACTGATTTTTACTTAGTGACATTATTTTTTCTCCTTCAGTAGTTACGTCGGATGGAATATAATTTTCTTTTACTGCAAAACCTTCTGGATGTTCGTCGTTATAAACTGTAATTACACCTTCGGATAATTTAATTCTTTCACCAGGTAAACCAATAATACGTTTCAAAAAATATTCTTTTGGGTTGTTTGGATATCGGAACACAACTACCTCACCGCGTTTTGGCTGATGCAATCGGTAACTCAATTCATCGATAATCAAATATTCTCGATCGTAAAAATTCGGCTCCATCGAAGCGCCTTTGACATAAAATGGTTTGAACAAATAATAGCGCACCAAGGCAATAGTGATACCTGCTAATACGGCGACTTTTATAAATTCAAGCAAGGCCAATCCAGCTCCAGCTAGATAGCGTTTTAAATAGCTCAATAAAACAGACCAAAATTGTTTGTTTTGTTCAGACATAATTGTAATTATTAAAGGCTATAATACCTCATTTTTTGTCTTTTGGCAAATAGAAATGAAACAACATGGCCAGCAAAGGGAAACTACACCAACCATACAAATGAAAATCCAAATGAAGCGCGATCCAACGACCGTAGGTAAAAGGTGCTAAAAATCGATTGGCTTCAGGCCACAACAAAAAAATGGCCAATAAAACGCCCCCCAAATTCCCCAAAACCAACCATCCCAACGATTGAACGGTAATCCACTGAGAAAGGATTTGACGGAACCGAAACTCCCCCATGTTATTGGTTGGCGACTTTTTTGGTTTGTTCAAAAAGAACGGGTTTTAATTTTTCAACTTCTAGGGATAAAAAATGCTGCAGATTATTAAGGAAAGACCAA
>CAZXEV010000088.1:0-2508 GCA_964639735.1 uncultured Gammaproteobacteria bacterium
AGTAAAATTGATTTATGGAAAAGTTGGTACCAAGCAAGAAAAAGTAAAAATTAGTGATCAAAAGCAATATTGTTTAACCGACGAGGAAGTTATTAAACTATCCAAGTGGGGAATGCAAATTGAAGAACACTATGGTCGTCCAATGGATATCGAATGGGCCAAAGATGGTCAGACCGGTAAATTGTTTATTGTTCAAGCTAGGTCTGAAACTGTAAAATCACAGTCCAAAGTAACCGCTATTGAAACCTACAATCTTCAGAGAAAAGGCGAAGTGCTTGTAGAGGGTGTAAGTGTCGGTCAAAAAATTGGTCAGGGTAAAGCACATATTATTACATCACCAAAACAGATGAAGGATTTCAAAGCCGGTGAAGTTTTGGTAACTAGAATTACTGATCCAGACTGGGAACCAGTAATGAGGATCGCGAGCGCTATTGTGACTGAACAGGGTGGTAAAACATCTCATGCGGCGATAGTTAGTCGTGAACTCGGTGTACCATGTATCGTTGGTGCAGCCAAAGCCCGTCAACTCATAAAAGATCATCAAGAAATCACTGTGTCATGTGCCGATGGAGAGATTGGTTATGTTTATAAAGGACATTTGCCGTTTAGTGTAGAACGCACTGAATTGAAAAGTCTGCCTCCAACCAAAACAAAAATCATGATCAATACGGGAAATCCAGATAATGCTTTTGCTTTGTCGGCAATTCCAAATGACGGTGTTGGTTTGGCTCGTGAAGAATTTATTTTTACAAATTTTATAAAAATTCACCCATTAGCGTTGGTGCATTTTAAAGATATCAAAGATAAAAAAGTTAGAGAAAAAATTGAATCTCTAACTGTTGGATATAAAGACAAAACTCAATATCTAGTAGACAAGCTGGCCGAAGGTATTGCTTTTTTGGCGGCCGCTTTTCATCCGCATGATGTGATTGTACGTTTGTCTGATTTCAAAACTAATGAATATGCTACTTTAATAGGTGGTAAAGAATTTGAACCACACGAGGAAAATCCAATGCTAGGTTGGCGTGGAGCTTCTCGCTATTATGATCCAAAATATAAACCAGGTTTCAAATTAGAATGTGCGGCTATAAAAAAAGCCAGAGAAACTTGGGGGTTAAAAAACATTATTGTAATGGTGCCATTTTGTCGCACGGTTGAGGAAGGTAAAAAAGTTTTGGAAACAATGAAAGAATTCGATCTAGAGCGCGGTAAGAATGGTCTTCAGGTATATGTGATGTGTGAAATTCCATCCAATGTTATTTTGGCCAAAGAATTTGCTCAAATTTTCGACGGATTCAGTATTGGTAGCAATGATCTAACTCAGTTAACTTTGGGAGTAGACAGAGATTCGTCGCTCGTATCTCACGTTTATGACGAAAACAATGCCGCTGTAAAAACTCTTATTCGCCAAGTGATTCAAGTTGCCCACCAATACAAACGCAAAGTTGGTATTTGTGGTCAGGCACCAAGTGATTATCCAGAATTTGCCGAATTTTTGGTGCAGGAGGGGATAGATAGTATTTCTCTCAATCCTGATTCTGCTTTAAAAACACGTACTCGTATTGCTGCCATGGAAAAGAAAGTAGGGAGTGGAAAAAACAAAATGCTCAAACTGGCAATGGCTACAAAATCTTTGTTGATTCTAGGAGTGGTCGGTTTGACCTCGATACTAGGTGGATATGGTTGTCAAACTATCAACAATCAAACCGTATCAGACAATCTGAAGGCCAACATGCAACAGCAGATACTGGAGATCAAGTCTCAGTTGAGACAAGAAATTACCAACGAATTGGCTAAAAAATTACCAACCGATTCTTATTATAGTGATGATAGTTTTGTAAAACTTAAATTAAAATATCCAAATAGTTGGCAGACCGATCACTGGGAAGATGGTGTAAAATTTTCTAGTGCTGATGAAACCGAATACTTGATGGTGTTTGTACAAAAAATGGGACATCCAGTCACTGATGATAAAATCACTACCACTACCTGGAATGATTATCCAGCCAAGCGTCTTACAGATTCTAGTCAAAAAGATGGCGTACCATACGAAGTGCTAGAAATTTATCCAAAAGGCTATAAAAAAAGCAAAGAAATTATTGAGCTGCGCGGCGATCCGAAAACATTTGAAGACAGCCTGAAAAAAATAGAAGAATTTGTGGTGCCGTTAAAGTAAAATAAAAAATCCTCAACTTGAGGATTTTTTTGTAAGATAATCTGTGCCCGCCCCCTGATTACTTAGCATCTGGATCCGGTGAAGGATCCGTGTGCCTATTCATCAGGGGGCGGGGGTGGCTAGAAATCTAGCGCTAGCGCTTGCCGTGGTTGGAGCCGACGGCCTCGCGCACTTGGCGCAGCTTCGCGGGGGTGAACTCGCGGTGAGCGTCAAACGCCACCGCAAGGTCCAGCTGGCCGTTGCGCTCGGTACTGCCCACCACCTCGACGGTGATATCGTCACCACGGCGCGAGGCCGCTGTGACGTAAGCGCCAAAGCCGATGTCAATCGGC
>CAZXEV010000089.1:0-2455 GCA_964639735.1 uncultured Gammaproteobacteria bacterium
TTATTTTCAACATCGCCAACGCGTCTTGTTCCGCGTGAATATTGGAACGTCGAAAGCCCCAAGCAACAATTTCAAAATTGTCTGCTGAAACAATCAAGGCGCCGACTTGGTATCCGTTTTTAGAGTAGCTAGAAAAGTGCGCACAGTCTTTGGCTAGCTCAAAAAATCTTTCGTCAATCTGTTGCCAAAAAATTTCTTTTAGTGCTCTGGACAGACTTACTTCCACTTTATTTTGATCGTTAACAAATGTATTAAAAAGATACTTATAATTATATCCTTCAAATTCTTCTTTTTGATTGCCGTAGTTGTTTTTATTGTTAATGCAATAAACTCCATCAATTTGAGTGTTTGGTAATGTTTTTATGGCATCCACCCTGGCTTTCATGGTTCCACCTGTAGAGATCATACAGTCAACCAGGGCTACTTTTTTTCCTTCAATCGCTTTTGACAAATACATTGGGCGATTGTAATACCCTGTCTGCTGAACAAATTCAACACATGGCAAATTATAATGAAACGATTTGGCAATAATCAACGGCAGACCCAATTTAGCAGCCACAAACGAAGCAACTGGAATACCATCCGACTCCACCGTGACAATCGCCTCAACATCACTACCAACAAATTTAGACAACAGACCACCCAAACTATAATATAATGAATAATCTACCAAACTAAACCCTTTAAATGGATAGACGAAGTATTTGTAGTCAGCTACCGTTCCGCCCTTATCTTTAACTGTGTACACTGGTGAATCCTCAAAAACCTTAATTATTTTATCCAACGATGCTTTTTCAGAAGCTATGTTTAGCGACAGTTTGTTTAACTCATGTTCTAAATTCAAAATCTGTTTTTCAATAATATATAATTTTAAAAAGCAGACTCACTTTACCACAAAACCACCACAACTCAAAGTGGAAAAACCTAGCAACATTGACAAAATCACAAAAAACTGTTATTATTACAACGCTCTCAAATTTTATATACCTTTAAAAAACTATGCCTAATAAACAAAACGCTAAAAAAGCTTTGCGCCAAGCAGTAAAACGCGCCGCTTTAAACAAAACTCGCAAAGAAGCTTTCAAAAAAGCTATCAAAGCCACAGTCAAATCAACTACTGCCACTGAAGCCAAAAAAATGGCTGTCAATGCTCAACAAGCTTTGGACAAAGCAGTAAAACACGGCACAATCAAAAAGAATACTGACGCTCGCAAACTTTCAAGATTGATGAAAAAAATCAACAAACTTGCTAAATAATCAATAAATATACTATAATAACCCTGTTAATTACAGGGTTATTTTATTTTAATTTTATGACATTTAATGGAGATACAACTCAACGAATGCCGGAGTCTATGCAAAGAGAAATTATTGTAATACTACAAGCCCAGGCGTCTCTTGAAAAACAAATCGAGCGTATCACTAGAAATTATTTAATTAAAAAAGGCAAACTGGATCCGTCGGCTTCCAAAGAAGAGTTCGAGGCTGCCAAAGGTGAGCTTAGCCCAGAAACCATCTCCAATATTATTGAAACCACAAAAAGTAACTCTGAGGATTTGTTTTTGCAAATGGCTGAGCAACAATACGAATTGGACGCCATAAAAAACAAAAATACTCTTACCGGATTAGCCAACAGGAGAATGGCTGACAAAACCTTTGAATTGTTAAAGGAACATTCACGACAAGACGGAAACAATGAACCGATGGCGGTGGTTGATCTGGATCTTGATGGTTTTAAAATGGTCAATGATAATTTTGGACACGATGTTGGCAACGAGGTATTAAAGCTTGTTGGAACAAAACTAAAGGCAGTTCGAAGCACTGACTTGACTATACATTTTTCTGGGGACGAATTTGGACTTATTCTTACTGGCTTGAAACCGGCAAAAGGTTTAACTTTGTCTCAAACTGTCGAAATGGTTGTGGCAAAATTAATTTCATCAATCGAAGAAACAAAAGAATTAGAACTATCGAATGGTAAAATAGTTCCTCTCACAATTTCTGCCAGCGCTGGTTTTAAAATAGTCGAACCAAATGGTTCAGAAGATTTTTATACTGCCAACAGTCAAGCAGACTCCGCTTTAAAATTTGCTAAGTCGTGCAAAGGCGTCTCTAGTCTTAAACTCGGATCTACCAGAATAATTGATGCCGATAAAACAAAAGAAGACTTTTTAAATGAGAAACATATTTCATTAGAAGACTACGAACACAGCGAAGAAGCGGGTAAATTTAACAGACCAACACTTGAAGCTTTGCATAACGAAGCCCAAAAACAAAATAAAATAGTCACTCCGGAAATGATCGCCAAAGCCGAACAAATAATGCGTGAAGCTGTAGAAAAAATAAAAAAAATCGTTTAAATACTAGACGGATTGAATTAGTAATTCAAGCATCAAACCCAGATCTCCTTGTCCGGTCTTAGCCTTAAAATCCATATTCAACAACTGATCATAAA
>CAZXEV010000090.1:0-2437 GCA_964639735.1 uncultured Gammaproteobacteria bacterium
GTCCAAATGGCGCAAATTTTTGGTCAGTGCAAACCGCGTAAAGTATCGCTGTGCTTGTATCTGAATCCATATAAACTCTATAACTTCTTAAATTAAGAACTGTTGGCAAATAATTTGTTCGACAAATTTCTGCGTTTTCACCAACTTTAGCTTTTGTTTGAGCAGCTCGAAGTAAAGTTTGCAAATCTTTGACAGCTACCTGGACACTTTGTTTGTCATTAAAACCAATAAAAGCTGCAATTCCACCACCAGTGATCATTAACATAATACTGATAGTCACCAACATCTCAACCAAGGTAAAGCCGAGATTTTTTCGAGTCATTTTTTTACTAAATAAGATCATAAAACTTAAGGATTTGTTAAGGTGTATGTGGTCGAATCTTTTTCTAAAGTGGCCGCCAAACTAAACGTCGTACTATTAGAAGTGTATCTGTAATAGTAGGTAGCATTGTTTTTTGGGTCGGCTGGGGTAGGACTACTAATATAGTCTCCAGCAGAAAGTGCGGTGATAGCCGTTGTATATCCTGCTGCACCACCTGCACCAGCAGGGTAGGTGCCATTATCACTACGATACAAAACTAATGCTTGTCTAACAGTTTCTAAATCTGATTTTCTTTTTGCATCGCGTGCGCTTTTACCTGAATTAATAAAACTTGTTAAACCAACAGCAGAGAGAATGGTAATAATAGTAGCGACAACCAAAAGTTCAATTAGTGTGAAGCCTTTATTTTTTGAGTGTTTCATATAATTTTTGTCCTTTTTTGTCTTTTTAATCAACTATTGTAAATTTTGTACACAAAACTTTGTTGAGTTGGCCGCAAAGGTACAAACTCCATTTGCTCCAGCACTTGCATTTCCTGAAGTGGTGTAATCAAGAGTTGCGCAAACACAGTAAATCGTGTTTGCGACATTCGTGGTACAACTATATTGAGTACCACTTGGCTTAGGATCTGAAGGAGTACCACCAACAAAACTTGCGGCTTCCATAGCTGCACATGATGCATAGCCACTATTTTCTGAATAATATTGTTCAAAAGCACTTTGGTAAGCCTTCATGTCAGCTCGTCTTCTAGCATCTCTGCCTTTTTTCTGAGCAGTTGTGAACGCAGCAGAACCAACGGCGATAAGAATACCAATTATAGAAATCACAACTAAAATCTCTAGTAATGTGAAACCTCTAGAACTTTTTAGTTTGTTTTTGATGTTCATCATAAATTATTTCCTTACAATTATCTTAATTTTGTTGATATTAGTGTCTGCTGATTCAACTCCCCAATTATCTTCTAGCACTAGCTTAGCAGTATATTCGCATCTTGTCTTGGCGCATGTATATGTGTGAGAAGACTGTCCTGCCAAACCAGATATAGGTAATTTTTTACCATCACCGAAATCCAAAACACCTCCGACCGTATTTGATTGGCCTGCATCAGCAACATAGGTAAATTCAACAGTCTCATCAGTATTTACTTCTACAGATCTTTCTCTTGGATCAAAAAGTGGATTGGTATTGAAGGATAAAACCACCGGGCGAGTTGCACAAGAATAGTAACAACTGTCTTCACAGTCCACCAAGCCAGATATTTTATCGCCAACTCCGGTTTGTGAAACAGCCTGACAACATGTATATCCATATCCATTACAACTAGTAACTGGGCCGCCACCAATAAATCCATTTTTACTATCAGAAATAATTAAACCATCTTGAGCTACCAGTACTTTCTTTTTAAGCATTTTTGATAAATCCATTTTGGTTGCTTGGGCAATTTTTGAAATCTCATCTGCAAAGACCTGAAGTTCAATACCACTTTGTTGGGTGCTAAGTACAAATCCAGATGTTCCAGGAACCTTAGTTACAAATTGAGGTAAAATAACTTGTTCAATAAGAATTGGATCATAGGAAAATTGATCACATACAGCTTCTAACAAATATTCTTTTGAGGATAAAAACCTTAATCTATAAGTGATAATTTCTTGACCACTAACAAAATTGCTTCCTAATTTTTTACACTGAGATAAATATGAATCTCTATTTCTTGACAAATTTAAAGTAGAAAGAGAATTCTTTATTTTTGATGTTCCCCAGAATAAAAGAGACTCTCTGGCAACAAAAAATAATGAAACTGAAATTAAAACAAACAATATTACTGCAGTAAAAAGTAATTTTAAAATACGCATAAAATGTAACTAAAATATCTCTAGTTACATTAAAGCATATTTATCGTCCAATACCAAGAATATATAAAATCGCCCCAGATTAAGCTAATAATTGTTCCAATAATTAAAAACGGACCAAATGGAATTGCGGCCTTCATTTTGCTTTTTTTAAGTAAAACTAAAATAATTCCAACTACAGCGCCAATCAAAAAAGCCAAGAACATCCCAACTACTGTTTTTTGTGGACCTAATAAAATTGCAAGAGGAATAGAAAGCTTCACAT
>CAZXEV010000091.1:0-2433 GCA_964639735.1 uncultured Gammaproteobacteria bacterium
CCCAAAAAAATTATAAAGAGAATTGACATACTACACCTTTAATTACAGTGAAATTTAAAATTATAATAAGAAACAAGTGATCATGTGAGTTTTTTTGTTATATTATTTTTTATAATATCCGACACTACATCATGAAGTGAAACCAGCGCCCAAACTGAATTTAAAATTACAAATGGATAACCTTTTATTAAAATTCCATAAACAATCAAAATGGTGCTACCGATAAAATTTACCAGATCATACCTTAGCATTGCACTATTCCAAATCTTTTTTTGTTCTAATATAAAGGCGACCAAAATGAACATAGCCCCGATTATTCCTAAAATTGTGGTAAAATCTAAGTTCATATCTGTGATTTTATCTAAAAATATTAGATATGTAAAGCTTTTAGTATTATCTATAATATAACTCCTCCACCCAAACACAAGCCACTTTTATAAAATACCGCAAACTGTCCAGGTGTGACTGCACGCTGTGAATTTTTAAATTTAATTTTCAACTCTTTTTTATCCAGATAAATTGTGGCTGGTTGCATCTCTTGGCGGTGTCGCAATCGGATTTTGCAACTTAACGGTGATTTTGGGATTGTACTTGCTGTCCAATTTACATCTCCTACGGTAATTTCATTTTTATATAGCAATGGACTGGTTTCGCCTCCCACAATCAATTCGTTGTTTTTAAAATTTTTATCCACCACAAACATCGGTCTGCCGTCTTTACTATTCAATCCCAAATTTCTTTGGCCGATAGTATAATAGGCCAAACCGTCGTGTTTCCATAAAACATTTTGGTGTTCATCCACGATATTTCCACCTTTTACCTTTATTTTATTTTTCAAAAAATCTCGCATTGGTACTTCTCCCACAAAACAGATCCCCATGCTTTCTTCTTTATCAGCAGTGGCCAGATCAAATTTTGAGGCCAATTTTCTGACTTTATCTTTAGTAAAATCACCGATCGGAAACATTACACTTTTTAGTTGTTCTTGGTTCAACTGGTGCAAAAAATAGGTTTGGTCTTTATTTGTATCTTTAGCTTCTCTCAACAAAAATTTGCCCCATCTCTTTTTTATCCGCGCATAGTGACCGGTAGCAATATAATCAAAACCAAGTTCGCGCGCTTTGTCTAGCCAAGCACCAAATTTCACAAACTTATTGCAGAGCACATCTGGATTGGGAGTGCGTCCGGCTTCATATTCTTTATACATGTATTCAAGCACATCACGACTGTATTCTTTGGTAAAATCCAAACGTAACAGTTGAACACCAAGTTTGGCCGAGACTCGCAAGGCATCATGATAGTCTCCACGCCAACATGATTTTTCGTCTTTTTGATCATCATAATTTACCATAAAAGCCGCGGTGACATCATATCCCGCTTTTATCAGCAATGCGGCCGCTACCGAAGAATCAACTCCACCAGACAAGCAGACCAAAACTTTAATTTTACTTTTATTTCCAAACATAATTACAATTCAATCGGATGAATATCTTCTTTTAATTTTTTAATAGTGTATTTCAATACCGGATCAAACATTTTGTATTTATCGAAAAATGCTTGAGCAGTTTTGGTGCGGATCCAAAACATATCATCTGTACGAAAACGCATGTGTAACATTATTTTTTCTCTATCATAATTCAAAAAGCGCTCATTTCTGTCCAAACCAATTTTTCCAAACAAATCCATCTTATCAGCATCACGCAAAATTATCGCTTCTTGATATTTATCAGCTGCATTATTCCAATGATAACGAACGCTGTATAATAAAATTAATTTTTCTTGTTTAGACAAAGCAGAAAAAACCGGATCATTTCTAAACCAATCCTGACAAATTTCATAAGACAATTCATGATGTCGCTTGTTTAGTCCACCAATATTATCCGTACCTTCAACCACTCTACCAACATCGTGCAACAAACCAGCCAACTCGCACAAAAAGACGTTGGCCTTTTCTTTCTTAGCAATTTGCACCGCCCAGTTCGCTACTCTAGTCACATGATCAGGACCGTGCCCATCCACTGGACTGGCTCCCATATAGGCCAATACTTTCGCCCGAGCATATGTGATAATTTCTTGCTGCTTTTTTGTGTACATAAAAATCTTTTTTACTATATCCAAATTAAATTATAGCAAATTTTAGCGATTTTTCAAGTAAACAAAAACCCCCCGATAAATCGAGGGGTTTGAGTTGATTGTCAATTAACCATTACGACGAGCCTGCATACAGTCTCGGCAGTAAACTGGTTTGTCACCAGTTGGTTGGAAAGGCAATTCAGTGATCTGCTGACCACAAGATGCGCAGTTCAAGTTGACACTGTACATCTGGCGTGGAGCGCGAGCAAAGCCACCACGATCTGCAGCTGGGCGATCCTTGCGGAAAGCACGGTTACAGTCGGAGCAGTATACTGGACGATCACCTGAAGGTTGGAAAGG
>CAZXEV010000092.1:0-2429 GCA_964639735.1 uncultured Gammaproteobacteria bacterium
AAAGTCCATTAAACATTTATCTTTAAACTAACATTTCGGTAGACAAAGTTTCAAACTCCAAACGGGAATTTAGCTTGAAACCGTTAGCTGCAATAAATATAGACAAAATATGATTGACGATATAGAGGATATTTTTGACTGTTATGCAATAGTTGGGAAAGTTTCGAGAGAACAAGACAAAATTTACTATTGGGAACAACAAAAAAAACTTCTCGAAACTTTTGAACCAATTTTAAAAGAAGTGCCAAATATGTTGGACGGTTTAGTTTTGGTTACCGGTCCGACTGGATCTGGTAAATCTACTACTCTTGCGGCGATAATTGAAGAAATCAACAAAACACGTAAGGCACATATCGTGACCGTAGAAGATCCAATAGAATTTCTTTTTGAAGATAAAAAATGTTTAATTGAGCAGCGTGAAGTTGGAGTGGACACAAATTCATTCGCTAATGCTTTGAAACATGTGTTACGTCAAGATCCAAATGTAATTTTAGTAGGTGAAATGAGAGATCCAGAAACTATTGCGACGGTTTTGACCGCAGCTGAAACTGGACACTTGGTATTGTCTACACTACACACTAGTAGTGCGGCTGAAGCGGTGGAGCGTATCGTGGATGTGTTTGAAGGTTCCAAACAAAAACAGGTTTTGATTCAACTTTCAGCGGTTTTACGAGTAATAGTAGCTCAGCAATTATTACCGTCCAAAGACGGTGGTCGTGTGCCGGCTAGAGAAGTTTTGGTGAATACTTCTGGCGTTGCTAACTTAATTAAAGAAAATAATATTAATCAAATCAAATCAGCTATTCAAACAGGGTCTAAGGATGGAATGGTAAGTATGGAAAATTCCATCAAACAGTTGCTTAAAGACGATTTGATCACTGAAGAAACAGCCCAAAAAAGATCAGGTCGTAGTAAGTCTGTTTAATAACATTTTTAAAATGGATGTTTTTAAAGTAATAAAAAAAATCAACACCTGTGCTAAGAAAGAAAAAACACCAGTTTATGCGGTTGGTGGTTTTGTGCGTGATTTTATTTTGGGAAGAAGTCAAAAAAAAGATGTTGATTTTGTGGTTGTAGGTAGTGGGTTGGAATTTGCCAAAAAGTTCGATCTCTTTATGAAAGAGAAGGGAAGTCTGGTGGAATTTCCAGATTTTGATACTGCCCGATACGTTTTAGGTGAAGGTGATGAACAGTTAGTAGTGGAATTCGCTGGAGCAAGATCGGAAAATTATGATGCAGATTCCAGAAAACCACATGTTCAAAGAGCGACATTAGAGCAAGATTTAGCTAGACGTGATTTTACAGTGAATGCAATGGCTGTGCCGGTGGTTGCGTTTTCTGGATTACTAAAACCTTCTGTTAAAAAAATAAAAACTCAAATTTCCGATCCATTTGATGGTCAAAAAGATTTGGAAACAAAAACACTTCGAACTCCACTTGATCCTGATCTCACTTTTAGCGACGATCCATTGCGCATGTTACGTGCAATTCGTTTTGCCGGACAGCTTGAATTTTCGATTGAAAAAAACACTTTAGAATCGATTCACAAAAATCGTGAAAGATTAAAAATTATTTCAGCTGAACGCGTTCAAGAAGAGCTTTTAAAAATGTTATCTGTAAAAATTCCATCAATGTGTCTGGTTTTGATGTTTCAGACAAAATTACTCGATTTAGTTTTACCAGAAGTGGTAGCTTTGGATGGTGTTGAAGAAATATTTGGCCATCAACACAAAAATAATATGGTCCACACCTTTAAAGTAGTAGATAATATCGCGATGCGCTCGGATAAAGTTATGTTGCGATTTGCTGGTTTGCTTCATGATATTGGAAAATCACAAACAAAAAAATTATTACCAAAGATCGGTTGGACATTTTATGCCCATGAGTTTGTAGGTAAAAAAATGGTTTATAAAATTGCCAAACGGTTGAAATTATCCAGGAACGACACCGACTACTTGGCTGATTTGGTACGCTGGCACCAGCAGCCTATAAGTTTGATGGATGAGGATATTACTGATTCTGCTGTACGCCGTTTGATAGTGGCGGTAGGAAAAGAACTTCCAGATTTGTTGATTCTTGGACGTAGCGATATTACCACTGGTAATCCATTAAAAAAAGAAAAACGGCTAAAAAATTATGATCATCTTGAAGAAAGGATCGACCAAGTAATGGAAAGAGATAAAATGCGCGCCTTCCAATCTCCATTTAGAGGAGAAGAGATTATGAATGAATGTGGTTTAAAACCAGGACCAACTGTCGGGAAAATAAAAGAAGCAATAGAAGAGGCGATACTGGATGGAAAAATAAAAAATGATTTTAATGAAGCTAAAGCATATTTTCATATTATTAAAAATAATTTTTTAGATGAAGCGCAAGATTGGGAAAAGATGTAGTTTGACCATGAAACAAATTTGTGATATGATAAATAT
>CAZXEV010000093.1:0-638 GCA_964639735.1 uncultured Gammaproteobacteria bacterium
CCTAAATTGAGCGCAGTATATTTTCCACCATTTTCTTTGTTGAAAACTTGTATGTTTGGATAGTGCGAAAATTTTTGAATTATGTGTCGTGTGCCATCTGTAGACCCATCATCAATCAGAAAGATTTTCAATTTATCTTTGGGATAATTAAGTTCCAAAAGCGAACGAACCGTTTTGTAAACCGTTTTTTCTTCATTCCAGCACGGCACGGTGATGGTCACAGCCGGATAGTGGTCAAGTTTTGTTTTTCCCAATCGAACCACTATTTTTTTCCTATTTTCAAAAAAAGTAACCAAAAAAAACACCTGCACAAACACAGAAAAAAAGATTAATATATAAAATATTACATCAAAAATCGAAGCCATGTGACTACATTCAAATATAGCACTTTCTAGGCTAAACAGCAAATATCACCCTGTGTTACATTTTTTGTTCTCCGTCTGTCGTCTGGCAAGAAGCGCAGGCTTCCATGCATTTTTTACACTTACAACCACGAATGCTCATGACCGCCGCAACACCTACCAATAAATAAACGATAGCTTCAAGAACAGGCATGGAACCAAGGACCATGCTAACAACATTCCAGGAACTATCCGAGTTTAAAAGCATTCCAAGCCCCACCAAGCCCCAATTTAAGC
>CAZXEV010000093.1:648-2398 GCA_964639735.1 uncultured Gammaproteobacteria bacterium
ACTAAAATCTTTGCAATCAGGGAAACACTACACCTACCCTTACCACAACAATTTAAATTGTGCATATATTTTCATTATAATTGATAATAATACAATTATAGCACTATTTTTTTAATATGCTACAATAAAATTATTAATAATTTTATTGTAGATAAACATGCAAAATAACAACAAACAAATAGCCGGAGCGATAGTTCTCGCTGGGGTCCTGGTAGCTGGAGCAATTTTATTAAAAGGAACTGCCAATCCAACAACGGTAGTCAATAATAATACTGCTAAAAATTTACCGACATCACAAGGAAGACCTGTCTCATCGACGGATCATATTATTGGAAATGTGGATGCTAAAATAGTCATTGTAGAATACTCAGATCTGGAATGTCCATTTTGTAAAGTTTTTCACAACACCATGCATCAGGTGGTAGATAATACCGGCGGCAAGGTGGCTTGGGTGTTCCGACACTATCCCATTCCTCAACTTCACCCGAAAGCTTTCCGTGAAGCCGAAGCCACAGAATGCGCCTGGGAGCAAGGTGGCAATGATGCTTTCTGGCAGTACACAGACAGACTTTTTGAAATCACTCTATCCAACAACAAACTTGAAGACGCGGAACTCCCAAAAATTGCAGAGTATGTAGGACTCAATGTTGCATCCTTTAATGATTGCTTGGCTAGTGGAAGATCTAAAGACAAAGTTCAAAACGACATTGATGATGGAGTAAAGTATGGTGTAAGCGGAACTCCATCTTCGTTTATTTTAGTGAAAGGCAAAGTGGTAGACACAATTCCTGGAGCCCTACCATATGATGCTGTTATGCAAAAAATAAATGCAATAAAGTAAAACTAATCGAAATATAACTGAGTACAATGTTTTGATGTCGCTCGGACATTATGAAAATAAATTTTCATATGCTCCTCGCTAATCAAAATAGTTTTTTAGCCTGGCGATTTTTTCGTGCTGACGAAGTTTTTCGTGAACTTTAGCCTCGATCTGACGAATGCGTTCTCGAGTCACCCCAAATTCCTCTCCCACCCGCTCGAGGGTATGCTGAATACCATCTATTAATCCATAACGCATCTCGAGAATTTTGCGTTCTTTGAGATTGAGTTCATCTAAGACTTCTTTGATCTGGTCAGAAAGAATCCGACGAGAAGATTCCTGATCTGGGCGTAAAATTTTATCATCTGGAATAAAATTTTCAAGTGTGGATTTATCGTCATCATCCCCGACCGGTTGTTCGAGAGAAACTGTTTCTTGGGAAATATTTTCAATAACATGTATCTTTTCCACTGGGATTCCCATTTCGGTAGAAATTTCTTCAGCGAGTGGCTCGCGACCCAAGTCTTGGCTGAGCCTTCGGTGGGTCTGTTTGTATTTGGAAATTGTCTCCACCATTGTATCCCTTGTTCCAATCAAATTTTTACACCGCTTTAAATAGACCCAAAGTCCCCTATTGAATCAAATCGAGAAGAGTCAAATTGGCAGATCTGCCCGCATATTTTTTGGCGATTGAAACTACTAGACGCAAGTTTGCGCGGGCGAGAAGATTTTTTGCCTCCAAATCCCCGTGTTCTATGCGTTTAGCCAGATCTTTTTCGTCGCTCGCATGAATGAGCGGATATTGACCTATTTCTTTCAAATACATTTGAATAGAATCGTTTATAATAGATTTGTTTAAATCCTTATCGACGAGATCGTTGTCTAGGTTTAATAAATTTCCGCCCTCCAACACATCGATTCCAGCAATGG
>CAZXEV010000094.1:0-2375 GCA_964639735.1 uncultured Gammaproteobacteria bacterium
TAATATCTGAATAAATAGTAAATCTAGTCGACGTTGCTGAGCTTACAGCATAGGCCCCATCGCTACCCGAAGATGCAGTACGAATTTCGGCGACCATGGTTTTAATGGCTATTCTTCCCGAATTAATGCTTGAAAGCGAAGAACTCAAAAAAGAATTGTAATGCCAAGTATTTCTTGCAAACATGGTCATCGCCCCAGTCACTACAACAAAAATTGATACAACAAATAAGGTTTCTATTAAAGTAAACCCCAGACTTCTTTTATTTTTTTTGTAATCTTTTTTAATCATAATTTATGGCATTAAAGTTATACTCAAGTTTTGCCATGGCGAAGAAATGGAATAGTTTGCAACAGTGTTGTCTTGATAGCCGGGAGCGGATACGTTTACGGTGTATGTGCCAGAGCTAATTCCATTCCAAAATACTTGTCCAGGAGTAGGACAGGTTCCAGAATTTGTTGTTTTTGTCTCATCAAAACCTGTTTTTTGTAATTGCACAGTGGCACCATCTATGGCAACACCTGCAGAAGTTTCCACATTCACCAACAGCGCTTGAGATACGTGCGGCACAGCTATTAATTTCAAAATTCCGGTTTCGTTTGGATTAAGAAAGAAGTTTTGAGTTAAGTTTGTTCCTGCTAGATCATAAGATGAGCCTGTGAGTAGGGTGGAATAAGTATCGTATTCAATAGAAGGGATATTGTAAACTCCTGCTCCATTAGTAGTAAAATTTTGAGTTGGATATTTTAAAATACCTGTTCCGATTAATTTACTCCCAGTTAAAGAAAAACCAACTGACGGTATTGCCACACAAGACGCATCAAGTGTGGTAGTGGTTAAAGAACTTATTTTGTCTATAGCTAAACTAATTTGTGAAATTTGTTGTTGCACCACAGTAACATCAGGTTTGGCGGGATTGGGGCCAGCCGCTCCACCGATTGGGTATGTTTGATCAGTTGTGTAACCATTTTTAGTAGCAGTTATGTTGTAGGCATTGGTTCCGGCTGGGGCATCAATAATTTTTATCCAACCGTTATTGTCGGTTGTTTCGTCGATAATAGTATCTGGGTTGGTTAGAGTGTTAACAATATGAACCAAGGCCTGGGGAATAGGTATACCATTTGCATCAAATACTCTTATAAAAAGTGCACCATTGGTCGATGCAGTTTCTAAGGCATGGGGAGCAATTAGAGTGGTGAAATTTACCGGTGCAAAATTTTTACAATTTGCGCAGGTTATATCTAAGTCCACCAATTTATAATCAGCTGGTGAGGTGTCATTTGGGTTACCACCAATCGTGCCATCAAAAGCATCATCGACGTTTCTGATAGTTGTAGTGACATTAAAAGTAAAGTTATCTCTAGTTAGAGTCTGTGTTCTGGTTATTTTCCCGACTGGTATACCTCCCAATATGCCCACATCGTTATATGAAAGATTGCGAATTATCTCAAATCTTTCATTGGCCAGCTCTGTGCCAGCTACTTTGGCTCTTGTGATTATTACAACATTCATTAGTACGGTAAAAGCTTGATAGGCCGCAATTGCAATTACGACAAAAACAGCTGTTCCCACCAATGTTTCAACCAAAGTAAATCCCTTTTTGTGAGTATTTGAAATCATTCACTTTATTTTACCGCGTTATGATATAATTTGCCATATGTCCAACAAGAAAATAATCATAGGCAATTGGAAAATGCATCCGACCACTCTCAAGGAGGCGGATAAATTGTATAATCGAGTAATTAAACATATTACAGGCCTTAAAAAGACTGAAATTGTAGTTTGCACACCTTTTGTATATCTAGAAAAATTGAGTAAGATTCGTAGTAGTAAACTGAAGCTTGGCGGACAAGATTTGTTTCCTGGCGATGTGGGTCCTTTTACTGGGGAAGTGTCTGCAGGCATGCTGTCTGATATAGGTTTAAAATATGTTATTTTGGGTCACTCGGAAAGAAGGGCACTCGGCGAGACTAATGAATTTATAAATAAAAAAATAAAATCAGCTTTGGTTTTTGGTTTGGTGCCCATACTTTGTGTCGGTGAAAAAGAACGTGATCTCGAACACGGATATTTTGAAATTGTTAAAAATCAAATCTCAGAATGCTTGAAAGGAATTTCCAAAGATTCGCTTTCTAAAATTATTATTGCTTATGAGCCAGTCTGGTCTATCTCTACGACAGAAAACAGAAGAGACGCGACTTCGGGTGACGCGAGAGAGATGGCTGTTTTTATTCGTAAGATTTTATCTGATTTAAGTTCACCAGATGTTGCACACAAGACACGAGTCATTTATGGTGGTTCGGTAAATGATCGGGACGCCGAGGATTTTCTGGCAAGTGGCGGGGTAGACGGCTTGCTTGTAGGTAAAGCTTCGCTC
>CAZXEV010000095.1:0-2355 GCA_964639735.1 uncultured Gammaproteobacteria bacterium
AAAACCCATCGCTGCAAAAACAGCTCAAGCCAAAACAACACAAGAAAAAAATCCGATAGCGCCAAAAACTACCAAAATTTCTAACCCTGAAGTAGCTGGCGCATCTATCCAAACAACCAACAAACTCCAAACTCCTATAAAGGTTCTCCAAGAAGCCGATAAAACTACAGAAAAATTTATAGCGATACAAAACCTAGAGGCCACAGAGCCTGTAATCGTTGATTCAAATACATATCAGTCAAAATTATCTACTTGGTATCAACTCTTAGCAGTAAGCCCCAAAAATACAATCAGAGCTATTTATGCACTAATAGTGTTAATAGTGGGTATGTCTATGGTCCTAGTTCTAACCAAAGAATACCAAAAACACCACACCAAGCATTTGATTATGGGAACACTACTTATAGTTTTGACTGGAGTATTTTTATATTCTCTTCATTCACCAAATATCACAATGGCTTTTTTCTTAAATTAATTTTGATCTGTTTCCAATATAGCTTGATAGTAATCTAAATAATCTGCCACAGTTTTGTCTCCAGAAAATCCTGACGAGGCGCGAACTTTAGCATTTTCTCCTAATTTTTTTACCAATTCTCCGTCTTTTGAAAGCTCTAAAAGTTTCTTGGCAAAACCATCCACTGAGCCTACATCAAACAAAAATCCAGTCTGACCATCCTGCATGAATTCAGATATTCCTCCAGCGTTGGTGGCTAATACTGGTTTACCGTATGACATAGTCTCCAAGATACCCATACCGAAAGATTCTTCTCCCGAAGTATAAAGTCCAACATCAGCCACATTGATATAATTTTCAACATCAATCACATTTTTTTGAATAATTATTTTATCTTCAATACCCAATTTTTGAGCAAGTGGCACATAAGGCGCAAAATCTCCACCAGCTAAAATCAATAGTTTGATATGTTTCTCATCTTTTAATTGGGCAACAACTTGCAACAAATCCGGAATCCTTTTTACTTCTCGCAAGTTTGAAAGGTGTATTACTACAAAATCCTTGGGTGCAATACCGAGGCTTTTCCTAACCTCATCTACATTTTTAGTTATTTTTTTAGGATTATAAAAATTGTGAATTACCTTTATTTCTTTTTTTGTTTCGAGAACTTTTAGGGTGTCTTGTTTCAAGCTCTCTGAAACAGCCGTCACCCCGCAAGAATCTTCAATAGAATATTTTATTACAGGCATCAAGTTTTTATCACGAGCGAGCAAAGTAATATCAGTGCCGTGTAGAGTCGTGACCACACTTGGAAAGTGCAATTTTTGAGCCTTAGCAATGTTTTTGGCTAAAAGTGCCGCAGTGGCATGAGGTACCGCATAGTGCACATGCATTATGTCTAGTTTATGTTTTGCACCCACCTCCACCATTTTTACAGCTAGTGGTAAGGTATAATCTGGGTATTTAAATAAAGCATAGCCATTGAGCTCTACTTGGTGGAAAAATATATTTGGTAAAGATTTATCTAAAAGAAAAGGTTCTTCATAACTGATAAAGTGCACATCGTGGCCAAGGCGAGCCAGTTCACTACCGAGCCCTGTAGCCACGATACCACTCCCGCCTACCGACGGATAACACACAATACCGATTTTCAATTTTTTTATTTTCACCATAAAATTTTATTTATAGTGTCGTCCGGAAACATCGAGCGTAGCGATACTATCGAGCACAATCGGATCATTGACCCAGAGCGGGATCGCGTATTCAGTACCAATCAGGGTCCCAAAAGCTCGAGCTTTATTACTGACCAGATTTATATATCCCTTAGTTTGCATCTGGCTTTTGTGCATATGCATAGCACTGACCCAAGTCTCGTATTCACCTGAAACATCGACAATAATGTCTGGATTTTTATCGAGCTCAGCACTGGAAGGATAATAATACAAGGCATCAATAGCGTGAATTTTTTGTTTCTTGAGTTCTTTGAGTCCGCCGTAACGAGCAAGTCTAGTCGCCGAACGAGTCATGTGCGAGACTGCAAAATGGTCTGGGTGTTGATTTTCAGAAAGTGATTGAGCCAGCACGATATTTGGTTTATAAGTACGGATTATTTCCGCCAATTTGATTGTATTTTTTGGGTTATTTTCAATATGACAATCCCCGCCCAAATTTATAAACTCTACTTCCGCACCCATAGCCTTGGCTGAATCCATGGCTTCTTTTTTTCGTCCGGCTGGAGTCCCGCTTGTGCCCGCCTCACCGAGCGAACAGACGACGATCTTGACCTGGTGGCCAGCTTTTACCTCTTTGATAATCAACCCTCCGCAACCAAACTCGGCATCGTCTGGATGTGCACCAAATATAAGTATTTTTTTATTCATTTTATTACTATACAACATTTT
>CAZXEV010000096.1:0-2352 GCA_964639735.1 uncultured Gammaproteobacteria bacterium
ATATCAATAGACACCTCAAGTTTCTCTTTCCGCTTCATGGGGATATGGCTCGCAATAATATCTATTGTTGTGTTTTTATTCGTTTATAAAATTGCGGGACTTAGCGTTTTGCTTATAGCCTTATTACTAATCATCCAAAAATATAAATATCTAATTCCAAAAAAATCAGCCCGAGTATCCGAACAAGTTGGAAAAACGCTAAAATCACTTAGTTTAGATTATCAAAAAATACAGGGTGGATTTTCAACAAAAACAGTTCAAATTAAAGTGGTCAATTACGGACTATTTACAGCTCTACAATTTAAGTTTGAAAAGGTATATACTATACAAGGTAAGTATTTAGCTGAAGCAGTTGTTAAATATCAACGTTACATTTAAAAAATTATTGTTAGCTTTAACGGTCGTCAAGACCCATAAAAATATGGAAAAAATAAAGGTAGTTAAGAGTTTAGAGATCAATGCATCCCCAGAGAAGATTTTTAATTTTGTTACAGATCCATCAAAAATCCCCTCGATTTTGCCTGGACTAATCGAAAATAGCAATGTCCCTGCACTTCCTCTTACCGCAGGCGCAGAGTTTGATTATAAATATCAAATGTACGGAGTAATGCTTGACGGAAAATGGATAGTTGATCAGATAGAATCTCCAAAACTTTACAAAGCACACACGACGGGAGGCAGTGAAAGTTGGTGGACTCAAGAAATTTCTGGCGACGGCGACAAATCAACAGTTACATTGACGGTAGAATATAAAATGCCAGAAGGGATATTAGCTAAAATAAAAGCTGACGCTCTAATGTCAATCAATGACAAAGAAGCGGATCATATGTTACATAATCTTAAAACAATTCTTGAAATGCAGTAGCTTTTTTAAAAAAACCAGTCATAATGACTGGTTTTTTTATGAGCAACTAAATCTTTGCTCCTAGTAATTTTCTCCAAAAAATTTTAGTAAACCAATTAAATCCGTTCCATTCAGAAACAAAATCTTTGGCTTTTTGTAAACAATTTTCTGAAAATTTTTGTTTTAGTCCTCTGTACGCAGGTTTGTAATATATTTTTGGATCTAAACCTATTCTTTCCAGTATTTCTTTTCGAACATAAAGTGTTCGCATGAAATAAATGTTCAAGCAGACAACAATACTGTAAAGCGACCTTCTAAAAAAACTAGCATTTTCTGTATATCTCTTGAGTAATAAATCAGCAAAAAACATGTGTCGGTCTTCTTCTATCTTGTGAAGTTCTGAAATTTTAGCAAGGACAGGATACATATTGTGTTGTTTAATGATTTCTGACCCATACATTTCTGTCACAAGTTCTATAGCTAGTACCGACATAAAAACTACATCAGCAGGTAAATATCTTGTTGCAAACCAGCTTACAAATCTATGCAACGGTCTTGCAGATACGGTTTGGATGTTAAGAGTTTCAATGGCTCTTGAAAACATTTGCTGATGACAAGTTTCTTCAAAAATTTCAACGAGTAAATAGCGATACTCTGCGGACACATTATCTCGCAAAGTTACAAGATATCTATAGAAAAATAAGCATGCCAACCCTTCTGACCAACCATATGAATACATAGCTTGTCCGACTTCAGATTTTGCTAACTCTGTTTTCTGTGAGCTAGTTAGCGTGTCAAAAAGTTTATCCCCGTAGAGGGAAAATAATGTCTTCGGCATAAAATCAAAAGTATCTTTTGGTGGTATTCCCCATGGAATAAAAGTATCAGGATCAATAGGATTATCCTTGCTGATTTTTATCAAATGTTCTATTTCCTCTATTTCTGATGATGTTAGTTTTCTTTTCAGCATACTATTTTTTAATATAACACAAAATCTTCTCTTTTACTGGAGGGAGTGGTGTTTTTTCCCAGCAGACAAAGACGAGCGACGGCGAGTCTTTAGTCGAGGGAGATACACGGCCTTTTTTTATTTACCCCCTTTCTTGACTTTCAACACAAAAATAGTACTCTTCAACAAAACCATCTAAAACTTAAGATAATGAAATATTTAAAGGTCATCAAGAAAACCGCACATATACCCTTTCATAAAATAGATTTTAAAACCCCAACAAAAGGAGCGAAAAAGATACAAAGACAAATCCTTGCATTCTTCGAGAAAAATCCTGATGGCAAAGTTATATTCCACTTTCATGGTTATCCCAGACTCTCCCAGCCTTTCGCAGATACCCTATTTGAAGGAGGGTTGCTCAACGAACACAGAGACAACATTAGAGGATGCGAAATGGAAACGATTGATTACCTTATTCTTATGAAAGCTTTACGCAAGTCCACAAAAGCAAGTTGACACCAACAAAAAGCCCGCGAGAATACGCGGGCTTTTTTATTTC
>CAZXEV010000097.1:0-2309 GCA_964639735.1 uncultured Gammaproteobacteria bacterium
TTTTAAAATTTTGTTTAATATTGTGGGTTTGATTTGGGGGGGGGGGCGGGCGTTTTGAACAGACGCCCAAACTGTTTCTAGTGCCTACTTATTGCCACCGCCTGCTTTCTTTTTGCCGGCCTTTGGGCCCTTCACCGCTTTCGGAAAGGGCAGGATGTTGTCGGCATCAAGCGAACCGCTGTCCCAACGACGCGACGGCGCGATAGGTTCGGGCTTCGGCTCCGGCGGCCACGCAGAGCTCTTGGAGTAGACGCCGTGATTGGCAACACACTCCGGACACTCAACCATGACCTCGCCTTCGCGACCGTCGTTGACCCTTTCAACGACCCTAGTACATGGACAAACGTGAATAGTCATCACTTCCTCCAAACTGACTGTCTGCCACCAACAGAGAACAACTGCCCTCTGAAAAAATAAGATAATCATTCAATTAACTCATTATCTCAAAAGGCAGTCTGCTTTTTATTTTATATGATTATTGATATCATCCTTTTTTGCCCAAATTTTTTCTACCCAATCCAGGTGAGACAAATACCAATCAACGGTTTCTTTCAAACCTTGCTCGAATTTATCTTGAGTGTAATCTGGCTTCCAACCCAAATCCAAAATTTTGGTAGCATCAATTGCATAGCGACGATCATGACCTGGTCGATCTTGAACATATTCAATGCTACTTTCATCCTTACCCATCATCTTCAAAATCATATGGGTGATTTCCATATTGCTACGTTCATTGTCTACACCAATATTATAAACACCGCCAGCTTCACCTTTTTCCAAAAGCAAATCCAAGGCAGAGGCATGGTCATTTACATGAATCCAATCACGTACATACAAACCGTCACCGTACATTGGCACCTTCTCCCCTTTCATTAATTTCATTACAAAAAATGGAATTAATTTTTCTGGATATTGATACGGTCCATAATTATTGGAACAATGAGTCACAACTACTGGTACTTTGTGGGTAACATAATATGCATGACACATCAAATCACCACCGGCCTTGGCGGCAGCATAAGGCATATTTGGATTTATCGGAGTGTGTTCGGAAAATTTTTCTGGACTATCTAGGCGCAATGCTCCATATACTTCATCGGTTGAAACATTTACAAATTTTTCTAAATTATTTGCGCGCACCGCATCAAGTAACATTTGCACACCTAAAGTATTAGTCAAAACAAAATCTTTTAAACCGCCATGGATAGATCTGTCGACATGGGTTTCAGCCGCAAAATTTATCAAATGAGTAATACCGTATTTTTTTATTGTTTCATTTATTTTTTCCAAATCAATAATATCACCCTGCACAAACTGATAGCGTGGATTATTTTCTAAATCTTTTAAATTATCGAGATTACCAGCATAAGTTAATTTATCAAAATTAACTATTTCGCGATCGGAATATTTATTTAAATAATAACTGATAAAATTTGAACCAATAAATCCAGCTCCTCCACAAACTAATAACTTCATATCTATATAAATTTTAATAATTATATTTCTTGTTTACTAATGTTTAATACTAAAGCCACTGCTGCAATCTCCGCCATCAAGGCCGAACCGCCGTGCGATATGAAAGGTAATGGCACACCGGTAAGCGGCAGTGCGCCAACCATCGCCCCAATATTTAAAAAAGATTGCCACACTAGCCAAACTACTATACCCACGACCAACAACCGCCCAAATTCACTTTTGGTGTTTTTGGCAATTTTTAGCCCCCGCAAACCAATCAGCAATATTAATACTATCAAACCTGCAGAAATAAGAAAGCCCGTCTCCTCGGCAATAACGGCAAAGATAGAATCTGAATTAACTTCAGGCAAATATTGAAACTTCTGACGAGATTGTCCTACTCCCAGCCCCCAGAACCCACCTGAACCAACCGCCAAGAATGCTTGGTTAATTTGGTAACCAATCCCCTGTGGATCAAGTTCCGGATGCATAAAAATTGTGATGCGCTGCAAGCGATACGGTTTTAAAAATATTAAAAATGTAAAAGCTACCACAGCCAACATTCCCAAAAAAAACAAATACTTCTTTGGTACATGTGCCTCAAACAACATCGCAAACAAAATCACCAACATAATAGACAGAGTCCCGACGTCTGGTTGCAATAAAACCAAACCTACAACTGGTGCTAGTAATGTTAAAATTGGAAACACACCCATTGTCCAGTCTTGTAAATTACGCTTACGATCAGACAATAAATATGCCGCAAAAATTATTAAACTTAGTTTGGCAATTTCAGATGGTTGAAAATTAAAACCAAAAATATTTATCCAACTACGCGCACCATTTATTATCAA
>CAZXEV010000098.1:0-1421 GCA_964639735.1 uncultured Gammaproteobacteria bacterium
CAACAACATTCCACAGAGTGTAGCCCGCTGAGTTTTTGTGAACTTTGGGTTTGGCTGCCTTTAAGTCTTCTCGATTCTCTACTGCCAGATTATAAATCTTTTTATACACTCCACCCTCAAAGTCGTTTTGCGCGATTTTTGCCTCCAATTCCACCTTCGAAAGTGGCTTAACTATGTATTCGTTGCCATCTGTAAATACAACTTTCGCTTCGGCTATGTATTCTTCGGTTTTACCAAAACGGAGTGTACGCTCACCGGCGGAGTTGTTACCAAACATGCCGCCCACCGCATTGATGTTTTTCGAAGCGGTATAGCAAGGTAGGATCATCCCGTGTTCCTTGGTAATCTTTTCAAAATCTCGATAAAACATTCCAGGCTCAACCGTGATTCTCGAGTACGGCACAAAAATTGTCGAACCATTAGATTCTCCAGGCGAGAAGTCGACGAGTTTGTTCATATACTTCGTAAAATCAAGGATTATGGATTCCCCTATTGACCCACCAGACATGTCTGTACCAGCGCAACGAGCGGTGATGGCTAGGTGTGGATATTTTTCTTTGTTTTCACTCACCCATTTAACTAAATTTTTTACATCTTCGGAATCTTTCGGAAACAAAACTATTTGTGGCTTCACCTCAAAAACACTCGCATCGTGCGAGTATTTTACCAGTGTTTCTTCACTATCATCCAAATCTCCTTTGAAAAACTTTTTGATTTCTTCTTTCATTATTTAAATTATTATAGCAGAAAAAAACTTATTTTTTGTTTAAATCTTTTAAAATACTAAAGGCTTTTTTTACAGCTGGCATTAATTTATATTTTTTAGATTCGTCAATTGAAATCCATCTATATTCATCATGATCATTTCCTAATTTGATAGTTTTTCCGATTGGTTCACACATGAAAAATACTCCCACAATTTGAAACTGTTGTCTGTGAACTTTGGGATACCATTCATCTACATGAACTGGTTGCAATACCTTAACGTTCATACCAGCTTCTTCTTTTACTTCCCTCAAGAGAGCCTTGTGAGCAGATTCACCTATATTTAACTTGCCACCGGGAAAATCATAAGAACCATGATTGGTTCCGTCCTTATATTTGTTCGATTCTCGAATAATTAAAAACTTTCCGTTTTTTTTAATGACCGCCCTAACAGCAATAAATTGTTTATCAATCTTGAGTTTCATAAACTATAAGTTATTAAAAAGCTTCAATCGGTCTTCCACCACTTTCTCTATTGCGTCCACTGCAGGCTGGAGGATTTTGGCTGGAGTTATTTCTCCTGGAAGGTCTTTGAGGGATTTCTCTACCGCATCGCGAAAAGCTAAACGGATTTCGCTATTGATATGGACTATTTGTACTCCAGCTTTTATGGCATTAGTAAAGTCCTCATCACGAAGGCCTGAACCACCGTGTAG
>CAZXEV010000098.1:1431-1755 GCA_964639735.1 uncultured Gammaproteobacteria bacterium
TTAACCTGTCGGATCTCTTTGGTTAATTCTGCATTAATGTGCGGCTTGCCGGATTTGATAAGTCCATGAATAGAGCCAATAGATGGTGCGAGTAGATCAATACTGGTAGCGTCCACAAATCTCTTTGCTTCTTCCGGCTTCGTCAAAATTCCTGCACCTTCTGGTACAGTGTCTTTGATATTTGAACCAGAACCGATGTAACCAATTTCTGCTTCGACAAGGACGTCGCGTCCTGTATTTTTATTTACTTCATGAGCGTACTCTACGCATTGTTTAGTAACCGCTACATTTTCTTCGAATGAAAGCTTAGCTACGTCTATAATC
>CAZXEV010000098.1:1765-2300 GCA_964639735.1 uncultured Gammaproteobacteria bacterium
CTTCGTCGATGCATTTCTTAACAGTTTCGAAACTTGCATGGTGGTCAGCATTGAGGAATATAGGGAAATTGTTTTCTTCTCGTAAAGTTTTAACTAGAGCCACGACTTCCTCAATCCCGGCAAACTTTTCTTCCCCTTCCGAAACTCCGATAATTACAGGCAAATTAAGCTTCTTGGCAGCATTGAATATTCCATGCAATGCCTCCAAATTCGAAATATTAAAATGCCCAATAGCCACCCCTTTCTCCCCTGCTTCCTTTATGTATTCGCGTAGTGTTTTCATATACTGATTATATTATATCTTTATATAAGTTGCTAAAATTGTACGTCATTAAAAACATCTTGAGATTTCTGGCTAGATTTAAACAATCTTTGGAAATCCTCTCTGGAAGAAGATTTATATAGATCAAATAATTTCTTTCTTTCTTGTTCAGAAAAACTTTCTAGATGCTGTTTTTTAATATCTTTAGACTTGATGCCTAGTGTTCTAAATAATAAAAACAAGAGAAAATCACTAGGATTTTGTTCACGAACT
>CAZXEV010000099.1:0-2246 GCA_964639735.1 uncultured Gammaproteobacteria bacterium
GACCTTTTAAAAATAAAAGTGGAAATGTGATGATGTTGGTAGGGCAGACATTGCGAATCAAAGAAAGAGAATCTGTGTATCGCAAAATGATCGTACGAGGATATGATGACCCTGAGGATATTAAAGATATTTATGGACGTTCTCTGATTGTGATGCCAACCAAAGACAGAGATGTTCAAGATGTTTTAATAAAAGAGGAAAGAGTTCTGGAAGTTTGTGATAAAAATGAAAAAGGTGTGTTGGTGTGTGAAGATAAAAGTTTTGAGGACCACGCTGCTGTGTTTGATATTATTGAATCATTACAGAAAGATAAACACGTAAAAATATTAGAATACAAACCAACCAATGAACCTGGTACGGCTTTCAAAAGTAGTGGTGCGGGCGGTGAGGGACAGATTCGTTTGGCCAAATTCTATATTCAATATACTGACGATGAGGGAAGTGCAAGTACCGAAGAAGTGCAAATATTTACACCATCGGCGGACGGTCACAGTGGTTTTTATTGGGAAAAGAAAAAGAAAGAAGATGATGAGAGTTATGAGTTTGAGCGCTTGTTGCGTACCAAAGGATTGCACTCATTTGTTGAAATTTCTTATCCAGCCAAAATATTTGGTAAGCCAATTCAAAATATCAACGAAAAAGCGAGGAGCAAAAAACGACCTTAAGGTCGTTTTTTTCTTTATGTTACATTTTATTTTTGAATAATTTTTTCAACAACCTCTTGGACATTTTTTATTGGTGCAATTTTTAAGCCTGTGATCTTTGGAATTTTGGATGACATTGGGATAACAGCAATTTCCAATCCTAAATTTTTTATTTCGTTTAATCTCTTTTCGGTGTGGTTTACCGAACGAACTTCGCCACTAAGACCAACTTCACCAAAAGCGGCTAATCCTACTGGCAGTGTTTTATCTTTTAAACCAGAAGCAATCGCCAGAATGACCGCGAGATCTACAGCTGGTTCGTCAGCAGTAAGTCCTCCAACCACGTTCAAAAATACATCATAAGATTCGAGTGGAAGTCCGGCGCGGCGTGATAATACTCCTATTAAAACCTGTAAACGATTTAGATCAAATCCAGAAGCACGACGTTGTGGAAAACCAAAATTTGTTTTGGTGACTAGTGCTTGGATTTCTATAAGCATTGGACGTGTGCCTTCCATGATGGCAGTAATGACAGTACCAGACACTGGTGTTGTTTTTTCAGATATCATGGCGGCAGATGGATTTTTTACTTCTACCAAACCTTCTTTTTCCATAGTGAAGACACCGACTTCGTCAGTAGGCCCAAAACGATTTTTGGCAGCACGTAAAATTCTAAAATCATGAAAACGGTCGCCTTCGAGATAGAGCACAGTATCGACTAGATGTTCCAATGTTTTTGGCCCGGCTACCGCACCGTCTTTGGTAACTTGTCCAACTAAAATAAAAGTAATATTATTTTTTTTCGCTGCTTCCATCAGTTTTACTGTGCAGGCACGGACCTGAGAAATATTTCCAGCTTCTCCCTCGACTTCGTCGGAGTAAACTGTTTGAATAGAATCAACTATCGCTAGTTTTATTTTTGATGAGATACTAGTTGCGATTATACTTTCAATATTAGTCACGCTAGCCAGCGAAAGAGTAGGGGAGGAAATATTTAGTCGAGAGGCGCGCATTTTTATCTGCTGGGTAGATTCCTCGCCAGAAAAATAGATTGTTTCTGGGATAATATTGCCAAGTTGAAGAGCTAGTGTGGATTTGCCAATTCCAGGATCGCCACCAAGTAGAATTAAACTTCCTGGCACCAATCCACCACCAAGCACACGATCTAGTTCGGAGATGTTTGATTGAAAACGTTTAAAATTTTGACTACTAATATCTGCCAATTTTTCTGTTTTGACCGGAGAATAATTTTGTGATATTTCTTCTTTTTCTTTGTTGGTTGGCGAAGCGGATTTTTCTACCGTTCCCCATTTACCACATTCCAAACAACGCCCTGTCCATTTTTGGAATTGAGCGCCGCAGTGTGCACAGGTGAAAATAATGCTTTTTTTCATATTTTGCTAATAAACTTCCAGTTTACCACTCATTTGATCATGTCCATCTCCGCAGTATATGGCGCAATAAAAAGTGAAGGTGCCTTTTTCGTTAGGAATAAATTCCACAGAGGTAGTTTGTCCGGGTTGTAGTAGGATAGTAGAAAAACCGAATTTATCCAATGTAAAAGTATGATCTGCGTCCGATATATTCTTTAAGTTTATTTTT
>CAZXEV010000100.1:0-2241 GCA_964639735.1 uncultured Gammaproteobacteria bacterium
GAGCACGAAGAGGATACCTGTTTGTGCAACACTAGTGTTTGTCCTCATTGCTGCGATTGCGACAAAGAATGTGGTTGCAATTGCGAAAAGCAGAGCAATGAATAAATTTAAAGGTTTTTGAAAAAGAGTGATAATCAACTCTAAATTTTGTTATGTCTAATCTGAATAATAGTCAAAAACAAGCAGTGGAATACCATGACGGTCCGCTTTTAATCATTGCTGGTGCTGGTACTGGTAAAACTACAGTGATCACAGAAAAAGTGGCCAACATTGTCAACGGCGGGCTAGCCAAAGCTCAAGAAATTTTGGCAGTTACCTTTACTGAAAAAGCTACTCAGGAAATGGAAGACCGTGTCACGGATTTATTACCTGATGGCGGTCTTGATGTTTTTATTACTACTTTTCATGGACTCGCTCAACGCATTCTCGAAAGTCACGCGCTAGATATCGGCTTACCAAATAATTTTAAACTATTAAATGAAACTGAAGTCTGGTTGCTCATTCGCAAAAATTTGGAAAAATTTGAATTGGATTATTACCGACCACTAGGAAACCCAACCAAATTTATTCATGCGATGATAAAACATTTTCAAAAATGCAAAGACGAACTGTTGTCTCCAGATGATTATTTAAAATACGCCGATAGTCTCGAACCAAATGGAGACGAAGAACAAGAACTGGAAATAAAAAGAATAAAAGAATTATCCAAAGCGTACAAACTATATAATGAATTGTTGCTAGAAAGCGACAGTATGGATTTTGCTGATCCGCTATATTATACTGTAAAGCTATTCCGTGAACGATCAAATATTTTGAAATTTTATCACAACAAATTTAAATATATTTTGGTGGATGAATTTCAAGATACCAACTGGTCTCAATATGAAATCATAAAACTACTGACCAAAAATGAGAGTGTAAAATTGACAGTGGTGGGGGATGATGACCAAAGTATTTATAAATTCCGTGGTGCATCTATCTCCAATATTTTGCAATTTAAAAATGACTATCCAAAATCCAAATAAATTGTGCTCACCGAAAATTTTCGTAGTGGCCATAAGATTTTTTACTTGGCTTATAATTTTATTCAAAAAAATAATCCGGATCGTTTGGAGGACAGACTCAAAATTTCCAAAAAATTAATTTGCAAAAAAGATTTGGTTGGCGACTTTGATCTGATCTACGGAAACGATGAAAGCGAGGAGGCACATTTGGTAGCGCAAAAAATAAAATTACTTCAAGAGAAAGACAAAAATAACTGGTCTGATTTTGCCATATTGTGCAGAGCCAAAAAAGCCGCTCAGCAATTTATTCCATATCTAGAACAAGCGGGGATACCATATATTTTCCAAGATACTAGCGGACTATTTCGCCAACCTTCGGTCTTGGACAGTATGGCCTTTTTGCGTTTGTGTGACAACTACCACGAATCTAGTGCCGTCTATCGCTTACTAAACACTCCGATCTTTACTCTAAACCACACGGATATTTCCAAAGTGTTGTTGTCTTCTCGCGAACATGCCAGCTCGTATTTTGAAGTATTAAAAAATATCGAACAAGAACATCTAGTAATTTCTGAAGATGGAACTAAAAAGGTTAAAAAATTATTAGAAATAGTTACCAAAGGATCTGAACTCGCCAAAAATAATCCGGTTGGAAAAGTACTTTATCATTTTTGGGAAGCATCGGGATATTTGAAATTACTCAGTGACGATCCAGAGAAATACCAAAACGATATCTTCAATTTACAATCTCTCTTTGCCAAGATTGAAGATTTCCAAAAATCCAATGTCGATACTACCGTTCATGCTTGGCTGAATTATTTTGAGTTCGTTTTGGAGTCTGGTGATGATGGTGAAGACAAACAGATAGACAGCCGTGAAAATGCTGTGCAAATTTTGAGTATTCACAAATCCAAAGGTCTTGAATTTGATTATGTCTTTGTACCAAACATGGTGGATCTAAAATTTCCAACGATCAATCGCAATACCGATATTGATCTCCCAGACGCGCTCGTACGCGAAGGTGCATTGCCAAGTGGCGATGTCCATCTCCAAGAAGAACGACGTTTGCTTTATGTGGCGATCACCCGTGCGAAAAAAGGACTATATCTTACCGCCGCCAAAGATTACGGCGGTGCACGCGAAAAAAAACTTTCCAAATTTATTTTGGAAATAGAAGAAACAAATCTCACTCCGATGAGTCGCGAAATTTTGTCTACTGAAAAAAATATTGCCTTTA
>CAZXEV010000101.1:0-2197 GCA_964639735.1 uncultured Gammaproteobacteria bacterium
GCCCGGGACCGCGCATCTGTCTCCGCGGCGACTGTGCTTACCCCTGCCAAGGTGGCTGCGATGTTGGAGGGGGTGAAATAGGAAAAGGGGGGTGGTGAGAGAGTCAAAAATTTGTAGGCGGTGTTTGTGAAAAATTATCTCAGCTCTAAAAAACACAAAAGCGGGATCAGATCCCGCTTGTGGCACACATATCGCACACGTAAGAACTGTCACTAAGACAAACCCATCACCTAGACGAGGAGTGCGTCTTGTTGGACTGGGCGAAATCTTGCCCGCTTGAACGCAAGATAATTCGGATGTCCGAATTCTGTGGCAATCTTGTCGAGATGACGATTAACGTCTACAACCGGAGCCCAGGGATGCTCTTCACAATACTCGACGATTTTTTGAACCACCCTGTCTGGACACTTTTAATCTCTGAGTGTTGTTTGTACTTTTCGTAAGTCCATAGTATCCTCCGAGACTATTCTATAACACAATTATAAAATTTGTAACCGTGAAACTTTTGTATAGTGAAAAATCAAAAACCTAGAACACCACTAACGATAGAGTAGCGATGGCAGCTGTTTCTGCACGTAAAACCTGCTTTCCGAGACTGCATATAGTCACGCCATTCTTGTGAAACATCTCTATCTCGCTCGGCGACCAACCACCCTCAGGGCCTATGAAAACTCCGATGGCACCCTCGAGGCGAGGCCTCGAGGAGATAAAATTTTCACCCTCGAGATGCAGAGCCACCTTTCGGCAATCGATAGTCAAAAGCTCCTCGAGGTGAGGCCTCGCAGTCGCGGTATCACTCGCAATCACAGGCACATCTCCTCTACCGCACTGTTCGCTAGCTTCGATTGCGATTTTGCGCAAACGTTCAATATTCAAATCTTTCTTCTCACTGCGCTCTGCCAAGACCGGCACGATGTCGGTCACACCGAGCTCAGTCGCCTTTTCCACCACCCATTCGAACTTGTCTTTTTTTATCATCGACTGAAATAGATATATTTTTCGAGTTGGCATAAACCTAGATGGACCGATTTCGAAGATTCGTAAGGCAACCGATCCGCGAGGCTTCACCTCGAGGAGTTCACAGACATAGTCATTACCCGAACCGTCGAATACCACCACTTTATCCCCCACACTCAAACGAAAAACTCGACTAATCTGATTTGCAAAATCAGCCGAGCTTATCGTCAACTCTTTTTTGTCACCAATTTTTTCACTATGATAAAAACGATGTAATCTCATTTTGTACCGAGGTGCAACCTCGGCAATTAGCCATTATTTTTTGATCGAAGCCACAGAGTCAATGATTCCGTACTTCTTTGCCTCTTCTGCATCCATGAAGAAGTCACGATCTACGTCTTTTTCAATACGTGAAACACTTTGTCCAGTATTTTTTGCGAGAAGTTTATTTAGGATTGCACGAGTCTTCAAAATATGTTTTGCACTGATCTCGATATCCGAGGCCTGACCTTCTGCCCCACCGAGAGGCTGATGAATCATCACCTCAGAATTTGGCAATGCCATACGCTTGCCTTTTGTACCCGCTGATAGCACGAGTGCCGCACCAGAAGCTGCAATACCCACACAAACTGTCGAAATGTCATTTTTTATATGATTCATTGTGTCTATGATAGCCAAAGTTGAAGTCACCGAACCTCCAGGAGAGTTGATATAGAGAGAAATCTCTTTCTTTGGATCTTCTGATTGCAAAAATAGCAATTGGGCGATTATTAGGTTGGCCATATGATCATCGATAGGACCACCGAGAAAAATAATACCATCTCGAAGAAGTCTCGAGTAAATATCATATGCTCGCTCACCAAAACTTGATTTTTCGATTACTGTAGGGATTAACATATTTGTTTTAATTAAATTAAAGCTTGTTGACACATTGTACATCATGTGACATCTTTTTTCAAGTCTGGTTGTTCGGATTCAAAGGTAAGTCTCCAGACAGTGCGCAACATAGTGTTTTTTGAAACCCCTTCACAGCGCCACCGACACAAAATGTCAAATACATAAACAGGGTGGCGCGAGAAGAGACGGCTCTGCGAGTTTTCTGGTATTCGAGCAGAGCCGATCGTGGTTGAGAAAAACACTATGTTGCACACTGTCTGATTAATCACAAAAACTAGACAACAACTCTATTTAGTTATAAGATAACATTGTTACTAAATTTTAATTTTGATATCGCTTTTTA
>CAZXEV010000102.1:0-1396 GCA_964639735.1 uncultured Gammaproteobacteria bacterium
TTTTAGCTTTTCTTTTTGTACCCCACCAGTCACTTGGTCGATAACTTGTCCGTCTTTGAAAAGTAAAAAGGTTGGAATACTCATCACGTTGTAGGCAGCGGCGGATTCGCCATTTTCGTCTACATTGCATTTACCAATTTTGATATTTTTTCCTTCAGTTTCATGAGCCAATTCTTCAACGATAGGACCCATCATTTGACAAGGGCCACACCATGGTGCCCAGAAGTCTACAAATACTGGGGTCTTACTGTCCAAAACTTCAGCCTTGAAATTTGCGTCTGTAAATGTATGTTCCATATTTTTAAAAAATTAATTTAATACTAATTTTTTCACGATCTTTTCTTCTTTGTACGCTTCAAGAACGTCGCCAACTTCCAGTCTGAGTTTGCCATCGAATTGGACACCACACTCAGTACCTTCTGGAATGGATTTTACTTCCTGTTTACCAGTTTGCAAATGAGATAATGCTCCTTTGCCGATAATTTCTCGATCGCGTTTTACACGCACTTTACAATCTTTTAATAATTTACCCATCTCAACACGTCCACCGATAATCATGTAACCTTTTTCTGTTCTAAATACAGCCATTATCTTTAGGTTACCAAGTTCGGTTACAACCAATTCTGGGTTTAACAATTTTTCTAATTCTTCTTTAGCGTAATCTAATAAATCGTAAATAACTTTAAATGGTTTGTATTGAACATTGGTGTTTTGCATCATTTCAATAGCCAATGAAGTTGTTGCTACATTGAAACCAACTACTACTGAACCAGTTGCACTAGCAAGCGAAACATCGTCGGCAGTAATGTTGCCCAAACCTTTTCCAACTACTTTCACTCCCACTTCTTCATTTTTTAATTTTTCCAAAGATGAAGTGATAGCTTCAAGTGATCCGAGCACATCGGCTTTGATAACCAAATTGAAAGTTTTATGATTTTCTTCTGTTTCAGTATCGCCAGAAACAATCGGACGCTGCTCAGCGCCAGTGTTTTGAACACGTTTTGTTTTCAAATTTATTTCAGTAGCCGTACCAACACTGCCCACATCTAAAATATCACCGACACGTGGAGCAAGTTTGAAACCTAAAATACGAACTGGGGTACTAGGTGAAGCCTCTTTCATATTATCACCACGATAATTTTTCATGGCGCGAACTTTTCCATAAATTTCACCATTCACTACGAGTGGATCATTTACATTCAAGGTACCAGTTTGTACAAGCACAGTCGCCACTGGACCTTGTCCTTTGTCTACGTGGGCTTCGATAACCGTTCCAGCCGCTTTGCGATTGGCGTCGGCTTTGATAGTGTCAGCATGCATTTCTGTTACCAACAAAATCGTATCCAAAAGTTTATCAATATTCAAATTATTTTTGGCAGAAATCTCAATCATCGGC
>CAZXEV010000102.1:1406-2129 GCA_964639735.1 uncultured Gammaproteobacteria bacterium
GTATTTAGAAAGTTCAGTTTTTGCTTTTTGAACATCAGCGCTTTCTTTATCGATTTTGTTCAATGCAACAACTACTGGCAATTTGGCTGCTTTGATAATATTGATAGCTTCAACAGTCTGAGGTTTTACACCGTCATCAGCCGCTACTACCAAGATTGCAATGTCAGCCACTTTGGCACCACGAGATCTCATAACAGTAAACGCCTCGTGACCTGGAGTATCAATAAAAGTAAGTTTTGTTTTTGCTTTAGTTTTTGGTGCAGTCCATTCCACCTGATAAGCACCGATATGCTGTGTAATACCACCGGCTTCAGAAGCCACCACATTGGTACTACGAATCGCATCGAGTAATTTGGTTTTACCATGATCAACGTGACCCATCACTACCACTACTGGCGGACGAGCAGTGCCATCAGTGCCACCTTGTAATAAAATCTTTTCTAAATTTTGTAAATGAGTTGGATCTTCATCAACAACCGAAACTTGAGATGCTTCAGAAGTTTTGAAACCTAAACCTTCCGCAATCAAAACCGCACTATCGTGATCAATCTTTTCATTTTGATTGGCCAAGATGCCGTTTTTCATCAATTCCAAAATCAATTTGTTGATTGGAATGTTGAGTCTATCAGCAAATTCTCGGACGGTCAAAACTGGTGGAATTTCAATCACTACACCACTTTCCTGACGCATCTGTTTTTCCAAGTCTTTTTCTTTTTCTTTTTC
>CAZXEV010000103.1:0-2111 GCA_964639735.1 uncultured Gammaproteobacteria bacterium
GGCTGATATTGGACGCTCGGTAGAAACTTATACAAAATCTCAAGGTAAATATGGAATCATTCGTGATTTGGTAGGACACGGTGTTGGCCATGCGGTGCATGAAGATCCACGTATTCCAAATTATTATGATCCAAAATTGGAAAAAATAAAATTAAAACCAGGGATGGTGATAGCCGTCGAACCGATGACATCCACCGGTGATTGGCGCGTAAAAACTGGCAAAGATGGCTGGACAATAGTGATGGCTGATGGCTCGATGTGTGCTCATTTTGAACACACCATTGTTATTACTGAAACTGGAAATATAGTAGCCACTCGACGTCCTAGTGAAAAATAATATGCAAATTTTGGCAATCGATTTTGGCTCAAAAAATATCGGATTAGCTTGGTGTGATACCGGCATTGGAGCGGTGTTTCCTTTTGGGGTAATAAAAAGTGAAGACAAGAAAAAAGCCAAAAAAGAATTGGAACAATTTATTGTTAAAGAACATATTGAAAGATTAGTAGTTGGTTTGCCGTATTCTATGGATGGTTCTGAAAATAAAAACACCGAGCGTATTCGCGAATTTGCCGACAGTCTCGACACCAAAATTAAAATTGATTTTTTTGATGAAAAATTTTCTTCTGCTCAGGCAGACAGATCAGCCGGAGGTGCTAGTCGTGACGAAAAATCAGCGATGATCATACTTGAAAGTTATTTGGCAAAAAATAAAAAATAACATGTTTGCATTTGTATTGGCTCGAACCAATTTGCGTGAGAAAGATCAGATGGTTTCACTATATTCATGGGAGCAGGGGAAAATAGAAACCGTCATTCGTGGTGTAAAAAAAATTACTAGTAAAAACTCGGCCTTTTTAGAGCCGTTTTTTTTAATTGAAGCAGAAGTTTTGCCGGGTAAAGACATAAATCATTTGGTGAAAGCGGTTCCATTTTTTTGTTATAAAAATATCGTTGATGATTTGGATAAAATAATTTTATTAAAAACCGTATTTGGTTGGTTGTCTGCTTTAACAAAAAACAATGAGCGTGACAGCCGAGTGTTTTTGCTTATCAAAAATTGGTTGGAATTTTTGGATGTTACCGATCATACGTCAACTGCTTTGGCCTATGGTTTTTTGGCCAATCTTATAGCTATTTCCGGTTTCGCACCGAGCCTAGATACTTGTACGATTTGTGATGAAAAAAATAATTTAGCAGGTTTTTATCCTTCTGGCGGTGGAGTAGTTTGTAAAAAATGTTTGATATTAAAAAAACAGCAACAAGAAAAAGTTTATCCCATCCGCGCTGTAGATTTGCAAGCACTACAATATATTTTTTCAAAACAATGGGATAAAATAATAGAGTATAACACTGAAATTGCCAATCGTTTGGTATTTTTGTATGCGCAGTATCATAGTGAAAAAAGATTAACTAAAATTTCCTCACTAATATGAAGACGAAAAAAGATTATGTAATATTAGTTCATGGTTTTTGGCGCAGTGCCAGATCGATGAAAAAGCTGGAAAAAGAATTGTCAGTGGTTGGGTATGAGGTGGTAAATATAGATTATCCGTCCAGAGAAAAAACTATCGAAAGTATTTCGGATGGTTATTTGAAAAATACTTTAAAAGAAAAATGTCCCGATAAAAAAAGAAAGATTAATTTTGTAACTCATTCGATGGGTGGAATTATTGTACGACATTTTTTGGCTAATAATAAATTGTTAAATTTGGGTAGAGTAGTAATGCTCGCACCACCAAACAACGGTTCGAAAATGGCGGATGTGTTTAGTAAATTTGAAGTGGTGAATAAAGTGTTGGGTCCGGCGCTAAAACAACTGACCTCGAGCAAAAAAAGTCCGCCCAAAGCCATAGTAAAACCAGACTACGAAGTGGGAATTATCGCGGGGAAGTTTGATGGAAAAGTTTCTTTAAAATCGACAAAGTTAGATGGAATGAAGGATTTTTTGGTAGTACCTTCAGCCCATAGCTTTATTATGGATTGGGATGAAGTGGTGGCGGCGGTCAAGAATTTTATTGAAAAAGGTAGGTTTTAGACCTTGCCTTTTTTAGCCATATTTGTTAAGATTTACATACTTTTAATGAAAAAATATGTATATTCTTATCAAAGA
>CAZXEV010000104.1:0-2057 GCA_964639735.1 uncultured Gammaproteobacteria bacterium
AATTCGCTAATAATACTCAATTTAATTCGGAGGTGAATATGGGTGATGTATTAAACGGTACAACGGCTGCATTTTCGGGAACGGTAACAGGTGCAGATGCAACGGCTGGCGGTCATTTAATGAATAGGAATACTTCTGATGCTCGTTATTGGCAAAAAGGTGGTCAAGCAGGAACTTTAGTTGGTGGTTCGACCAATAATTCAGATGTTTCTTTGATTCGTAACAATGTAACAAGATTGTTGGTTAGTAGTATAGCAACAACAATAACAAATACAGGCACAACACTTGTTAAATCAACAACAGGCACAACGCCACCTCTAACTTTAGAAAATGGCAACGGAACAAATTCAGCTATTTTAATTTCAGAAGATTTAAGCGATGATATTGGTGGAACAACTTCAAATGGTGACTTGTTGTTGAATCCAAACACAGGTAATTTGGCTATGAAAGTTGCTGACAAAAGAAAGGATATAGCGTTTGGTGTTAACCATAAACAATTGTTTAATACGAATTTTGTTGACGGTTCTGATAGTTGTTACGTGCAAGTATCCGATACTACGAAAATGGTAAGGATAACTAATACAGTTGGTACAACTTCATACGCATCAATAAGCCTTCCAACAGCACCGCAAACAGACGTAGAAATAACTTTCTTAGTCAAGGGTACACCTACAACAATAGACTTTTACTACAAAGTTAGTGGTCAAAAATTTGTTACAATAAGTCATTTTACGCCAACAGTAGGGGCTAAATATGTAGCTCAATTCGATTCAACGTCAGAGGGGTCAACAGGCGGCGATTGGTATATACATGAAATCAATAACTAAAATTTAATAATATGAAAAAATTACTTTTACTATCACTGCTTTTTTCGTCATTATATTCACAAGCACAAATCATTAAGATTGATATTGATTCAATCGCCGACAATCAAGCGTTTGTTGTCTCAAAAAAGTGGGGTGATACAAGAGACACTGTGCGCATTGTCGAATACAAGGTCAACGGACAAGTGTACGGAGATAGCCTAAGCGGAAATTTCAACATAACAATTGAATGGCACATTGATTCTTCAAGAGCTGTGAAAAAAGCAGAAGCAGAAATTCGATCGAAAAGAGAAATGGAACGTGACAAAATAGAAGATGCTTTGAAAAGGTTTTATAAGAAAAACCCCGATATTCCCAAGCCTAAAAAGTCGGAAAAATTGGGTATAATGGGCGATATTCCAAAAAACTACGAAGTGACCGTAAAGCCACCTCCAAAACGCAAAAAGAAATAGTATCAGATTTTTTAAAGCGTTTTACGAAAAATTTATAGTAAAATGATGAAGTAATTATTTTAAACAAATATGTTTTTTATCATCAAAATAGTGTAACTTTGTCATTAATTTAGTGATTTTACCTCCCGAACATATTTAAAACAAATAAATACTTTGACAAATGGCTATATCCGAGACTGTAAACATCTTTCTAACGGTCTATAAAGAGTTTAAAGATAATACACAAAAGTTCATTCTTTTCGTTTTAGTTGGTTGTTTAATTGCCTGTTTTTACATCATTTACGAACAAGCAGAGGAGTTAAACGCATCACAACAAGAACGAATAGACGACTTACGTTTAATGTCATGGAAGATAGATTCATTGTCAAGCATCAAAATAAATCAAATTGGTATTCAAAAAAAGAAAAAAAGATGATTTCAAAAGCATCAAGTTTACTTGTTACTATGTTTTTGGCACTTGCAATTGGATTTCTTTTCCACCAAAAACCGACATTAAAGCAGCAAATAGACAATGAAAAGGCGTGTCTAAATGAAAAAATAGTTCATTTCGGTTTAGCAAAAGATACATTGAATGTTGACAGCATCCGTTGAAAATAAAATAATACAAATTCTTTCGTGCTTTGAAACAGGACGAAAAGAAGTCAAGTATGACGCAGTTTACGTTTACAATGACGGTAAAAATAGACGTAGGCAGGTCACGTTAAGCTATGGCTTCACAGAAGAGGGAGGCAACTTATACAAGATGCTGCAATTCTACGAAATCTCAAACGGCAAGTATTCT
>CAZXEV010000105.1:0-2041 GCA_964639735.1 uncultured Gammaproteobacteria bacterium
AGAACAGAACCAAAGTACTAAGATTCACTCAGAATATGTTAAAAGTAATATTTTTGACATTAATTTCCCAGACAATAGTTTTGACGCAGTTATGCTTATTGATGTTATAGAACATTTTGAAAAGCAAGACTTTCTTAATTTTTTTCCAAAATTGCAAAAAATTGCCAAGAAAATTATTGTGCTAACACCAAATGGTTTTGTAAAACAAACTGAAGTTGATAATAATATTCACCAAGTACATCTTTCTGGGTGGTCATGTGAAGAAATGGAGAAGTTAGGATTTAAGTGTTTTGGAATATCAGGACTAAAATCTTTACGTGGTGAATGTGCGCTAACAACTATTCGACCGATATTTTTGGGTAATATGATCTGTAATCTTACTGAACCGTTTGTTTATAACAAACCAGAAAAAGCATTCCATTTGCTTTGTGTAAAAAATAACTAAAAAACAATGAAAGTCTCAATAATAACCCCATCATATAATAGCGGCACTTTTCTAGAAAAGTGTATTCTTAATGTTAAAAATCAAAATTATCAGAATATTGAGCTGATTATTGTTGATGGAGGCTCAACTGATAATACATTAAATATTCTAAAAAAATTCGATGAACCAGGCAAAGTGTTATGGGTTTCCGAAAAGGACAAAGGAATTGCCCACGCAATGGATAAAGGTTTTAGAATGGCATCTGGAGACATATTTGCTTGGCTCGACGCCGATAACTACTACAGTGATGGTATAGTTAGAGAGGTAGTGAGTATTTTTGAAAGCAATCCGGATATTGAGGTTGTTTATGGAAATATTGAGGTTGTCGACGGAAATGGCAAATTAATTCGTGTTTATAATCCTCCAAAAGTCTTAACTTTTAAAAAAGCACTTATTGAAACTACTGGTGCTATACCGCCGCAACCGGCTGTTTTCTTCAGAAGACAAATTTTTGAGAGAGTTGGAGGGTTTGATACAAATTTTAAAGTAGCGGGTGATGTTGAATTTTGGATAAAAGTTTTACAAACTAATCCAAAAATTTATTATTTAAATAAAATTTTTGGATATTACTATAGCGATGGTACTACCGCTTCCCAATCAATCAAAGGTGTGATCAAAGGTTACAAAGAAATGTTGTTTATCGGTAAAAAATATGGCCAATCAACATTTGGAAAAGTTGTAATGTTCTTTAAATATCTAAAAGGATATATAGGTAGTCTTAGAAGTTATTTGAAAAAATAATTATAAGGATGCAGAATTAATTATATGTTAAAGAAAGTTGTAAAAAAATTTATTAGATATATTTTGTCGCCATTCATTTTAAATGATTATATTCGTTTTTTACAAAATAAAGACGGTCGTTTTGGTGTGTCTCCAAAGGACTTTTATCCATGTATTAAAGATAAAACAATCAGCACAAGTTTCGACGCTCATTATGTTTATCACACCGCTTGGGCCGCAAGAAAGGTGAGTGAAATTAATCCGCCTAAGCATATTGATATAGCTTCTAGTTTGTACTTTTCTGGTATTGTTTCTGCTTTTATACCGGTAGATTTTTATGATTATCGCCCTGCAAATTTAAAGTTATCTAATCTTTCTAGTCAGTCGTGTGACCTAAATAAATTGAGTTTTGCGGACGGTAGTATACAGTCGCTTTCATGTATGCATACTATTGAACATGTTGGATTAGGTAGGTATGGTGATCCTATTGATGCGCAAGGAGATATTGTTTCTATAAATGAATTAAAGAGAGTAGTTGCGATTAATGGTTCGTTGTTGGTTGTAGTTCCTGTCGGTAAACCTAAAATTGAGTTTAATGCTCATCGAATATATTCATATGAACAAATTATTGAGTATTTTAAAGGTTTTAAATTGAAAGAGTTTTCGCTTGTTACTGATGATGCTGATTTTATCGAAAATGCTAATTTTCAATTAGTCAAAAACCAAAAATACGGTTGCGGCTGTTTTTGGTTCATTAAAGAATAGTTATGTTGATAATAAAATTAAAAGGTGGTTTAGGTAATCAGTTATTTCAATATTCCTTTGGAAGATTGTTGG
>CAZXEV010000106.1:0-2040 GCA_964639735.1 uncultured Gammaproteobacteria bacterium
GTCCTCGCCATATATATAAATTAACATAGTGTTATTTCATCTCACCCCAGCTGTGTCCAATGTTTACCTCTACTTTTACCGGCACCCTGAGTTTTACTACACTTTCCATCGTTTCTTTTACCATTTCGCTTATTTTTTCTTCTTCACCTTCTTTTACTTCCAAAACAAGTTCGTCGTGCACCTGTAGAATTAGCCGAACTGCCGGATTATACTTTATTTTTTTCTGGACCTCAATCATCGCCATTTTAATCAGATCGGCGGCCGTACCCTGAATTGGATGGTTTATAGCCATACGTTCCGCCGCACTTCGTAATTGAAAATTTTGTGAATTCAATTCTGGAATATAGCGTCTTCGTCCAAGCAGAGTCTCACAAAACCCTTCTTTTTTAGTGAATTCAATAGTTTGGTCTATATATTGTTTTACCCCAATAAATTCCTTGGCTTGCCAGTGTGGAATTTCAGCGCGCCAACTTAAACCATACGTGCCCATACCATAAAGAACACCGAAATTAATTTCTTTGGCCGCGCGACGCATCTCTTTGGTCACTTCTTCAAGCGGCACACCATTGATGGCAGCCGCAGTGGCTTTGTGAATATCCAAATCTTTATCAAATATTTCCATCATCTGTTTGTCCTGAGCCATTGAGGCCACGACTCTCAATTCAATCTGAGAATAATCCGCACTTATCAAAACATTTCCTTTTTCAGACACAAACGCTTTTCGCACTTCACGACCAAGCTCGGTGCGAATCGGAATATTTTGTAAATTTGGATCAGAGCTCGAGAGACGACCGGTCGCTGCTACGGTTTGGTTGAAAGTAGTATGAATGCGTCCGGTTTTTTTATTTACCAAAGTCGGCAAAACATCTACATAAGTGTTTTGTAATTTTGTGAGCTCGCGATAAATTTCAATCTCTTCGACAATTGGATGAAGACCGCGCATTTTTTCCAACTGTTCCGCACCAGTCGATAATCCGGTTTTTCCTTTTTTAATTCCTTCCACTGGAATGTCCAATTTTTCAAACAACACTTCACGTAATTGCAGTGGTGATGAAATGTTAAATTCCATTCCAGCCAATTCAAATATCTTTTTAGAAACTTTTTTTATGTTTTCATTTACCTCAATAGATAATTTATTAAGCATTTCCATGTCCACCGCAATTCCGTTGAGTTCCATCTGAGCCAACACCAACATGAGTGGCATTTCCATTTTTTGCAACAACCCCAAATCATCTGTCTTAACTAAATCCTCTTTTAATTTTTTTACTGCCTGGGATATATAATACAATTCTGTGGTAACTGCCTTCGCGACAACACCAAACAAACTTTCTTGACCATTGCCAACTGGCAATTCTTTACCCAAAACTTTTAGCAAAATACTCGGCACATCGTTGGCACGATTTCCAGGACTTAAAAGATAGGAGGCTATCATGGTGTCAAACAAAGAGTTTTTTATTTCTTGTTTTTGCAACATCAAAACCTTGGCAAGCAATTTCAAATTATGACCCACCAACTCCAATTTTTCATCATTAAAAATACCTAGAAAATCATTAGACAAACTATTTTTAAAATAATATCCATTCTCACCAACTACTATTGAAAACCCAACAACCTCAGCGGCAAAAATATCATTTCCACTCGTCACAACTTTGACGGCGAAAATTCCTTGTTTTTTGACTTCATCTATCAAATCTTCGATTTCTTTTTTATTTGATAGTTCTTTAAAATTTAACTCCACTATTTTTTTACTCTTGGTTACTTTATTTTTCTCTTCACCGCTTTCAATATGTTCAAATCCAGGAATACGTTTCAACAAAGAAACAAATTCAAATTTTTGAAATAGTTTCACAATTTTTTCACGATCAAATTCACTCATTGAGCAATCTGACAATTTGATATTTAAATCAGGGACAGCACAGTCAATCGTGGCCAATTCATAACTCATCTTGGCGCTCTCTCTGCCTTCGTCTAATTTTTTTAAGACAGACGGACTAAACAAATCACTTTTCTTTTTTCCTTTTTCAACATCTACAACTTTAT
>CAZXEV010000107.1:0-2036 GCA_964639735.1 uncultured Gammaproteobacteria bacterium
TTGTAAGCTAATCCCTGAAGAGAACCTATTTCAAAATCATTAGTAAATCCCCAAGATAGATTTGCTTGCGTTTGAATATTTGTAACAAAACTAATCTCAGCCTGATTTGTACCAGGAATAATATTTATATTCGAAATGAAAATACCGGTAGCACTACCACCACTTCCTCCTCCACCATTAGATGCTGGAGTTGGTGTAGCTACAGGTGTAGCGGTTGTAGTCGCTGTAGCTGTAGTCGATTGGCCAGATAATTGGATCAAAGTATCAAAAGCTTCAACGTTATAGTCATAATTTGTTTCAGGACTCAATCCTGTATCTGAATATGTAATAGAGGTTGTAGTTGCCAAGAATATCCCATCTCTAAATATTCTGTAACCAGCAATAGCATAATAGTTTGGAGTTGAAGCAGACCAAGAAAGATCTATCTGGGTACTAGATACTGCTGTAGCATTAAGATTAGATGGTATTGATGGTGCTGCGAGTGTTAATCCTGTTGTAGTTAATGAATTTGTAAAAGTGGTCTGTGCTGAATTTGCGACTTGTGGGATAAAAATAAAAGATAAAATAAAAAGAAAAATAAATGTAGAAATTGCAGATTTGTTCTGAATATTTATTTTATTTATTTTTAATCTTAAATTTTTCATTTTTTATTTCATTCACGATTTAATCTACAGAGACATTACCGTTACTGTTGTCGTTGCTGTATAAATACCATCTTCTTGAACATGACTACTACCAGATGCTGCACGGAACTTTATTGTTGTAACTGTTCCAGCTGGACTATTGGATGAATTCCTAGTAGCTATAGTCTTATTTGATACTGACAAACCATCCCAACAAGCATCTGCAGTATCACTACCCGCAACACCACAATTTGTTCCTGAATTTTGATATCTAGTTGCTATGTCATTACCTTCGGGAGTAAAGGCAAAAGAAGAAGCTGATGAGCTATTGGTAAAAGTATAATCAGGATTTGCTCCAGCTGGAACATAATCAGCAAAACTAGCATAAGAATTATTTAGAGCCGGTGAAGCTGCTGCAGAAATATTAGCTGAATATCCGGCTGGATTATCTGTTGTTACAGTAAAAGTTGTTTGTCCATTGGATGTGCCACCAGTAAGACCGGGAATAGAAGGAGACATTGTGACGTTTGAAGCTGGAGTTACACTTATATTGACCGTGTCATCTTGTTGATAACCTGCCTTTATTGCAAAACTTGCACTTGAAGAATTACCTGTTGCAATCTCACCAACAGTATCTTCTACTTTATAAGAACCAGAAGATGAACGTACGCCACCAAAGTTAACACTATCAGTACTTATTTTGTACTTCGAACTAGACATACCTTCAGCATTAACAAGACTTGAAAACAAGAATGGTACCAAAAACAAAGCTGTAAACCCTATAATTAACTTTATTTTAAAATTTTTAAAAATACTTGTCTTCATTATTTTCTCCTAATCTTTTTTATTACCAAAAACACTATTACTATCCCAACAAAAACTGCAGATATCACCTTCCATGGTATAGCCCAAAATGTATAATCCATATCATCTTTTATTTCTCCATAACCTCTTTCTATAGAAGCCGTGGCTATATATTTTCCAAATAAGAAATTTGGATTCCAAGACACTTCTCTAAAACGAACAGATTTCGGCATTGCAAACCAAGGTTCAACAGTTATATTACCAACTGTAGTTCCAAGTATATTTTTTATTGTTATAGAACCTTTTGGATTTAGATGTATATTTCCATCATTTCTAAAAAACAAATCGAATGTTACACCATTTATTCCAGAAACAATCTTATTATTCTGAGCCAAAGTAAAATTAGTTAATTTACCATCTTCTTTTACATCACCTTTTACCTTGATGAAAATAAGAGTACCTATACGAGTAATTATTGGATTGGTAGAAACAACACCATTTACACCAACCTTATCTTCTCCTTTACTAAGAATCCCGACCAAGACACTTCCATACAACCCTCCTGGTTCAGCATTTTTAGGAATTGAAACAGAAACAGACACCCTAGCT
>CAZXEV010000108.1:0-1990 GCA_964639735.1 uncultured Gammaproteobacteria bacterium
GTTATGATTATATTAAGCAAAAAAGCTCAGTATGGGGTTCGATGTTTAGCGGTTCTAGATAAGTTATATGAAAATTTTTTTAATATTATTTTTGTTGTTAGAGTCTTTAAGTTGTAGCTGGCCGGGTGCCACTAGCACATCAATTATTGCTTGGACTAACATTAAAGTGCCAGAAGGATCGCCGGTGTTTCAGCAGGGTTTTAAAGATGGATGTTCAACAGCATATTATTCCCGTGGTAACGTGCTTTATCGTTCGCGTTATCAATATCGATATGACGCAAAATTAATTGGTAATCCAGAATATCGTTTTGGACATTCTAGGGGGTATACTTGGTGTTTTACCAACGCCGCTTCTGCTATTGCTGGTCCTAACGCCTCGTGGGATCGCTATCTTTCTCCTTACGGTTATGACGCAACTTTTAATGCTGGAAATGTTAATAATGCTTGGGGCGGTTTTTTTGGTAATGGTCCTTTGCAATGGCAATCTAATAATGCTGGTAGCGGCCTCGATGGTATATTTGATGTTTTGCAAAAAGGCGGTAGCGGAACAACCGGTTCAGCTTTTGGCAGCAATCCCCTTTGGGCCGGCGGTTCAAAAGGACAATTTTTTGGACAACCCGATTAAATATGTCAAAAAAATTTCTCATAATCTTTTTCACAGCTATTTTGTTAATTGGTTGCGTGCCAAATTGGTATAAACCATATGGATATAGCCTTTTTAAGCAAATGCCAAAAGGTGGCTCCCCCGGTTTTAGATTAGGTTGGATACATGGTTGCGAATCTGGCTTGGGATCGCAATTTGGTGGCTCGATATATATGAGTTTCTACACTTGGAAAAAAGATCCCGACATTGCATTAACTGAGCCAGATTACGAGAAAATTAGGAAGCGTTATAAAAAAGAATTGGCCGATATTGATTGGAATAATCCTGCCGAAGTTAAGAAAAATTTTAATGATTATAATACTATTTTTTGGGGTGGTCACATTTTTTGTCGTCACTCGGTTCTTGGTATTTTACAAACCGCCGAAATGGCTCCACCGCTTCCCGGTGAAGATCGTTATGATCCGGCAAAACATAGCTTAGGAAATATTTGGAAAATTACTGGTAAGGGTGACACGCGATATGGTGCAACTCCCGCTAGTTTGTGGTAGTTTTTTAGACAAGTAAAGATTGCGATCAATCATCCTCCCCCATTTTTTTGAGGGAGGATCGGTGAACGTAGTGAATCGAGGGGAATGCCCCTTAACCGAATCGCTTCGCTCTTCGACTCTCTCAAGGGGAGAGTTATTGAGATTGAGAATTTAGTGAAAATTGTGTATCGAGGAATAATTGCCAAAATAGCACATTTTGCCTTTGATTTTCTTTTGGTAATTTTTATTTTCGCGCGCCATAAATCATAAATCTTAAATCTGAAATCCTAAATCTTAAATTTCATGCTCCTCAAGCTTACTGTTTTTTTGCCGCTTTTCGGTTTTTTATTTTCCGGAGTTTTATCGCGCATCGCGCCAAAAAATTTTGCTGATAAATTTGCACAAATTTTTTCCACCGCACTTTTAGTAATTTCTGCAATCTGCGCCATCATAGTTTTTGCTGATGTCAATCACAATAAAATCAATGAGAACGTAGCGTTAATCAGTTTTATCTCTTCCGGCGATTTTTCTGTTAATTGGTCTTTGAAGCTTGATTCTCTAACTGCTATCATGCTCGTTGTTGTTACTGTTGTTTCAAGTTTGGTTCATATTTATTCCACCGGCTACATGCATGAAGATAAATCAATTGCGCGCTTCATGTCATATCTTTCTCTCTTCACTTTCTTCATGTTGGCGCTGGTTACGGCTGACAATTTTGTGCAATTATTTTTTGGTTGGGAAGGTGTTGGCGTTGCTTCTTATTTGCTCATCGGATTTTGGTTTAAAAAACAATCGGCCAATGCTGCAGCAATCAAAGCATTCGTTGCAAATCGCGTTGGTGATTTTGGATTAATTCTTG
>CAZXEV010000109.1:0-1984 GCA_964639735.1 uncultured Gammaproteobacteria bacterium
AGCTTTCGTCGATTACGTATTTAAATACGTTCCCTCTTCGATCCGTTAAAGAAATAACCGACCTCACTCAAATTTCTTAGAAAAAGAACATCGAGTTTTTAAAAAAGAATTTAGCGATCTCGGTAATTTTTTATCAGCTTTCGTCGATTACGTATTTAAATACGTTCCCTCTTCGATCCGTTAAAGAAATCACCGACCTCACTCAAATTTCTTAGAAAAAGAACATCGAGTTTTTTGTCGAATATTTTAGTGATTCTAAATTGAATTAACACAACCACCGCGTCTCTTGAAATAACTCATAATCTTGATTCTTTTTGATGAATCTAACCAAAAAAATAACACAGGTTTTTGCTCTGATTTTTTTGGTTTTCTTTGCCGCTTCTTGTCAGGAAGGTTGTGTTGAAGCTGATGAATTTAATGTTGAGTCTGTTGTTGTTGAATCGAATCCTACAAGTGATGGTGTTTACGGAACTTACGATCCAATCACTGGCGGACAGCGCGCTGATTGGCATGTGACTGGTTTAAAATCTAATGGTGATCGTTTTTTAATTCAGATTGGCGGTAGTTGGACTTCTTGGGACGGTCAATATACCAATGCAGATGCTCTGAAAGCCTTACCGCGTTGTGATTTTTGTGCTAAAAAAGATAGCGGAACTCCAAATTGTCTTTGTTATAAAAATCAAACTCCAGCCCCAGAAAAAGGGCCAGACGGCAATACGCGCACTGATGTTAATTGTAATGTTTATGCCGATCAGAACGATCCAGCAAAATGTACCTGCACAAAAGATCCACAATATGGCAGCGTGATGGATTATAAAACTTATCACTTTCCGCTTAATATTTTAGAAAAAGACGAAACTTATAAAATTGCTGATCGCCAAACTGCTTGTAAATATGATCGTGGTATGGCTGCTTATATTGGCCTTTTTGGTTCTCGTGGAATTACTACTCCTTCAAGGGTTTATCACTTATTTTCACAAGATGAAATTTGTAATGTTGTGCGCAATTCGCAAGGCCAATGTCTTGATGCTAATGGCAATGATGTTACGCGTTATGTTTTTCAAAGCGCTAATGGTCGCATTTTTATGAAAGATGACGGCAATGGAAATAGTGGAGTTGATACAAACACTGCCAACGATGTGTATCATGCATCAAATGAAGAAGTTAAGGTTATGATTTATGACTCATATTATTCCGATAATTATGGCAGATATAACATAAAAGTTTTGCGTGGAGTTGGTAATAAAAATGATGCTGGTCTTCTCGAATATTTAGTGCGAATGGTTGAAGATGTGGTGCTTGGAAAAATTGGCACTGATGGCGAAAGACAAGGCGGCATAATTGAGTTTATGTATAAAGCAATTGTGCAAGACACAGGTTTTATTTTGGCGCTTCAGGTGGCATTAGCGCTTTATATTACAGTTTATGGAGCTGCAACTCTCTTTGGTGTAGCCGAGTTAAACAAAAAAGAATTAATGACACGAACGCTAAAAATTGGCTTAGTAATTTTTTTCACCAGTAAAGAAAGTTGGTATTTTTATAACAAAATTGTTGTCGGATTTTTTAAAGATAGCGTCGATTATTTGGTGGCGATGATTATGGATTTGTCGGATAGTAATGTTGATCAAACTTCGATGATTCGAGCAGCACAAATGGATCGTGAAAACGACATCAGCAACGCCACGCGTTTTTCCTACATTGATCTGATTATCAAAAAATTATTTTCCATTGGAGTTGCTAAAAAAGTTTTCGGTTTGTTTTTCACTAATATTTTCGGCTGGCTCTACATTTTGGCAATTTATGCTCTGATATTTTATTTCACCTATGTGATGCTTTATGTTGCTTCGATGTATATAGTTAACGTTTTGAAGATTATTTTTGTTTTGGCATTGGGCCCAATATTTATGTGCTTCACTCTCTTTACCAAAACCGAGCAAATGTTCAAAAACTGGATAGGATTTTTGGGAGCGAGGGCGCTGGAAAT
>CAZXEV010000110.1:0-1958 GCA_964639735.1 uncultured Gammaproteobacteria bacterium
GCTAGCGCTGTTCTATATCGGCGGCATTATTAAACATGCTAAAGCGATCAATGCTTTTGCGAATCCGACAACAAATAGTTACAAGCGTTTGGTGCCTGGTTATGAGGCTCCGGTGTTGCTTGCTTATTCGTCTTGCAACCGTTCGGCTTCAATTAGAATTCCGCATGTTACTAATGAAAAAGCGCGTCGACTTGAAGCGCGTTTTCCTGATCCGGCGGCGAATCCTTATTTGACTTTCGCGGCACTTCTTATGGCTGGTTTGGATGGTATCAAAAATAAAATCCACCCAGGCGATCCGCGCAACCAAGATTTATATCATTTGCCGGAAAAAGATTTGAAAAAAATCCCGACAGTTGCGCGTTCATTGCGTGACGCTCTAACCGCTCTAGACAAAGATCGCGGCTTCTTGCTTGAAGCGATCCAAGTATCCGTTATCGTATCTTCCGACTGATGAGCAAATTAATGCTTACATCGAATTAAAGTTGAAAGAAGTGGAAAAATATGAACAAATTCCACATCCAATTGAGTTTGAAATGTATTATAACTGCTAATTTTTTAGATATTTCGTGCGACACCTTTTTCTCCGCGCAGCAATCCACGCGCGGAGAAAATTTTATCCAAAAAATTTCAGAGTTTTGCTAGTTAAGTAAAGCTAAAATTAATCTTTTGCAATTTTTAATTTGCATTTTATTATAAACAATAATACCTTATTGGCCTCGTTTTCTTTAAGTTAAAAAAATCCTAAAATCAGAATTTTATGACCAAACAAACCTTCCAACGCACCAACCCTCACGTCAACATTGGCACAATCGGCCACGTCGACCATGGTAAAACAACTTTAACTGCAGCTATAACCAGCTATCTTTCAAAAAGCGGTATGGCAGAAAAACGCGGATACGATCAAATCGACGCTGCTCCTGAAGAAAAAGAACGCGGTATCACAATCAACACCGCTCACGTAGAATATGAAACCAAAAATCGTCACTACGCTCACGTAGACTGTCCAGGCCACGCCGACTATGTTAAAAACATGATCACTGGTGCTGCTCAAATGGATGGCGCAATCTTAGTTGTATCAGCAACAGACGGCCCAATGCCACAAACTCGTGAACATATCCTTCTAGCTAAACAAGTTGGCGTTCCTTCAATCGTAGTCTTCCTAAACAAAGTTGACCAAGTTGAAGATTCAGAACTATTAGACCTAGTAGAAATGGAAGTTCGTGAACTTCTAACTTCATACCAATTCCCTGGCGACACTATCCCAATCATCAAAGGATCAGCGCTAAAAGCTCTTGAAGGCGAAGATTCTGATATCGGAGAAAAGTCAATCCAAGCCCTTATGGATGCTGTTGACTCTTACATCCCAGAACCTAAACGCGCAGTTGACCAACCTTTCTTGATGCCTATCGAAGACGTATTCTCAATCTCAGGACGTGGAACAGTTGTTACTGGAAGAATCGAACGCGGTATCGTTAAAATCAACGAAGAACTTGAAATCGTTGGCTTAAAAGCTACACAAAAAACGATCTGTACTGGTATCGAAATGTTCAAAAAACTTCTTGACGAAGGTCGCGCTGGAGACAACGCTGGCGTTCTTTTAAGAGGAACTAAAAAAGAAGATGTTGAACGTGGCCAAGTACTTTGCAAACCAGGTACAATCACTCCACACACAACTTTCGAAACTGAAGTTTACATCCTTACAAAAGAAGAAGGTGGACGTCATACTCCATTCTTCAAAAACTATCGTCCACAATTCTACTTCAGAACAACAGACGTTACCGGAGCAGTCACCCTTCCAGCAGGCGCCGAAATGGTCATGCCAGGAGACAACACTAAACTTAGCGTTGAACTAATCAACCCAATCGCTATGGAAGAAGGCCTTCGTTTCGCAATCCGTGAAGGCGGAAGAACAGTTGGTGCTGGTGTTGTAGCGAAGATTATTAAGTAAATTATTTGGG
>CAZXEV010000111.1:0-1954 GCA_964639735.1 uncultured Gammaproteobacteria bacterium
CGTAAGTCCCCCAAGCTTTTCGAGAGCTGGCCGTTAAACCACTCCGACATCCCTCCACTTTTTAATAATTATTCAATAATATTGTACAAATTTTTAAACTTCAAAATGTGAAATTACAAAAATAAGTAAAATTCCCAAGAAAAATAAAACTAAATGCTCAAATTTCTGTCTTTTATCTAAGTCGTCATGATGAAGTTCCGGAATCAAATCTGATAAAGCGATATATAAAAACATTCCCGCTGAAAAGGCCACTGTATAAGGAATTAGCCACTCAGCTGTTGCGCTAAAATAGTAAGCAATGATTGCTCCAAGCACTGAAAAAAGTGCTGACACAAAATTATATAAAAGCGCTGAGTTTTTTTTCACTCCTGCCCCAACCATTATAGAAAAATCAGCAATTTCTTGAGGAATTTCATGAGCCGCCACCGCAATTGCGGTAAAAACCCCCAGCTTTGGATCAACCAAAAATGTTCCAGTAATTAAAACTCCATCAATAAAATTATGGAAGCTATCCCCAATTGTTATCAAATATGCAGTTGGTTTAGGATTGTGACAATCATCATCATGGTGGTGATGCCAAAGTACCAATCTTTCCAAAACAAAAAAGAAAACTATTGCCAAAAATACGGTGGTAAACATATTTTGTGGTTCTAGAGATTCCATGGATTCTGGAGCTAAATGAAGTAATGAGGTGGTTAATAAAACTCCAGAAGAAAAGGCAGTTAGCTTAAGCGTAAAATTTCTTGACCAAGTTTTTTTTAGAGATAATAGAAAAGATCCAAACAAAGAAAGTATGCTGCTGATAAATGTTAGAAAAATAATTTTGGCAAGCATAATGAATTTCTTTCTAGAGCATCGCTCTCACCTCGTACCCAGGAGCCTACTCGCGCCTGAATGGTCTTAACTTGTGCACCCAGTGTGATTCGAACACACGACCTTCTATTCCGCAAACAGATGCTCTATCCAACTGAGCTATGGGTGCAAACATTTTTGTTACAAACGATATTATACCAGAGAAAATTGATTGAAATTAAATATAATTAGGAATCAAGATCGAGAGGAACTTTATTTTTCAACCAATCTGCAAATTTCTCAGTTGAAGTAAGGGCTGGCTTTTGCATTAGCAAAACCTCAGATAAAATTTCTTTAAAAGTTTCTTCTTTTTCATTTCCTAAAAGCAATGCAAGTCGATGTGGAAATCTTCCAACTTCAACATGAAGGATTTTTTGTCCATATTTTTCATCAAACCAAAATCTGCCAAGTTCATCCCAATAGTACAAATCTTCATCAGATCTAATTCCGTAAGATGTTATCTTATTTGTAATTGCGTGAGGGGGAATTGTTGACATGATATAGGCTAAAAAAACTAAGGCTATAACCACTGCAATTGTTAACACTTGACCAGCAAAAAATAAAATTAAACAAAGCAAAATCGCAATCGTCATAACGGTGGTGTGATATTGCCTATTTCTTTTTTTGAACGGCCTACTTGGTGAATCCCACTCAAAAATAGTATCTTCTACGCGTGGCTTTGGAATATCTTTAAAATAATCAGCATACTTTTTATCATGCTCATTATCATTTTCATTTTCGGACATCATATAAAATAAGTGTACACTAAAAAAAACTAGACAAAAAGATATAATTGAATGGTATAATATTTCTCTTGACTAGAAGTATGGAGAGCTGGCAGAGTGGTCAATCGCAACGGTCTTGAAAACCGTGACCTTTATGGTCCCGTGGGTTCGAATCCCTCGCTCTCCGCCATATGACAGAAAGTGAGCTTTAGCTCAGTTTTTGTCAAATTTAACTGAGGGATGACTCGTGCCCGATCAAGCGAGCTTCAATATAATGTAAAAATGTGAGCATGACGAGGGTAAATCCCTCGCTCTCCGCCAAAAAAATTTATACCACGTGACTGTGAAAATTTATTCCTTAATTTCAGTCTCCGTCA
>CAZXEV010000112.1:0-1891 GCA_964639735.1 uncultured Gammaproteobacteria bacterium
CCAAACGCATTTTTCTGGCAAACCATAAGTGTTTAAGTCTTTTGTAGAATGACTAACTATATCAAAAATTTCAAGCTTGGGACCGGTCTCGGTTGAAGTACTATATAAAATATAAGAAGCATCTTTATTAACAAGAGTTGTTAGCCCAGCTATATCACCAAAAACCTTAGTGACGGTCTTGTTTGTTGTATTTAAAAGAAAGACGCTACCCAAAACACTAAAAGACGGTTTGGTTGTTAAAAATATTTTTTGATTATTTGCCCACCCAGATAACCACTCAGTGAAAGGAGAAGTGAAAACAACATCTCTTTTTACATCACCAAATGTTCCAACCACTCCGGTCACCCCATTAGTATTTTCGGTCAAATAGAAAAATTTATTTTGATCAGGGGAAATACTTAAATCCGAAATATTTTGAGGTAAAAATTCTCCCTTGGGGGTACCAAGAGTTGCCATAAAACTACTGACAACTTTATCAGAAGATAAATAACGGTAAATAACAGTGTTGGCATTTCCATCAAAAAACGCTTCATAAATACTTGGAATTGTTGAATTGGAAATTTTTTCTTTAATCTTTGTGTCCAGAAACATTTTATACATGTGGCCATTCATTCTCTCCACATATCTTATTGATGGAGCTTGCTCAGTTTGACTTTTATCTTCGAGGTCTCCAACTTTAGTTGTTTTAGTAAAATATGGAGCGGTTTCGGCATCAACCTTGCCAGTAACAGCTAAGTTTTTTAATTTCTGGAATTCACCAATTGCTTTATTTGTTAACTTCCCGAAATTTCCATCTGTAGTAAGTGGTGGTTTAAGGGAAAGAGTTTCATTTAAAAATTTTTGAATTTCTTTTCTCCCCTCTTTTGCATTAGCATTAATAATTGTAATTATTTGTTCAGGCTTGGATTCTGTTCCTTCGTTTGTGTCAACAACTGGCCTTGTATCTTCTAAAAAGGTGGCCCCAGCAACTGCAAAATCAGTTATTTGAGAAAATCTCGATGGTTGCGTGTTTGTTGTTCCGGGGTCATTGTTTGGGGTTTCTATCCCAGGCCCTTCGGTGGTTGGTGGATTTTCTACGTTTGTGCCTGTACCAAATGGATTAAAATTTTGATACCAAGGAGTTGTTTCGGTTGGAGAAACTGTTTTGTCTTTTGTAAACCAAAAATAAACACCAAGGATAATAACTCCTGTTAAAATAAATACTGTTATGAAAATGATGATTGTTTTTTTAGGCATAAAAATTAATTACCTATTATTACGGTTATACCGGGTTTTATATAAGGCAAAAGAGCCAAGATATCAGCATTTTTTAATCTAACACATCCATATGTTCTTGAAAGGGTGCCATTTTTGTTGCCATGCATACCAATCCCTCGTTCTCCGTTTGTTGTTGGATTTAACAACCAAAAACTTGCACCCATATTTGACCCCTCTCTATTGTATACTGGTGCACCGTTTGCCGATGTTCTAACGCTAAGTATTTTCCAGGAACCCTTAGGTGTTTTTCGGTCTTTAGAAACCCCTTGACCAACCTCAGAAAAACCATTAATTCCACTTCTGACATCTATAACATTAGTATTATCATAATCAGCCCCCTTTTTTAAAATTATTGCCATCCTTTCATTGGGATATACCTTAAAACTACTTATTTCCCAGCCATTTTTTAATTTTGCAACAGCGTTTGTGACTCCAGCCGAAACGATTGCATCCGTTGAATATTTATAATCTTTTTTAGCAAAATCTGGGTCAATAGTTCCGTCTCCAGCGTCGGGTAGATTTACTATCTCCGCGCTAACTTGATCAATATGTACCCCTCTATTTCCTAACAAATCTGGATTAATAGTGTTTAGTAAAGCCCAAGAGCCAAGGGCAATAAGTAAACCCAAAATTG
>CAZXEV010000113.1:0-1278 GCA_964639735.1 uncultured Gammaproteobacteria bacterium
TAGAATCGAAAGAAACTCATCAAGTTTTTGATTTTGAAGGAAAATCTTTTTCTTTAGTATTATCTTTAGCAAATTCTCTGGTTATTAATTTTGCTATATTTAAATCGGAGAATATACCGAATAAAGAGACAAAACTCAAAGCAAAAGCAAATTTACCATATTCAGCCACCCCAAAAGCTTTAGCTATAAAAATAGCTAAGGTTATCTTTAAAATTTTAGAAAAGCCGTCTGCCAAACCTAACCATAACACATTTTTCGCGATGGTTTGTTTCGTACCAATGTTTTTAAACAGTAGTGCTTTAATTTGTTCCACAAACATCATAGTTATAGTTGGGACTGGATAATAGAACTAAATATTTCAAAATTACCAGTTGCTGGTATTTTTGATAATTTTATGTTTAACATTTTGATAAATATCAGTAGCTTGCCTGTCAATATCTGGTGACAGTAAACGCAAAAGCTCATGACCTAAAATCCGATGTTGTTTACCTATTTTATTAGCTTTAATCAAACCTTTTTTTAAAAGTCTTTTCATGGTGCTTTCGCTAATTTTAAGTATATGTTGTGCCTCTTGAGTTGTATACACTTCTAAAGGTTTAATTTCGCTCATATTGGAATTAAAAAATGACACTTATAGTGTAACATAGGTGTCATTGGGTGTCAAAAAGTGTCAAGATTTATTATCCACATACCATGAATATGTCGATTTTAAGCCACTTTCCAACGATATTTTGTCTTTCCAGCTCATTTCATGTATTTTAGTCATATCAAGCAGCTTTTGGGGTGTACCATCTGGCTTAGTATGATCCCAAACTATATCACCCATAAATCCCGTCATTTTTTTGACCATTTCCGTCAATTCTTTTATGGTCACATCTTTACCAGTACCCAAATTTACAAAAATTTCACCATTTTCATTCTGTTCTTTTGTTGGATCAAAATTATCCATCAGAAACAAACATCCATCCGCCATATCATCAACATGTAAAAATTCTCTTCTTGGGCTACCAGTACCCCACACGACCACTTGTGGTTCACCATTGATTTTTGCTTCGTGAAATCTTCGGATCAATGCTGGCAAAACATGAGAATTGTTTAAGTCAAAATTATCACCTATTCCATATAAATTTGTCGGCATTGCTGCAATAAAATTTGTACCGTATTGACGATTGTAACTCTGACACATTTTTATTCCAGCAATTTTAGCCAAAGCATACGGCTCATTGGTCGGTTCTAACAAACCAGTTAGAAGATACTCCTCTTTCATCGGTTGTGGAC
>CAZXEV010000113.1:1326-1871 GCA_964639735.1 uncultured Gammaproteobacteria bacterium
AAAACAATAATTTTTTAACCCCATTTAAATACGAATGGTGGATAACATTATTTTGAATTTCCAAATTTTCATAAATATGCAAAGCTGGATAAGTATTATTGGACAAAATTCCACCTACTTTAGCAGCAGCCAAAAACACATACTCTGGCTTTTCTTTTACAAAAAAATCGGCTACAGCTTGCTGGTTTAACAAATCCAACTCAGCGTGAGTACGTAAAACTAAATTGCTATAACCTTCGCCTTGCAACTTTCTAATTAATGCCGAACCAACCAAACCACGATGACCTGCTACAAAAATTTTAGCGTCTTTAGACATCATATAATTAAACGATATAATCCTTTGAAACTAAACCTCTAGTTTCAAATTCGGCTTCCACCATCAATCTGACTAGTTCTTGAAATTTCACTTTTGGCTCCCATCCTAAAACATTTTTGGCTTTACTAGCGTCACCAAGCAATAAATCCACTTCCGTAGGACGATAATAATATGGATCGATTTCTATAAGTACTTTTCCTGTTTTTGCATCTATGCCTTTTTCCTTTAA
>CAZXEV010000114.1:0-1859 GCA_964639735.1 uncultured Gammaproteobacteria bacterium
TGGTCGCCATGGTTTGACTTTCACGCTGTATTTTTACGCGCTCTTGAGCTTCGATAGCTTGATGCAAACCTTCACTATATCGACGGCCTGGCATTTTTCTTCCGGTAAATTCATCCACGATAATTACTTCACCATTTTCTACAACATAATCACGATCACGTTTGAAAAGGGCGCGTGCACGCAAAGCTTGTTCAATATGATGAACCATGGTCATACCACCTTCGGCATAAATATTTTCTACATTGAGTGCTTGTTCTACTTTTTTCAAACCAGCTTCAGTCAAAGTAGACGCACGCATTTTTTCGTCGACATTGTAATCCACATCGATTTCCATACGAGCCACGATATCGGCAAATTTGTAATACATATCTGCGGCTTCTTCGGCTGGCGCGGAAATAATCAAAGGAGTGCGAGCTTCATCAATCAAAATAGAGTCAACTTCATCGACGATAGCAAAATAAAATGGACGTTGGGACATTTCTTCCAGACTTCCAACCATGTTATCACGCAAGTAATCAAAACCAAATTCATTGTTGGTGCCGTAGGTAATATCGCATGCATAAGATTCTTTGCGACTGCAAACTTCCAAATATTCGTATTCTACTTTATAGGCGCCCTTGGCATCGCGTTCTTTATCTATTGACCCACCTTCACTCATGGCACTTTGTCCATTTTCATCTACAATTTTCAGTCTAGTTGGGTTGTATTTATAGGAAACAAGTTGTTGTTGGATTATACCAACACTCAGTCCAAGTGCGTCATAAATTTGACTCATCCAAACCGCATCACGTTTGGCCAAATAATCATTCACTGTCACCACATGTACACCCTTGCCAGACAAGGCGTTGAGATATACTGGTAAAGTAGCCACCAAAGTTTTACCTTCACCAGTTCGCATTTCAGAAATTTGTCCACGATGCAAAACAATACCACCGATAAGTTGGACATCAAAATGACGCATACCAGTAACACGCTTGGAAGTTTCACGCACAGTCGCAAAAGCTTCTGGCAACAAATCATCCAGTGTCTCACCTTTGGAAAGGCGTTCTCTAAATTCAACAGTTTTATTTTTCAATTGATCCAAAGATAATTTTTCCATCTCTCCTTCTAAAGAATTTATCTTTTCGACAATTGGCAATATTTCCTTGACCACTTTAGCGTTTGGATCGCCGAATAATTTTGAGAAAAATGACATATTTTTTGCGGTATTAAAACAAAAACAGACCTGATTTAGGTCTGTTTATATTACCACAAGAAAGATTAAAAAACAAGGGTGGTTAAGCCCTTGTTTTTAAATTTTATTAATTACATTTTTGGGATAAAATTTGGACTAATAAAATGAAGATCGTCTAATATATTGTCTTGTTTAGGTAACACACCAGCAATAATTGCATTGGCTCCAAAGAAACCGTCAATTGTATCACCAACACTTTTAAACAAACCGTTTTCAATCATCATATCTGCTTCAATTGCACCAACGTATACTTTTTGATATTCTTTTCCGTTAATAATTTGTGGAACGAAATCCATGTTATAGATATTTCTCAATTGAGCATCGTTTACATTTACTTGATAAAATGATTTTAATACACCTTTATCATTTAACCCTATCACCCTATTCACCAACCCTAAACGTTTAATGCTATTTGAAATAATTCTTTCATGAATAGAAATAGGATAAATTACATTATTACTACTCATACCACTACTCAACTTTCCAAATTGTAAAAATATAAATGTGAAAACTAACACCATCACAATCGGGGCAACTGTTGAAAACCAATTACGTTTGCGTGGACGGAAATTTTTCAGCAACAGTGAATTGGCAACTACCGAGATTGAGCTAAATGCCATCGCCA
>CAZXEV010000115.1:0-1854 GCA_964639735.1 uncultured Gammaproteobacteria bacterium
CTGTAAATCTATCGCCCTTTGGGCTACGCAGGTTCAAATCCTGCCCGGCGCACAAAAACAAAAAATCCCAATTTATAAAATTGGGATTTTTTGTTTGACGCCGGAGCGAGACAACTGCTTGTCTCGCGTGCAGGATTTGAAGACCTTGAGCATGTGCTCGCAGTTTTGCTTATGCAAAACGAGAACACGCGAAAGGTGTACAGATCCTGTAAGGATCAAAATTCCTGCTCGGAATGAAAATTGCGGATCTCGACCAACGGGAGAGGCAAATCCGAAAAAGAAAAACTGGTTTTAAAATTGAAATTCTTAGTTTTAATTTATGTTTTAAAGAAAGAGGTCCGGATAAGAATGACTCCAAATTCTCATTGGATTTTTTGACGTGATGGATAAAAAAAGAGCGTGTGTTTTAAAACACACGCTCAAAATTAAAAAGTAATCACATCTTGTCCCTTAAAATCATCACCTGGATTAAGTAGGGTAATAATTTTATCTACCACTTCTTCTGGCTCAAGTATTCTGCCAAGAATTGATTCAAACTTCTTTCGGGCTTGTTCAATTGACATATTCTTATAATTAGCTCGATCGTATATTTGTTTTTCGAGCCTTTCACCCTTAATCGGACCAGGACAAACACAAAATGATTTTACATCAACTTTTTTACCATACTCTCCTGAAGCAATCTCGCCGTTTAGTGTTTTAGTAAATGCAATTAATGCATTTTTACTCAAACAATAAGGCGTTCTAAGTGGATACCCACCTAATCCACCAGTTGACCCGATGTTAATGATTCTTCCGTAGTTATTATCAAGCATAAATGGAAGTGAATTCTGCACTAAGCATATCGGCGCAAGAACATTCGTAATAAATCCACTAAGCACCTCAGCGTTGGCAACATTTAATACATTTTTGACCGGACCAAAGTCGGCAGCAGAATTTATTACGATTGACGCATCTTTTACAAGCATTTTTGCAAACAAATCGACATCCGATGATTTTGATAGTTCTAAAGGAAAAACTATTATTTCTTTGCACGTTGGCAACTGCCTTGCAAGAGTTTCAAGTTTCTCAATATTACGACCTGTTAGCACTAAGATATGATTTTTATTTGCAAGTTTTTTTGCAAGAAGCTCACCTATTCCAGACGATGCTCCGGTAATAACAATTTTTTTATGTTCCATTTTTTTAAATTTTTTAAATTTTGTTAGACATTAAATTAAAGAGGTTTTCTTCATTTGATGAAATAACAACTAATGGAACATGATCAATTGTTTGAATGAATTTGGTCGGTGGTCGAGCAAGATAATAAAATCCTATTTTTAATACAACTAAGTTTATTTTTTCATGACAAGATTCGTGTCGCGGTAACTTAATTGAACGAATAAAATACTTAAACTTCTCTACAACAGTATTGTGACTCTTCACAATCCACACAAGGATATACAAAAATATAACAATGCCAATTGCGTTAAGAATATCGCCACAAACTTCTTCAATAGTCGGTATTTGTATTTTTATTTTTGATCGTTCTAAATTTACCTCATCTATCAAATCATCAGGAACATTCTTTTGCCCACGAAACATTATAATTTTTAAATTACTTACAATATTTGTAGGCGCTGGTACATTATATAGCTTCACCAAAGAATCTATACTGCGAAGAGCACTAAAATAATCTTTTGGTTTATACTGTATTCCTTTTGATTCAAGTGATTCTGCGTATCGAAGACAACTATTTGCAAATTTATACACAGCTTTTTGTCTTTCTGCTTGTGAAATTATTAACTTGTCTTCTTTCGGGAAGTTTAAATTTTGGCCATGAACATAATATCCAAAGCCAATTACTATTGTAATTAA
>CAZXEV010000116.1:0-1834 GCA_964639735.1 uncultured Gammaproteobacteria bacterium
GGAAGATGTTAAAAAAAGTTTGGCCGAAGTAGATAAAATTGCTGAAAAATAAAAATTATTATATGTCAAAAAAAATTCATCTAAAAATTTCTGGCATGCACTGTGGTTCGTGCGAGAAAATTATCGACGCTGAATTGGCTGGTGTGCCAGGTGTTATCTCAAGTAATATTAATTCAGAAGCCGGAACTGGTTTGGTGGAGACGCAAGATTCTGTGGTCGAGAGCGCTTTAGTGGCTGCAATCAAAGTGGCTGGCTATGAAGCTGAAATTGTAGAGATAGAAAAACTGGATGCTATTGAAGCACCGATATTTTTTGAAAAAAAGACCGTTGATAGTCAGGCACCATTTAAAGTTAAGTTGGAGTCAACTACGGTAGCCGACGGAAAAATTATTTCAACCAATGGAGAACCAAATTTTACTGGAAAAATTACTCAGAGTAAGAAGGGTGAATTTGAAATACCTCAAGGCAGAAATGATTTGGAAAAAATTGTTCAGAATTTATTTGATTCATCAAAAGTAGGTCAGTTGTTTGGTATGTTAACTGGTGAAACTAATAACCAAACCAATCCTGCGTTAATGAATCGTTCTGATCATAAAACGTCAGCTGTTTATCCTGTTGTTGCAAAGACAAAAAACGGAGATGAAAGTATAAATTTGAGTTTAGGCGGAATGCACTGCGCTTCTTGTGCACTATTGATTGAAAAGAACTTAAAAAAAGTTTCTGGAGTTAAACAAGCAAACGTGAACTATGCTGCCGAAAAAGCCCACATAATTTTTGATGCAAGTAAAGCAGATGTTGAAAATTTAATAAAAGCTGTAAAAGAGGCTGGATATAGTGCGCAACTTGCCAGTGTTGATCCTGAAGTTGATCGTCAGAAGAAAGCATTAGAAATAAAATCACTTCAAAAAAAGTTTTGGCTTAGTCTTGCCTTCAGTGTTCCGATGTTGTATTTCATGATGTTTGATTTTCTTTCCTTCTGGCCCGGCAAAGGTATAGTACCGTTTGTTGGTATTATCTCTTTGATTTTAACAGTACCAGTTCAATTTGTTGTTGGTGCTGGCTTCTATAAAGGGTTGTGGAGCGGTCTGAAGATGAAGATGTTCAACATGGACAGTCTGATCGCGATTGGTACTAGCACTGCTTTCTTTTATAGTTTGTGGCAGTTGATTAATTATATAATAATTAATAAATCGATTATTGGTTTGAATGGTGAAAAAATCCCAGAATTATATTTTGAAACTGCGGCGTTTTTAATTACCTTCGTAGTTTTGGGAAAATGGTTGGAAGCGAGAGCTAAAGGTGGAACTTCGGAGGCTATTAAAAAGTTGATGGGAATGCAACCGAAAACTGCTCGTGTCATTCGCAATGGGATGGAAAAAGATTTACCACTTGATGACGTGATCGTAGGAGATATTATAGTTGTTCGTCCTGGTGAAAAAATTCCAGTAGACGGAGAAATTGTAAAAGGAAGTTCTAGTGTGGATGAAAGTATGTTGACTGGTGAAAGTATTCCAACAGAGAAAAATGTTGGAGACAAGGTTGTTGGTGCTACTATAAATAAACATGGGAGTTTTGAATTTAAAGTAACTAAAGTTGGTCAAGAAACTGCCTTATCTCAAATCATAAAATTAATTGAAGATGCACAGGGAAGTAAAGCTCCAATTCAAAATTTGGCCGATAATATTTCTGGTTGGTTTGTACCGGCAGTTTTGATGGTAGCGGCTCTTACATTTGCAGTTTGGTTTTTCTATTTAGGCGCTGGCCTCACTTTTAGTTTGATGGCCTTTACCTCAGTAATCGTGATTGCTTGTCCTTGTGCGCTTGGTTTGGCTAC
>CAZXEV010000117.1:0-1806 GCA_964639735.1 uncultured Gammaproteobacteria bacterium
CTGTGTCGATCACGACTCTTTTTGCTGTTTATTTTTTGAAATGCCACAAAGGTTAGAGTGCTCTTTTTCACCAACACTAGTTTTCCGCTTGCAAGTCATTTGCATTTAGTTTATACTCATGAGATGAAAGAAATATTGAAAGAAAAAGGGTATAAGGCAACACCTGCACGATTGGCAATATTGGAGATTTTTGCAAATAGCAAAGCTCCTCTTACGGCAGAGGTGGTTTATCAAGAGCTAAAGCGAAATAAAAAAAATAAAGATATAAATGAAGCGACTGTATACCGTACGCTTTCTTTGTTTGAGGGAGGGGGGGTTTTAACTAAAGTAGATTTTCGAAAAGAGTCTGCATTCTTTGAGCTTAACAAGGCACATCATCACCATATAACTTGCCTCAAGTGCGATACGGTAGAGGATTTTGAAAGCACGGCAATTGAAAAAGCATTAGGGGGAATAGTTCGAAGTTCTTCCAAGTTTATTAATATAAAAGATCATTCTTTGGAGCTTTTTGGGTTCTGTAAGAATTGTGTAGCATAATTATGATTACAGCATATATTTACGCATTGTTGGGGGTCGTTGCAATAAGTTTAGTTTCTTTGGTTGGGGTTTTTACTCTTTCAATTAAAGAGGAAGTCATTAAAAGATATGTTTTTTTGCTTGTGAGTTTGGCGGTCGGGGCACTGCTGGGAGATGCTTTTATTCATTTGATTCCAGAAGCATTTGAAAATTCTGAAAACCCTCTAGTGGTAAGTTTGCTAATCATTGCCGGTATAGTTTTTTTCTTTGTATTAGAAAAATTTTTCCACTGGCATCACCATGAAGATGACACTAGTGAATACACGATACACCCTGTTGGCAAGTTGGTGCTTTTTTCTGATGGAGTTCACAATTTCATTGATGGAGTAGTTATCGGAATAAGTTTTATGGTAAGTATTCCTGTGGGGGTAGCTACCACCTTGGCTGTCATTTTACACGAAATTCCACAAGAGATTGGAGATTTTGCTGTGTTGCTACACGCCGGGTATACCCGCAAGAGAGCTCTCTGGCTGAATTTTCTGTCTGCCCTGACAGCATTGCTTGGTACGTGTTTTGCCTTTTTATTGGGCGAGGTAGGGGAAAGTCTGGTCTCTTGGGTTTTACCCCTAGCAGCAGGAGGTTTTATTTACATAGCAGTCGCTGATCTTATACCAGAGCTTCATAAAACTAAAAAGGTAAAGCAGTCTTTGTCTCAATTATTTTCATTGATTCTCGGAGTTGTCTTAATGGCTGGGTTGGTTTTGTTGGAATAGGTTTATATTACTTATTTAGTTTTCCACTTTTGGTAGTTACTTATGTTCATTTTTGTTTTATAATTAACTTATGTTAAATGCTCCCATTCCAAACGATGAAGACAAGAGGCTAGAAGCAGTCCATAGGCTAGCGATTTTGGACACAAAACCCGAAGAGCGTTTTGATGTGATTACTCGCGAGGCTGTAGAGAGGTTGAATGTGCCGATATCGATGGTGACGATTCTCGATTCACAGAGAGAGTGGTATAAATCATGCACCGGTTTAGATCAGAAAGAAGGCGATAGGGCTATATCATTTTGTGGGCATGCTTTGATGGCCACCAATATGTTTATAATAGAAGACACACTCAAGGATCCACGTTTTGCTGACAACCCGATGGTAGTCGGTTTTCCATTTATTAGATTTTATGCAGGATTTGCTCTTTTTGATTACAAAAACAATCAACCTATTGGAGTTTTTTGCGTAAAAGATAAAAAACCTAGAACACTTAATATTCAAGAAATGGGAAAAATCTTA
>CAZXEV010000118.1:0-1795 GCA_964639735.1 uncultured Gammaproteobacteria bacterium
CAGCCGATACCAGGTATTGTGGCTAACAGAACCATCATCAGTCCCCAGATTACAGATCCTTGGATACCAGCAATTGCGAACATTGCCCAGCCTAAAGTACCCTGGATTAAACCAACTATTAGACTACCTTTTATTGTAGCACGTACAGTTGAAGTAAATTTGTTATAAAGTATTTTTTCGTACTGATCACCCAAAGGACTCAAATGCATTAATTGTTTAAGAAATTTTTCACCGTCGCGTACAAAGAAAAACAAAGCATAAAACATGATGAAGAACATTATCATGAATACGACGGAATTTTGAGTAATTGTTTTGGCACTTTCAAGCAAGAAGCTTGTGATCGATTGATAATTCTCTACCACTTTTTGAGTTATAAATGTTTGATCAATATTGAACTGAGCGGTGTATGGATTCTGTTTTACCCAGTTTAAAGTTTGCTGGATGTTTAAATTAATTTCACCACTTTTGTCAGCAGCCGTACTATATAGGTTCAAAGCTTCTTTTACTACCAAAGTACCAATGCCGACCATTGGAAGTACAATAATTGTAAAAATTAATACTAATATTAAAGCAGAGCTAAGGTCGGCTACTTTAAGTTTTTTGTTTATCCATTTATATGATGGATAAAAAATGCTAGCTAATATTGCCGCCCAAAACAGTGGGTAAAAGAATGGTTTCATGATAGTGAAGAAGGCTCCGGTCACGGCAATTAGAAATACAAAGAAAATCACATGACGCATTTTTAAAAAATCCATATATTTTGTTTATGTTTACTAATTATATATTACCAAAAAATGATATTTAATTCAATTTTTTGGTTTGCAATACTTCATTAAATGTAGTTTTTGAAATAACCCCAAGTGCCAATATGCAAATAGTGTAAACAAAACCACCAAGTATTATTGATAAAACAACGTTTGTTGTTGGGATATAAATTATCCCCAGATACATGATATAACCAGCTAACAGTATCTTTAATAAAGTTTTTATTCTTGGGAAAAAATCGGTGTGCTTAAATACTAAAAACATCAACAGTGTGCCAGCAAAAATTTCAGAAAAAATTGTCACTCCTGCTGCTCCATAGATACCAAAGCGAGGGATGAAAATAAAATAACCAATAACACTCAAAATAGCGTCGGATAAATATATCCAAATAGCTTGTTTTTGTTTGTTGATGGAAAGTGCTGTGTAGCCAAAAACTATCCCCAGACAAATTCCAAGCACCGTCCAACTAAGCCAAATGAGGATTTTTCCAGATCCAATAAAATCATTGCCCCCGACAAATTGCATGATTGGTTCAGCCAATGATACTGCACCGATCATCATTGGGATAAGGATTAGTGCTATTAGATCAAAAGACATCTGCAGATGTTTCTTGAATTCAACATTTTGGGAACGAGAAAAATGATAAGCGAGTAGTGGTGACATTATGCCCATAGTGAGGGCGGCAATCTGTACTATAACATCAAGTACGCGATAGGCAGCGCCATAAAAGCCGACTTGGGTAGGGGTGCTATATAGAGGAAGGATGACGCGGTCACCTTGGAGATAAAACGAATTAAAGATTATACAAAGCGCGGTTGGATATATTTTTTGAAATATTGCTTGAAATATTTCTGGATCAAATGCAAAATTAATTTTTGGCATCTTGTAAAATAGATACAAGACATTGATGATCGAGGCGCTGGTCAAAATTGCCATGAAAGGTAAAAAGGAGGCGTGTATTTGTATTAAAATAAATACCCCTATTAACAATATTATTCTTCCAAGCAGTTCGCCGGCAGTAATAATTTTA
>CAZXEV010000119.1:0-1764 GCA_964639735.1 uncultured Gammaproteobacteria bacterium
GGTTGCGCGACTTTTTATTTAAATTATAGCAACACGTGCTAGCTCTTGTTTGCTGCCCAACAAGGACTCGAACCTTGATACCTGGTACCAAAAACCAGTGTCCTACCATTAGACGATCGGGCAATGTGTATTGCTCTATAAAGACTAGAAACAGTACAGTAAAGGATATTTTGCACTAAAAAAGGCGTTCTCGCAAGTCTTAAAATAAACCACTATTCTAACAATCTAATACACGTGATTTTATTTAAAAAAACGGAAGCCCGTTATCTTTCAATAACGGGCTTCCTCAGTTGGCCTAGTGGCCATTGTTGTACATCAATAATGCTAGCAAAAACTTTTAAAAATTCAATCTGCAAAAAGCCTAAACCAAAGGCAATTTAACCTCAAAAGTAGAGCCTTTATCTCTTCCCGCAGAAATCGCTTTTATATGACCTTGGTGATCTTTAATAATTTTGTATGTAATATACAAACCATAACCAGTACTGTTTACATTTCTCTTCTGAGCTTCTTCTCCTCGCCCACCTTGTTGGAACAAAACTTTTTTATCTTCTTCTGTTAGACCCATTCCAGTATCAGTAACTTTAAAAATAACTTTTTTATCTTCTACATTTAGAGAAACATTTATAGCTCCCGCGTTTGTGTATTGAATTCCATTTTCAATTAAATTTCGAACCGCTTGCGCCAAGTGAGTTAAGTCACCGTTCACCATCATTTCTTTTGAAGAATCAACTTGTGTATTCAATGTAAGACCTTTCGCTTCCGCTGTTGATTTTAATTGACCAACAATATCACTAACCAACGCACGAAAATCAAAATTCACGTGCTGATAAGTCACAGTTCCGTCTTGCAAATTTGATGCATCAAGAAGAGATTTCACCATCTGCACCGCCTGCGTGTTTGTATCAAATCCAACATTCACCAATTTTTTCGCCTCAGGTGTCAGTGTTCCGTATTCATCATTTTTTAGAGCATCAAAAATCAATCGTGATCTTGTAAGAAAACCTTTCACTTGGTGGTTAATGAAACGCATCAAGGATTCTTGTTGGGTGTTGGCTTTTTGGAGGTTTTGTTTTTGGGTTTCAATTTGTTGAACACTTTTGATAAGTAAGTAGCCAGCAATTAGCACAAAAACAAATCCAACGCTATTCAAAACAAAGTTAATTGGATTTCTAATAAAGAAAAATTGTGCACCAATGATAACGACTAGAGAAATAACTAGAGCATTTGAAGCAATAAGTCTAATATCAAAATACTTATATTTTACAATACTATAAACAAGCATCCCTATAAAAATAGGTATAGAAAAAGTTCCGTATAGATTTATTTCATAATGACCAGTAAGCACAGAAATATATTCTGTGACAGAGAAAATTGATAAAAATAATATAAGACCCAATGTAATAACAACTAATCTTTTTCTATTTTCTTTATCCTTAAACCATTGCCAGAAAAAAACTGCTAAAACAGCCAAAATTGTTATTAAAGAAATTATGGCTTTGTATTTAACAATAAAATATCCTTCATATTATTCACACCACGTCTGATCAAAACTAGTAACAGAATGTCCAGCCACGGTGCTAAAAAATGCTGGTAAATGAATTATAAATAGAGTCATTTTTGCAAAAAAAGATAAATCTTTTCCCGTAACAATTACACAAAATAGATAAAGTGACAGCAAAACAAAGACCAGATTTATGTAATCGACTAAAGACCATAGAAAATGTACCAAGTAGTAATCTTGAGACACCCACAAAACTAGGTCTG
>CAZXEV010000120.1:0-429 GCA_964639735.1 uncultured Gammaproteobacteria bacterium
TTAGTATTTGGTGTCATGACATTGTTCCGCATATGGCACGAGTAGGCAGATACACGACTGGTACACGTATTGAAAACCATTTTCTTGATCTGCTTGAACTCATATACCAAGCGTACTATGCGAACGTAGAAAATAAAAATAGTATCATTATCCAAGCAATCAGTAAAACTGATATGATCAAATATCTCTTGCAAATTGCATTTGAAAATAATCTCCTAAAAGAAAAACCATACCTCGCACTTTCAAGTAAACTCGAAGAAGTCGGGCGAATACTTGGTGGGTGGAAAAAAGGCATTGAAACAAAAACTCCCGCAAAATAGCGAGAGAAAAGTCTTATTGCGAAAGAACGACCTGCGTCCAAGATTCCACCTATTCGAAGGATTGAATGGATTCGTGTTCACGTTCCAACCGTCATCGCTCAGATTCACG
>CAZXEV010000120.1:439-1661 GCA_964639735.1 uncultured Gammaproteobacteria bacterium
TTACACCAGCAATTAAATCATACGTGCTTGAATATTTTTTGAGACATCGAAGTCCACCAGTTGTATCACCAACAAAATAATTTTTATGTTAGAAATATAGCACCATACGCTTGCATGAGATATAATATCCAATGCAATTCTGATAGTACCACAATCGAAACAATGTATTTCAAGCCACAGCCGGAAATTACCGCATTGTTCTGTATCTTATTATATCAAATTAGGCAAAATAAAAACCCTTCAAATTTTTTAAGATTCAAAGGGTTTAAGGTCACAGTATCAAAAGATACCAAAGTGCAAAGTGTTAGTTGCGAAAGAACGACCAGCGTCCAAGAAGCCACCTACGCGAAGGACGGAATGGATCCGTGTACACGCACCAACCGCCACCGCTCAGACGCACGCGCACCTCGCAAAGCTCGCCTTTTTTATTGCGTATCCAAAACAAGTTTGCTTTACCGCCCTCAAGAAGTAATTTCTCACCTCCGATAATGTGACGTTTGCAAATCTGCATAATATGCGCAAGGTCTACTTCTTCGTAGATGTTACTGGATTTTGCATCAGCAACGATGTTTTCTTCGGTGATGTTTTCGGTGAATTCGTAACTTGCCAATTCTTTTGCAGGCGAATCTTTTACTTCATCGTGGAAATAATTGAAGATGTCACCATCAACATGTGCGAATATTCCGCCATTGTCTTTAGTTTTGAAAAACTCACGAGTTTTGAAACTCTTGGTTGCTTCAAGTTGAATATCAGAAACTACTTTGAGCAATCTGCCGAAGTGGATTTGTTTCTTATTAAGAAATTCAGCAAGCTGTGGTTCAGTCATGTTTACCAATTTTTTTAATCCGCTGGCAAAAAGCGAGGTTTGATTTTGAACTCTCTCAATTGCTTTTTTGATGAGTCCAAGACCAGTGTTGTCCATTTGTTTTGTTTCCATTTTGCACTAGTATTTATTGTTTTTATTGTACAACCGCCATTTTTGACAGGAGCCGATATTGAGGAATCGGTTTCTTTACCTACATGTTCATAATAGCATATTTAGATGTAAAAGTCAAGTACAAAGCATGGATTTCGCTTTGCGAAATCCATGCTTATTTTTCAGGATATTCCGACCAAGACGAGCGGGTTTTGAGAAATTCCTCAACAATCCTTCGTACATCTTCCGCCGTATTCCCTTCCTCCATGAGCTTCATTCGGAGTTCTTTTGCACCACCAAAGCCAT
>CAZXEV010000121.1:0-1049 GCA_964639735.1 uncultured Gammaproteobacteria bacterium
TGGGAATTGCGGATGTTTACGATGCTAGTGGGTCGTTTTACTGTTATTTGTATGATAGGTTTAACCGAGAAGGTTTGGGTAAAGGGGCAGAGGCTGTAAAACGTTTTTTTACCCTTATTACAGGGAACTTAAATAGTAGATATTCTAAATACGAAGAGTGGTCTAAGGGTGATTTGTTAAAAACGTTGGTAGGTGTTGCTAAAGGTTGCGGTTGGGAAAATTTTAACAAAAACGACTTTTTAGATGGTTACATTGAGGCTATGGAGTGGAAGAGGTCTTTGTAGTTTAAATTAGGTTCTATCAGCTTTGGAAGGGTTGAGGTAAAATAGGGATTGAGAAAACGGTTTGAGGAGAATGGATATCTTCGATATCCTCTCCTCCTCGCATCGTAATATGTGAATCTGTTGATTCAATTTTACTCACTCGGAGGAGTCGGATAGTGGTCTATTCCACACGATTGGAAATCGTGCAGGCGCAAGTCTACGTGGGTTCGAATCCCACCTCCTCCGCATTTGTTATCATTTATTTATGAAGAAGTTGCTTTTAGCTTTGTTAATTTTATTAGTAACTTTTTTGCTTTTTGTAGTTTTTGTATCAATTCCAAAATATGAGTGTATGTGGCCTCAAGTTTTACCAAAACCAAGTCAAAAATGTGTTCCTCGGATCATATGGGGTTATTCGATAATAAACAAGACAAAACATCGTCAACCCAATAAGAAGGAGATTGAAAAAATTATTTATTCAGGCTGTAAAAAATATTCTGATGGGTGCAATACTCTTTCGCTACAAGGTGGAGAATGGAGCACAACTCTTATAGCGTGTAGTTATTTTCAAGAGCCAAGATGTTTAGTGAAACCTGGCCAGTAAAAGCTCTGACTTCGTTCTCAGCTCCTCGCTAAACCATATATACTTGAGTTATGAAGTTATATTCAAAAACTAAAAATGGGGTTTTTGTTGTTGGTTTGGTTATTTTCTTTTCTTTTGCTTTTGGTTTGCTTTTGGGATTAAAGTATCAGAAAAAACAAACAAATTCGGTTGTAGGCCAGAAA
>CAZXEV010000121.1:1059-1324 GCA_964639735.1 uncultured Gammaproteobacteria bacterium
ATGTTGATGCTGATTTGTCTGGGGTTTTCGTTAACAGTATGTATGAATATAGACTTGAAATACCAAAAAATTGGGGGGCAAAAACAGAAAATCAGTTTGAAGATGGTGTTAGTTTGGAAATATATAGTCCTGACTTGTTTATTTATAATGAAGGTTATGGACCCCCTGTTGTGGGAGCGCACATTTCAGTTTTTGTGAAAAAAACTAATCTTACTAACTTAGAAGAGTATATTGCTGACAGAAATACTGTGGATAAAAGTATGTA
>CAZXEV010000121.1:1334-1642 GCA_964639735.1 uncultured Gammaproteobacteria bacterium
GAAAATGGTTGGGAGGGTTGGGGAACTGTAACGTCATTTATTAAGAATAATAAAGAATACTCGATTGTTATGACCTACAACAATGATCAAAAAAATACTCAAAAATACATTGACGCGTATAACTCTTTAATTAAAACTTTTAAGTTAGACATTAGTGAAAATAGTAAGTAATATTTTATGAAAACGGCGAGAATTTATGCTTTTGGTGATAGTTTGACTTATGGTGCTTGGGACAGTGAGGGTGGTTGGTGCGATAGGGTAAAAAGACAGCTACACAAGAAAATGATACGTGGTGAGGGGGGGAAAAT
>CAZXEV010000122.1:0-1634 GCA_964639735.1 uncultured Gammaproteobacteria bacterium
AGCGGATTCAAAATAGATTCCTCTGCTATCGGAATTACTGACGGTTCACCATATACCGCCGCAGACGAAGAAAAGACAAATCTATTTACACCAGCCTCTCTCATGGCCTGGCACAATGTAGCCAAACCACCCACATTCGTTTGATAATAAAAATCTGGAAATTTGGTCGACTCTTCAACTGATTTTTTGGCAGCAAAATGAATAACAGCATCAATTTTTTCACCCGCAAAAATACTACGAACCATTGAAAGGTCACAAATATCGCCAATTATTAAACGAGGTGAAATATTGGTGATTTGTTGTATACGCGCGACTACAGCAGCATCACTATTACTTAAATTATCGAGTATCACAACGTCATGGCCCGCAAGCAAAAGTTCAATTACGGTATGCGAACCAATGTATCCCGTACCTCCTGTGACTAATATTTTCATAAAAAATCTATATCTACGCTATCATGTAGCATCTACAGTGTCAATCAAAAAATAAAGTTATGCACTGTTTCCTCACTGTTTTAGATTGACGCAATGGACACATATTATAATTAGGAGTATAGTTAAATAGTTAAACAACACCTAAATTAATATATGTACACACTCTCTGAACTAGAAATTAAACAAAAACGAAAACTTTTTAGCGAAAGCGACGCCAGCATGACTGCCGCCTTCCGGGTGTTGAGTGACGTAAACCGTTATCGCATTTTCCGCATCCTTGGTGAACAGCATGAGTTATCAATTAGTAATATCGCCGAAATTTTAAATATTTCATTACCCCTGGCATCACAGCATATAAAAATTTTAACTCATGCCAAACTAATCCAAAAGCAAAAAGACGGCAAAAGAGTTTTCCCAAAACTAGAGCATAATAATCCTTTTGTACAAGCAATTGTTAATACCATCGCTCAAGCAAAATTGAGCAGAGCAAAATAGTACCTACTTCCGCACATCCGAACTAACGATCCAAAACACCCCAGACACTGATAGAGAAGTGGGGTGGATTTTTCATTTGTTTATCATTACGCACAAGGTCGATGTGCCACCCAAAAAATTTATTCATAATAAACCCATATGCTACTTACTATTGCTTTCACCCTCGTCATGTTGTGGATTTTAGGGATAATCACCTCATTCACGCTTGGCGGTTTTATTCATATTCTGCTTGTGCTCGCGGTAATTGTCGTGCTTGTCAGAATCATTAGAGGAGAAAAAATACTTTAATCATATGCGTCTAACTCAAAAACCGACGTTAAAGCCCCTAACTAATTGGAAACAAATTTTTGAATATTTTGGCCAATGGGTTGTCCTTATAGGAAGATTAATGTACGACCTCATGCTTTGGGGAATAATAAAACTTCTCTTAATAAGCAAACGCAACTCAGCCAATAATATTACTCATAAACAAACAGCTTCCAAAAAATAAATTTTACTAACAATATCTCGCGGTAGCCCAAATTTTTATGACAGTTTCACAAAAAACAATTTATTTTTTACTTTTTCTAATTGGTATCGGATTATCCATGGCTTTTGGTATTTGGTGGTTTCTTCCAGGACATGTGCCAGACAATTTTAGCGGCTGGTGGCACATAATTGATTATGTACTATTCCTATTTCTTAGCTATATTGTAGCACAAGCAG
>CAZXEV010000123.1:0-1629 GCA_964639735.1 uncultured Gammaproteobacteria bacterium
TACCGTGCGGCTTTACTCAAGCTATGCAGCTCTATGCTGTAAGTTCCGGTAGTTTTTATCAGGGTGCTGCTATTATGGGACTGTTTGCTCTAGGAACATCTTTTGGATTACTTGGTATTGGTGGTCTGTCTTCTGTGTTTAAGGGTAATAAGGCCCGTATATTTTTTGCTACTGCTGGTTTAGCTGTAATTCTATTTGGTTGGTATAACATTGGTAATGGCGCTAATTTAATAGGCGGTAATAGCGCTACTGCTGTAAGTGATTCTGACAGTAAACAAAATGAACAGGTCGTATATATGGATCAAAATTTTGACGGATATAGCCCAAATGTTCTTACAGTTGAAAAGGGCCGTCCAGTCAAATGGGTTGTTAATTCTAAAACTACACTTTCTTGCGCCAGCTATATTGTGATGCGTAAATTTAATATTGGCAAACCTTTGCAACAAGGTGAAAATATTTTCTATTTTAATCCGACTGAAAAAGGCGAATTTAAATTTTCTTGTTCAATGGGTATGTACACTGGAAAATTTATTGTAGTAGATAAAAAATAATAATATATGATTAATAAATCTACCAATTTTAGTATCAGCGGTATGCATTGTGCTTCGTGCGCATTGCTCATCACCAAAAAATTAAACGAAACATCAGGGGTTAAAGATGCTAATGTGAATTTCGCTGCCGAAAAAGCTCATATTATTTTCGACAATGAAATAATTTCTGAAACCGGTTTGATTGCAGCAATAAAAGAGGCCGGATATAGCGCGCAAATAGCATCAAACAACTCGGAATCCGAACAAATCAGAAAATCAAAAGAAATTCAGGTGCTACTAAAAATGTTTTTATTTAGTTTGTCTTTGAGTCTACCGTTGCTATATTTCATGTTGTTAAGTTTTTTTCCAATTTTACCTGGTAAAAATATTTTACCGTATGCTGGTATAGTTTCCTTGATTTTAACGATACCGATTCAATTTATCATAGGCGCTGGTTTCTATAAGGGTTTTTGGAGCAGTCTGAAGATGAAAACATTTAACATGGATAGCTTGATCGCCATTGGTACTAGTACAGCCTTTTTTTATAGTCTATGGCAGTATTTATTGTATGTGCTGACAAATAAATCCGTGTTTGGTTTAAACGGCGAAATGATTCCAGAATTATATTTTGAAACCGCAGCCTTTTTGATTACTTTTGTGATCTTGGGTAAATGGTTGGAAGCGAGAGCCAAAGGCGGAACTTCGGAAGCGATAAAAAAATTAATGGGCATGCAGCCAAAAACGGCGCGTGTAATAAGAAGTGGTGTTGAAAAAGATTTGTCGCTAGATGAAGTAATTGTTGGGGATATTATCGTGGTACGTCCTGGAGAAAAAATCCCCGTAGACGGGGAAGTTGTTAAAGGTAGTTCAAGCGTGGACGAAAGTATGTTGACTGGTGAAAGTATTCCGGTAGAAAAAAATGTCGGAGATAAAGTCGTTGGAGCAACCATAAACAAACATGGAAGTTTTGAATTTAAAGTTACTAAAGTTGGACAGGAAACTGCCTTGTCTCAAATTATAAAATTGATTGAAGACGCCCAAGGTAGTAAAGCTCCAATTCAAAATTTGGCCGATAATATTTCTGGTTGGTTTGTACCGG
>CAZXEV010000124.1:0-1614 GCA_964639735.1 uncultured Gammaproteobacteria bacterium
ATTATTTTTGTAATAATATTAAACAATGAATAAATATATAAGCATGGTAATAGTTTTAGTTTTAATTGTTTTTGGTGTTTGGTATTCAAACAAACCAGAAATGGGAGGTCCAGATGAAATTATGTATCAACCAGTACTAACACAAGATGAAAAAATTAATAGTCCTGAAGTGACAACAGATACAAAACCTGAAGTTGTTTCAGAAAATAATACAAAAAAATATATGAATGCGATATTGCACACAAGTATGGGGGACGTAACAATTGAGTTGTTGGATAAACAAGTGCCAAACACAGTGGCTAATTTTACCAAGCTAGCCGGAGCAAGCTTTTATGACGGAGTAAAATTTCACCGAGTAATTAAAGGTTTTATGATTCAAGGAGGGGACCCGTTGACCAAAGATGATACCAAGATGGCTATGTGGGGCACAGGAGGACCAGGGTATCAGTTTGCTGATGAACTGACGGCAAGTAATCATAATGATGTTGGTACGATTTCTATGGCCAATGCAGGTCCAAATACAAATGGTAGCCAATTTTTCATCAACACCGCAGCCAACAATTTCCTGGATGGCAAACATGTAGTTTTTGGAAAAGTCACTTCTGGGATGGATGTAGTGACCAAAATTGAAAATGTAAAAACCGTACCAGGCGACAGACCAGTCGAAGCTGTGGTAATTAAAAGTATAACTTTAAAGTAATATGGGAAAAGGAAACAATGCGTATCGTAAGGATGTGAAGAAGCCAAAAAAGGCAAAAAAGAAATAGTTTGTAAAAATCTCCCAACTTGCTGGGAGATTTTGTTTTTTAATGGTATGTTATAATTATTTATGCTAAATAAAAGCCATCAGATACTCATAGTTGATCTCGGTAGCCAATATACTCAGATTATTCGTCGTAGCTTGCGTTATATCGGTTTTCATTCTGTTATAGTCGCTCCCGAGACGTCACTAAATTGGATAAAAGAGAATCAACCCAAAGGAGTCATTCTTTCTGGTGGTTCGGCTAGTGTGTACGATACCGATGCACCAAAAATCCCTGTTGAGTTACTCTCTTTCGGTATTCCAATTTTAGGTATTTGTTACGGTATGCAGTGGCTTGCTTATGTACACGACAAAGACACTGTTCACAAAGTAGCATCTGGAAAATCTTATGGTCCAGTGGAAGTGACTTTTAGTAAAAGTAAATTATTTGAAAATTTACCTGCCAAAATTAATGCTTGGTCTTCGCATGGCGATTCGGTCAAATCTACACCAGCAGGCTTTGTGGTTACGGCGACTTCAAAGAATGGCGGTGTAATTGAAGCCATGGAAAACAAGGAAAAGAATTTTTATGCGGTGCAGTTTCATCCCGAAGTAGAAGAGACGGAAGATGAAAATATTATTTTAAATAATTTTGTAAAATTTATTTCTGGGTGCGCGCTGGATTATTCCAAAGTTGTTGCTATCTAAGAGATTCGCGAAAATGTAAAAAAAGAATTGCAAAAAACATTGCCTCTAGCCTCTGTTAAAGTATTGGTTAATGCCGGACCAACTTATGAAGCCATAGACCCTGTCCGGTTTATTGGAAACCGTTCGTCCGGAAAAATGGGCATTGCTATTGCCGATGAATTTGC
>CAZXEV010000125.1:0-1602 GCA_964639735.1 uncultured Gammaproteobacteria bacterium
CTGTTTACGACGGTGAAGAAGCGTTAGCAGAATTAGAAAAAAATAAATATGACTTGCTGTTATTAGATTTGATGATGCCAAAAAAAGATGGCTTTGATGTTTTGACAGAACTTAAAGAAAAAAAGAGTAGTCTTCCAGTTATTGTTTCTACAAACTTGAGTCAAGAATCCGATATCGCCAAGGCCAAAAAACTTGGTGCTAAAGATTTTTTTGTGAAATCTGATACTCCTATCAACAAAGTGGTGGAGCATGTAAAAAAACTTCTTGAATAATATATGCCAGCAAAATTAACCGAACAAAAAATTAAAGAACTGTTGGTTTCGTTGGATTACATCTCGGAAACCGAATTGGCTAAAATTGAAAAGGATAGACAGAACACAAATTTTGGTTTGGTTGAATTTTTGTTGGATGGCGGTTTTGTTACCAAAAATATTTTGGGACAAGCAGTGGCTGAATATTATAAATGTGATTATGTAGATTTAACTCGTCAAAAAATTGACGATAGTTTGATTAAAAAAATTCCAGAAGTTATGGCTCGTGCCAAAGGTGTGGCTCCATTTGAAGCGACTAAAGATGGTATAAAAGTAGCCATGCGTGATCCAAATGATAAAACTACTCTACGCAGCTTAGAAAAATTATTAGCAGCTCCAATAATAGTTTTTTATGCTACTGATCAGGACCTCGAAAGTGTTTTGGATAGTTTCAAAGCTAGTCTAAAAGAAGAAATGGACGGTATATTGGCGGAGATTGCTAAACCAGGTTTGGCCAAAGAAAAAGCTGATGATTTGACGGTAAAAATGGTGGATACTATGTTGCAATATGGTCAGCAGAACAAAGCTTCCGATATCCACGTTGAACCATATAGTGACAAGATTGTGATCCGTTTTCGTATTGATGGTGTGATGCATGATCTTACTCAGTTGCCAAAAAGTTTAAGTGATTTGATTTTGACTAGAATAAAAATCATGTCAAAAATGCGCACCGATGAACATCGTGCAGCACAGGACGGAAAATTACGTTTTCAATATGACAACGACAACGTTGATGTGCGTGTATCTGTTGTGCCAACAACTTCTGGTGAAAATGTAGTAATGCGTATTTTATCAGCCAAAAATAGATCGTTTAGTTTGTCTGATCTTGGTTTCAATGCAGATGATTTGAAAAAAGTTCAAAGTGCTATCAAACACCCTCATGGCATGATCATTGTTACTGGACCAACTGGCTCTGGTAAAACTACTACCCTGTATGCGATTTTAAAAATTTTAAATCGTCGTGATGTAAATATTGCGACTATCGAAGACCCAGTGGAATACGATGTTGAAGGTGTGACTCAAATTCAAGTTGATACAAAAACTGATTTAACTTTTGCCAAAGGTTTGCGTACGATTGTGCGTCAGGATCCAAATATTATTATGGTGGGAGAAATTCGTGACGAGGAAACAGCTGGAATTTCAGTAAACGCTGCTTTGACTGGTCACTTGGTGTTATCTACTTTACATGCCAACGATGCGGCTACTACCATGCCACGTTTACTAGATATGAAAGTCGAACCATTTTTGGTCGCTTCTACTATCAACGTAGCGATTGCGCAACGCTTGGTTA
>CAZXEV010000126.1:0-1598 GCA_964639735.1 uncultured Gammaproteobacteria bacterium
CTTTTACCTCAAAATCCTCAGATTTCGTGGTCTTATGCGGTATTAGCCAGTCTTTCGACTGGTTATCCCCCACGTCTAGGAAAATTACCCACGCATTACTCACCCGTGCGCCACTGGTACTTGGCCGAAGCCTTTCCCCGTTTGACTTGCATGTATTAGGCACGCCGCCAGCGTTTGTTCTGAGCCAGAATCAAACTCTCTAGTTGTAATTCTGCAACTCAACAAATGCTGACTTTCCGACAAATTGTCGAAAATTATTGTTGGTTTATTTTCTCAATAATAAATATTCAAGAACACATTTATTCATTCTAGCTATTCAGTTTTCAAAGAGCGTCGTTGCGAGAGGTGAATGTATATTTCAACGTTCACCTTCCGTCAAACTTTTTTTATTTTTTTTATTGCGTCATTTTGATCGAAATAAAAAATACAAAAAAAGACTTTTTGGTGGAGGCAACAGGGATCGAACCTGCGACCTTCTGAATGCAAATCAGATGCTCTCCCAGCTGAGCTATGCCCCCAAAAAGTGGTCTCGTTATGTGCCAGAGTGAGGTTTTGGTCAAATTCTTTTTTATAATTATTCAGGAGCGCTGAGTAATTATACAAGTATAGGTCTTTTTTCTGTTTTTTTGTCTGTTTAGCATGCAGTAAGTGTAATTTTAGCCTTGATGCACCAGGGAAATATTAGTTTTAAATCAATTTTAAATATCATTGTGATCCACCAAACAAACCATACTTACTATTAAATGATTTTATTTTTCGATTTTGTTAAGTCCTGACCATCGTTCGACGATAGGTCTCATGTACTAGCACCACTTGTACAGGAGGCTTATTTTGAGCAATTCGGACAAAACAAACAAAACATCTAAAATGCTCGAAGATATACTTGAATTCATTAAGACCTCATCTGGCTTAAAAAGATATGGAACAAATGCCACTGAAACCGTTATACAGCAATCTATTGACGGCAAGCTTTTCAAGCTCCAAGTCGATACACTTAATGAAGTATTGCAAAGAGTAGACGCCGACGGCAGCCGTTTTATTCAAATCAACTTTCAAAACGGAAATAAAGTTCTTTTCACCGATACACTTGTAGGCTTTAAGCCGGCAGAGACTATCGGCTTAGACATGAGTAAAATACCAAAGGTTGTCACTACTCCCGATTTGTTAAGTGTTTTTGAAGCAATTGAGGAATCTCTAAGCTCTGATCTTCAACATGACCAAGAGGTTGAAGTCCTTAAAAAAGTGTTTGTTTCCATACTTCATGGGGGCGAACACGCAGGATTTGATTTAAAGTTCGAAAGGAAATGGGTTGGAAGACTAGTCCCTGCGAAATTTTCTGCCACCGCATAAAGCCTATACCCAAAACACCCATCTCACTCAAGATAACCCAACTTGAGCCACCTGAGTTCTTATCGAAAGATACGACCTGCTATAGTTAGTAAACTAAATCATATTTACTCAACTTTGAACTCGACAAATTAAGACATGGTCCAGGAAAGTTTGCGCCATTAAGCACTTGTTACAAAACGAAATGATATGCCTATATTTAAATTACATCTTAAAATTAAAATCGACAACTCTCTCACCTTTTCGCTTAC
>CAZXEV010000127.1:0-1587 GCA_964639735.1 uncultured Gammaproteobacteria bacterium
TAGCGCAGCGCATTTTGGTTTTGTATATCTATTGTCTTTTGCAGCACTTATTTCTGTAAACTTGGGAATTATAAACCTGCTACCATTCCCAGCCCTCGACGGCGGAAGACTTTTCTTCTTGTTAATTGAAAAAATCAAAGGTTCCAGAATAGATTCAAAGATTGCCAACACTGCAAACATGATCGGTTTTGGAATTTTACTTATCTTGATGTTAGTGATTACTTTTCACGACATACTAAAATTGTTCTAGTTCACGTATGCAAACTAAATTAGTTCACGAAGTGCGGGCGGTGAAAAGCAAGACTGAGCTTGCAAATATAATTTCTGCGCAGAGAACGAGTGAGATTGTGCTCGATTGTGTTCTAGCGGAACTGCAAACAGGTATTACAGAAATTACTGTTGCAAATTTAATTAAAAAGTATTTTATAAAACTCGGGGCGCCAATACTTTCTTTTCCACCGATTGTGGCTTTTGGTAAAAATACTGCCAACATTCACCACGAACCCGGAAAAAGTAAATTGAAAAAGGGAGACACGATCATGTTTGATTTTGGAACAACCGTAAATCATTATTGTTCAGACATGACTCGCACATACTTCTGGGGTGAGCCAAATGCTAAACAGAAAAAAGTTTACCTTGATGTTTTGAGAGCACAAGAACTAGCATTTCAGAAATTAAATCCAGGTGAAAAGAGAGCAGGAGTGGTAGACAGTGTGGCTCGAAAATATTTGGCAAAAAAGTATCCAGACAATTTTAAACATGGTCTCGGACATGGTGTAGGAACTGTTATTCACGAGTGGCCAAACTTCAAACCAAATAGCCCCGATATATTGCTGGTAGGATGTGTGATGACCATAGAACCAGGAATTTACCTTGAGGGATTTGGTGGAGTGCGCATCGAAGACATGTACCTTATCACCAAAAATGGCGCTAAATGCCTCACCAGTGTGCCTAAAAGCCTTCAAGATGCGATTTTAAAGTAAGGTGGTATACTAGCGTTATGGCAAAGAAAAAATTAAAAATTGGAGTCCTTTTTGGGGGCAAATCCGCAGAACATGAAGTATCGGTGATGTCGGCAAAAAACGTCATTGCTGCACTCGATACGCAAAAATACGAAATCATTCCAATAAAAATACCTAAAGATGGTAAGTTTGATTTTTCACAATTAAAAAAAGTAGATGTAGTTTTTCCTGTTTTGCATGGACCATTTGGTGAAGACGGTAGTATGCAAGGTTTGTTAAAACTTTCCGGAGTACCATTTGTCGGTGCCGGAGTTTTGGGCTCAGCGGTGAGTATGGACAAAGACATAATGAAAAGGCTTTTCAAACAGGCCGGAATTCCTGTCGGTAAATTTGTTATCATACGCAGTCACGACGAATTGAATTTTAATGCTATAAAAAAACAGCTGGGTTTACCACTTTTTATCAAACCAGCAAATATGGGTTCATCCATAGGTGTCAGTAAAGTTCGTAATGAAAAAGAATTTCAAACAGCGGTGGTTGAAGCTTTTAAATTTGATACCAAAATAATCGTCGAGCAATTTATAGATGCTCGAGAAATAGAGTGTTCAGTGCTCGGCAATGAAGT